>WQTH01000060.1 GCA_009786415.1 Chitinispirillia bacterium | reverse complement strand
ATCAAATTATCCTTCGTTATCTGCCAATTGTGGTTATCGGCAGGAACTTTCATGTGCGGTTCTCCAAATCGAACTAATCTTTGATTTTGAAAATCACTTCCGACGCCTATGATTGTTGCGATTGATTTGGAGTTTGAAGTTCTATATGTTTTTACCCAGTTATTTATAAGCTTGACATTGTCGTACGTACAAAGAGTTTTGTTCCCAATAAACTTTTTATTTTCGTCATAAACATCAGCAGAAATATATTCAAAATCTTCTTTAATACCTGTATCCCAAATTTGAAAACCAATTGGGAAATCACCAACCACATTGTCAAAAGTATTTGCTGGAACCAAAAAAATTTTTTTGAGGGACGCTCGGAAAAACTGTCGAAAAACTTGAAACCGTGGTGCTTGCAAATTTTTCAATTTTGAAAAATCTGCTATAATACCGTTTGGAATTTCACAATAAATTCTCGTTAGAAACTGAATGTACAGTTCACGCTTGGTATAACCCATTAAATTGGAATATTTTATATGAATGGCAGATTCTGCAACGCCCGCTCTTCCTTCGCCCTTTCGATTATCCGCTTCAGCATAGGGTGGATTTATATAAATAACCAATTTTTTGCGTTTTTCTTCGTCATTGATAATATCTAACAGGCCCTTCGGCAGTTTATTAAAGCTGTCATTCAAAAAATCAAACTGGAATACGTGGTCTTCAAGCAGGTTTGCCCCATTTTTAATACGATCTTTCATTACATCGACATCTGCTTTATCAAGCGTCGAGGCCCAAATATTGTATTTATTGGTCAATCCTGCAAGCAAATTACCGGTTCCTGCTGCGCAATCCCATACATAGTATTCGTCCTGCCAGTCTTCCCCTAAAACGTCTGCGATGTACTTCTGCGAAAGCTCTACCCAAATTTTAGGCGTAAAGAAAGACCCTTTTCGTTCCCGCACATCTTGCGGTACGAGTAAATCCCGGCGGTTTACTATGTAGTCCCAGTATTCTTCAAGAGGTGGACGTTTGTATTTGGCCCAAAATTGCGTGTGTGCCTTTTGTTTGTCTTTAAAGTCTGTTCGCATAAACTCAAGCATTCCGGAACGGCCGATTCCCTTATTCACTTCATACTCGTTGTATTTTAGGAGAACATATAACTTGTCTTTCAGGGTTTTGTTCTCGTCAGATAACAAATCTGCCAAATAGAAGTCTCCGTCAATTATCCCATCTTTCTTTACAAATTCCCAGTCTACCCTGATGCTTGGTTTTACCGCTTCGAGCCATTTATTGTAAATGCTGATAAAATTATTCTTATTGATGCTGATTTTTGTTGTTTCTGTTTTACCAAGAACAAAGTTTTCGCGGATAAATTGTATCAGTTCTTTTTCATCTTTTTCAAAATCAAAAATATAAATTTCATGCGATGTATCATTGTCGATGATTTTATTTATATATGCTTCAACCTTTTTAAACTCTTTCGTTTCGCGGTCGGAGGGCGGAACTTTCCAGTTTAAGTCGCTCAAATTAAAAATGTCATGAAAGTTAGCGTAGCGCACAAAGGCAATTTTTGCGTTGTCGAAGCAACCAAGAAACGGCGGGGGCGGGATTTTGTCGAATGTCCGCGCCTTGCCGATGGTTAGTACAAGCTGCGTAAGCATCTCCGGGATGCCGTCGGGCTTAACCTTAGCCTCAGCCCACAGCAGATATTCGTCATTAAAATCAAGTGCATTGTTCGAGCGTTTGAACTTCACAGCGAAGTCAATGGAACCGACGATCCGAGTACAGTTGAATTTCTCGAAAAAATCGGCGCCTACCCTATTTTTCAGCTCTTCTTCGCGTATTTTAGTATATTTCATGGTCTTATCCTTGCCTTAAAAACCTCTCTGATTCCTATAAAATATACGATATGCCAATCCACAATAGCAACTTTTTTATTATTTTTTAACATAACTTATTTAAAATCAACATATTAGGCTCTATTTTTTAAAAAATCACTATCAATCGCCATCAAACAACCCCCGTATTCCCGATACCAGCGCGTTTAAGCTGCGCGGGACGTTGTTTTAGAGGGGTGGTGCGGGGCGCGATAGCGTCTAATCTTCTGCCTTGCCCTCCTCGCGCAGATAGCGTATATTCCGTTCTAGTTCCGCCGTCAGTTCCTCTTCTGTGGGCAGGATTAATTTGTACTTTGACGCGAAGAGTTGGCGGTTATCTGAGAGTACGGAGTATTTTACCACCGTTTCTTCCTTGTCTGCGCAGAGGATTATTCCTATGGTTGGGTTATCGTCCGGTCCGCGTTTCAGGTCGTCGAACATGCGCACGTACATGTCTATTTGACCGATGTCTTGATGGGTCAATTTTTGCGTTTTCAGGTCAATGCGGACGCTCCATCCCTGCGCCCGTGTTTCATTCAGGTAGTATTCGCGGCTTTTCTCGCTGTCCAAGCGCATAATCAGGCGTAGGTGGGACCAACTCATTTCTCTACACAGTGTGTAGAGAAATCCATCGCTTGGCCAAATGAGATAAAATTGCCTGAAATTCCATAAATTGGCGACAGAAAAGCCCTTGCCGAGCGTATCGCTAAGGTAGCGGGACAGGTTGACGAGCAGATGATCGCCGTAATTCGCCCGTTCTCTGCCATGCTGCTCCTGCTCAAAAATCCGCCTGCCAATATGCCAATATGTCTCCACCATTGCGGATTTAACTGCGGTATGTGCTTTTTTACGCCCTTCCGCCAATATTTGGGAAATATCTGCAAAAAAGCGTTTTTCATTTTCGGAGGGTACAACAGTACCTTGATTGCTTTTGGCCGGTATTGCCATAACAAACACCATCCTTACCAAGAGATATTTGTCCCCACGGTCATGTGCATATCACACAAACCGATTCAACGATTATAACATACATTAACGATTATAACATACATTAACGATTATAACATACATTATGGCAACAAAAAGGTCAATACTTCCGCTGCATAATCCTAATTGCGCCTAACGGTGTCTGAGTCCATAAGTCCTTGATAATACTACTGAAACTCACATAATCCCTCATTGGGCATCCTCACTGTACTCGTCCCTCACCTCCCCGGCGTCCTCCGTGACCGTTGTGAACTCCGTCTCTTCGGCCTCTTCGGGTCCAAGCCATTTGGGTTGGATTCTCTTTTCACGCTTTACATCCACGCCGAGCTTGCGCAGCATATCTACCTGTCTGGTCAGGCTGCCCGGGCCGTCGTTGAGTTTACTGCGCGCGTTGTCGTAATGCTTTCTTGCGTTACTCAGGCTTTCGTTGATTTTGTCCATGTCATTGAGAAAGCCTACAAATTTTTCGTACAGCTTCAGGCCGCGGTCCATCACGTCCTGCACATTCAGCACCTGCTCTTTCTGTTTCCACAGCATATCTACTATGCGTACAATGTAGAGCAGGGTGGTGGGGCTGACGAAGAGTATCTTCTTTTCGTATGCGTAGGACCACAGATCTCTGTCGTGGTGGAGCGCGGTGAGCAGCGCCGGTTCTATGGGTACGAACATTACCACGAAGTCCGGCGTTTTCATTTCCGGCAGGCGGTGGTAGCCCGCCTCCGCCAGCTCTTTTACGCGCCTGCGGATGTTGCTTATGTGCCGGTCAAGCGCCTTGCCGCGTTCCTCTTCGCTCGCCGCGTTCACGTAATCGTAATATGCGTTTAGAGAGACTTTGGAGTCTATAACGAGGCTGCGGTTATCAGAAGGCAGGTTTACGATCACGTCTGTGCGCACGTTTCTCCGGCTTTCTCCGGTGTCAATTTCCGCGACCGCGAAGTTTTGTTGAAAGCTGAATTGCTCGCCTTCGCGCAGCCCGGCTTTTTCCAGCAGGTCAAGCAAAATGAATTCGCCCCAATCCCCCTGAACTTTCGTAGAGCCGCGCAGTGTGAGGGTGAGATTCTCCGCCTTTTCGCTCATATCCCGGCTTTGGTCGTTGAGCAGCTTGATCATGGTTGTGAGCTTGGTGGCGTCTTCTTTGGAATCTTTCTGCGCGTCCTCGACCCTTTTTTTGAACTCTTCGATATCCTTTTTGAGCGGGTTGACGATTGGGTTGAGCTCTTTCTGGAGACCTTCGGAAAAGGTTTTCGATTTTTCGTCCAAAATCTCAGCCGCGATGTTTTTAAATACCGTTTTTATATGCTCCTGTATGGCTTCGATTTCCGATTTCTGGCTCTCTAACTTATGGTTGGACGCGTCCAGTTTCGCCTGAAGCACGGCAGCCGCTTTTTCCAGGTCGTTAATTTTTGCCTGTTTTTCAGCGGCCTGCCCATCCGCCTTATCCTTATCGCTACGGGCGGCGCGTTCGCTCTCTTTGGCGGATTCACAGAGCGTGTTCAAGCGGCTTTGCTCGATGGCAAGCGCCTTGTTTTCGCCGGTAAGCTCCTCTATCTTCGCCGCTAACCGTGACGTCTCCGCCGTTCTGGCAGCGATTTCCGACTCCGTAACGGCGAGTTTCCGCAGTACATCATTGTAGTCAGGCGGTACGGAGCGGCCCGCGCCGTTTTTTCTGCCTGTCAGCACTACTGCGGCTATTATTGCTGCCGTGCATACAACAACCGCAATGATCGCGAATATGTCCATATTTTCCTCCAGTATGACTATTTGCGCATTTTTTATTCCGATTAGGCCCCTGTCAGGCTTTTATCTTTCTACAATATAATTTTTGCGTACGACAGAATTGGTCGCATACGAAAAAAATTTAAGGGGAAAGGGCTGGCCTCGAGAAGAGATGTTGCGAGGCTGGCGTAATGCGTCATAATATACGATGGAAATGATAAGACGGGCAACCCGTTGTTGCCCGCCCATCCAATAAACGCATCACTCCTGTTTGAAGTTGTCTATCGCCTCGCCTTGCTGCTCCAGGGCGTGCTGGGCATCTTAACGGTTGAGGCGGAGTGAATTCTTCTTCGGGTACTGCCCGACTGTCTTGGCGCCGATACCGCTTGCCACCTCGACCGCTCTGTAAGGTCGTTGGCCCGCCCCCGCAGGGCGTACAGGAAAACGTCTTCGGGGTTGAACCTTATTGCCTCGGTGCAATCGTTTATCAGGTCGTCGTACCGGCCTGTATGGTAGTAAGCCAGCGCCCGCGATGTGTACAGTATGGCGTCTTCAGGGTTGAGCTTTATCGCTTCGGTGTAATCGCTTATCGCGTCGTCGTACCGTTTCAAGTCTAAGTAAGCCATTCCCCGGTTGTGGTAGTAGGCGTCAACGGGGCTTGGAGAGCGTTTTATGGCCTCGTCATATTGACTGACGGCAGACTCGTACTCGCATATGGCGTAGCATATACGGCCCATAAGGTGGTAGGCGTCGTGGCAATCCGGATCAACCTCTATCGCCGAGCGGCAAAGGTCTGCGGCGATGTTGTAACGCTCTGCTTTGTAGCAGGAATACGCCCAAAGATTATAGTAACTGATCTCATTGGGATTGAGCCTTATGGCTGCCTGAAAATCACGGTCGGACGCGCCGTAGTTTTTTAAGTCGTAGTAGACCATAGCGCGACCGGCAAAGGCTTTATCATTACGCGGGTTGAGGCGGATCGCCCCGGAAAACGACGCAACCGCTACATCATGATCGCCGCTCTTAAAACTCTCTGCCCCGCGCTCAAGAAGCGCCTCATCAGCCGCAGGCGGGTACTCTCTCATGTTTACGCTCATATCACAGACCCCTCTTCTTTTAATGTTTATGGGACACCTCATCTCACCGTTATATATCAAAGAATAATTATCTGTTGCAATCACCGGTTAATATGATCAAGGTCTTTCAAACCGCTCTGTATTGCCTGCACCGCTCACAGGAAATTCCGATTTACCCATGCTTTTAATATAGCACAAAATTTCCAAAAAATCAAGCCTTTTTTTTACTATTTTTACCGCTAAAAAAACCGGAAACAGATTATTGTCATATTTACAAATGAAACATTACGGGCGCTTGATGTATATGCGATTTGTTGCAAAAAAAATGACGTACGCACGGTGTATTTCCTATAGATGATTACGATATAGTGGCTGGAAGTATTGCGTAAAAAATAATAAAAAAAACGCCCTTCCCCGCCGAGACCTCAGCCGCAGCCGGTCAGCGCCGGCAGCCACACCCTGATACTCTTCATCATCTGGATTATAAATCCCACGATTAAATATTATGCCGGTACCGTCCGGCGACTGCGCGACAGCCGTGATTCCAAACGGCACCGGCATAATATTTAATCGTGTCTTTAATAATATATTTTAGCGTATGGCGCGTGGTAATAATTAAATTATATATTGGGGGATAGTCCCCCAAATGGCGCTAATGCAGATAATTATCGCCGTAAAACTCGAATTTCGCGCATTGACCGGTGGATGATGGGCCCAAAAAAGTATCTCGGACAGCACTTTCTGACCGCCCCGGCGTACGCAGCCCGGGCCGCCGCCGCCGTACCCGCAGAGGCGGGGGAGCGCGTGCTTGAGGTCGGGCCGGGGCGCGGGGCGCTGAGCGTCCACCTGCTGGAAAGGTTTCCGGGGATGCATTTGGTGGAGGTAGACGGGGACACGGTCGAGGCGTTGAGGGGCAAACTGGGGGATGGGGATTACCGCATCCACCATGAGGATGTGATGGGGTTTGATTTCGGGAAAGCCGGGTTTCCGCTTCACGTTGCCGGGAACCTGCCGTACAACATCGGGGCCCTTATTATAAAGAAGACGCTGATGTACGCGCCGCAGGTGGTGTCTTGCACGTTCATGGTGCAGAAGGAGGTGGCGATGCGGATCGTCTCGTCGCCGCACAGCAGGCAGAACGGGTGGCTGTCTATATTTTGCCAGTTCTTCGGGGCGGCGAAGCTGTTGTTCAACGTCCCGCCCGGCGCGTTTTTCCCCCGCCCCAATGTCGATTCATCGGTATTTCAGATTATTGTTGACAAAGATGTTGATACAAAACTGGAGCGCGGGCAGTGGGAGGATTTTTTCTCGTTTGTGGACAGCGGGTTCTCCATGAGGCGCAAGCAGCTGGCCAAGATAATGTCGCTGAAGCTGGGGCGGGATAAGGAGTTTTACGGGGATACCCTCGTACAAATGGGGATGGACGGGGCCGTGAGGCCGGAGGATCTGGGCACTGGTGAGTGGCTTGATTTTTACAGGCGGGTGAACGCTAAATGACAAAACGGTTACCGATCATACTCGCGTTGACAATAATTGCCGTTATCAATACAGATGCCGCCGCGCAGCGCTTCCCGCCGGAGCTTACCTATCCCCGCGCCGTTGAGGAAGAGGGGGATGATGATGGTACCGGTGCGGGTATCAACACGGGCGCCGAAGCTGATTCCGCCTCCATAAGCCAACGCGATATCCACATCTCCGTCGATCAGGCCGTTTTCGACAAATCGTACACCGGCATCAACAACTTTGTCTACTCGCACTCTTTCGGCAATGTATCCCTGGAGCAGGGGCTGTGGTACGAGCTGCGCCGCGACCGCCTTCAGCACAACCGGCACTACATAAATGCGTCGGGGTCGCTGGCATGGCAATTGTCCAGCCACGGCTGGCTCACCCCCGGCCTCGACTGGACGCCCATAGCGCAATATTCGAGCGACCGCGGCGGGCGCAACGCGCTGTCGACCATCGACATCGGCCCCACGGCGGGGTTCAGCGCGGCGGGGGTACCCGTTAATTTGCGGGCCGGCATTTCGGGCCGGCGGGTTGACTCGCTGGCGGGGCGGTTTACGGTCGGCGACTACCGCAGCAGCGTAGGGGCTTACGGGGCGTTTCAGCTTGGGTCTTACGAAGACCAGCTGCCGTTCGCCCCCGTCTACTTTTACGCGGACGGCTTAGGGCGGCGGATCGAGGGGGCGGGCATGGCCTCCGTAACCAGTTCCGCGCTCGGCGCCCTCCAGGTGGGCGAGAGGGACAGCCTGTTCATGTACGGCGATTTCACCCTGTTCAACGGGCGCGAGGGGTATCTTGAGGGCAGCGCCGACAGCCGGGCCGCGCTCTTCACCGAGACGCCGTGGCGCGTGGAGCGCACCGTTACCGCCACTGCGGGGTACAAGGCCGGGCCCATATTCATAGTTACCCCGTCGGCCTACTACTCCGTTAGCGAGAACCGGCTCGAATTTTTGGACGACGGCCGCCGGCGCGACGAGAAGACCATCCGCCAGACGCTTTCGGGCGCGCTGTCTACAGACTCGGCCGCCGGGCTCTGCTACAGCGGCGCGATGACCTTCGAGTGGCGCGGGCACGACAAGCTCTTCGGCAAGAATATGGCCGAGGTGTGGACCGCCGCCAACGACGACAGCCTGAAGGTCAACCTGTGGGACTACTCGTCGTTCGACCCGCGCACCGCCCACCGCGTCGTTCTGCGGCTCTCGGAAGCGTACCGCCTAAAGTACGATTTCAGCCTCTCGCGCTTCCTCACCGAGTACCCGAACTTCTACATAAGCGGGCGCGACACGGTAACCAACAGCGACGACAGCGACCGCCGCACCCGCTCTCAGAGGCTCGCGCTGGAGTACAAAAACGACAGCACCTTTAGAGCGGAAGCGTTTGGGGAGTTTATAGATTACGACCTCGTGTTCCTCAAACAGGCGAAAAGCAGCAGCAACCGCACCGACAACACGCAGCGGGTGGGCGTTATCGTAGAGTGGGCGCCGGCAAACGAGCTGCTAATCACCGAGGCGCTCTCGGCGGAGGCAAAGGCCGGCAAGTTCCACTTCCCGGCGTTCCACCAGAAGGCGCTGCAGCGGCCCCGCTACTCACGCGCCGTAAACTCGCTCTTCGCCGCCGAGTGGCAGGCCACGCCGCTTGCAGGGCTCAGCTGCAAATGGAACATCAAATTCTCCGATTACGGATACTGGTACGGCCGGGAGTATATGGTGGAGGAGCTGGCCAACGACAGTACGGCGCGGACCGGGTACTACGCCATCGCGAGCAAGTCGGTTTATTACACGACGGACCTGGCGGTGCGGCTCAGCCCGGGGACGGCTATAATCGAGGCGGGAAACGCAATTACCGTCGCGCGAGACCGGAATTACCGTGACGGAAATTATATTCTAAGTAATGAGGACGGGTACTCGGTAAAGCCGTACATCAACGCGGCGGTAAGGATAAGGGGTATGGCGGAGGTCAGCGCGCAACTTAGCCGGACATTCGTGGTTGGGAACGACGCGCTTGGCTACTGGGACTTCAGGCTGCAGGCGGAAGGGGGATTTTGATGGTCGGTATAAATCAGAGAAAAGTCGGGAGAACTCGGCGCAGAGTCGGGATAAATCCCAAAAAAGTCGGTACAAATCGCCAAAAGGTCGGGATAACCGTATGATCAACACTATTAAAAAATCAGCCGCAGCGGCAGCCGCATCATTATTGATATGCCTGCTATGCCCCGCCTGCTCGATCTTCGACATGAAGACCCCGGAGGCCCCGCTTACCAGCACGGTCATCGAGGACGAGCTCAACATCGGCGACATCATCCGCATCGCCCGCGAGTCTGCCGTCAATATGGACTACCGGGACTACTTCACGGAGAGCGCCACATTCGAGTACACGCTCTTCCGCCGCATAGAGGGGCGCGAGCCCGTCGTCCAGATGCTCAACCGGCTGCGCACGCAGGCGTCGCTGGTGCAGTGGCAGGCCGAGAGGGCGAACAAGAGGTTCGAGGGCAACAGGCAGATCGTCGAGAACGTGCCGTACACCGTCTACTTCGGCGGGCGGCAGGTCTGCACGGGCAGGGCCGACTTCCACTTTGTAAGGGAGCCGGACTGGGTCATAAGCTACTGGAAGGACGTGCCCGATGGCAACGCGCCGTTTTTCGAACCCTGACCCCCGCAAAAAGCGGGTGCCCGCCGCAGCCCTGCCGGCAGCTCTCACGCTGACGCTTGCGCTTTTGGCCGCGATATCCTGCGACACCCTGTTCTTCCCGCCCACCGGCTTCCCGGAGGAGGGCCCGAACATCCGCTCCACCCCGCGCGGCACCATAGAGCACCTGTTCCGCGCCTACGAGGACAAACGGATCGACCTGTTCACCGAACTGCTGCCGCAAAACGGGACGTACCGCTTCTTCATCTCCCCCGACTACTCGGACGCCTACGCCGCATCGCACCCAACAGACGCCATAATCGCCAGAATCGAGGAGACCGACAATTACCAATACGTCAGGCCGGGGAACTACTACTATTGGGGGCAGGCGAGCGAGCTGGCCAAGCACCGGCGCCTGTTCAGCATGGCCGACCAGATAGAATTCACGGAGTACCCCATCATCGACGAGAGGGACTTCCGCTACCGATTAAACGGGGACGACACCACGCACGTGGAGGTCAGGATGACATCCGGCGAGCTCTGCATAGGGTTCCGCGATACGCTCTACTGCACCCAGAAGGAGGGGCAGATGCAGGTGTTCCTGCTCGAACGGGAAGCAGACAGGCGCACGGGAGACAGGCTCTGGGTCATAAAAGACTGGTTCGATCTGAACACCATCTGACGCCCGCGCCGCTTTCCAGCCTTCTTTACGGACCATACAGACCCCATTAACACGATTTTCAACTTTTTCCATTATTTTATAGACATTAAGGCGGCAATAATATATTATATAATATACGGGGGTACGAAACCGCCCATTAGATCCGCAGAACTTCCGCATTTCAGATAAGCGGCATTATTGCCATAATCTTGATCATTTACCGATATCCTGAACGAAAGGGGATTGGGTTCAATGCTAAATAACGTCAAGATCGCGCCTAAACTTATAGCAGGTTTTATGGTCATTTCAACCGTTGCCGCATTTGTCGGGATTATGGGCATCAGCAGCACGGGTAAGCTGGAAAAGATCGTCAACAGGATGTACGAGGAGAGGCTCGCCGCGGTCAGCGCGGTCGACGACATCGCGCTCGAACTGTCGAATATGCGCATGGCCCTCTACTCTATGCCGCTCTACGACGACTCGATCAGAAAGCGAATGAACGCGGAGTTCGCCGACGATATGGTGAAGTGCGAGAAAAACTTTGTGACCATAGATAAGCTAATGACTACGCCGGAGGGACGGAACCTTGTAGCCAAGCTGCGGAAAGACTACACGGAGTTCCTGCGCCTGAAAGTAATCGCGGTCGATGAGATATACAAGCACGCGGTAGTAGTTGACCCCGCCATCCACAAAGTGCTTAACGACGTGAGGATCCCCGCCTACGCGGCCGCCAGCGACGTGGAAGAGATAGCCGACCTTATAGACCAGTACGCCAGATCAGAGTGGGACTACAGCACGCAGGTCTACAACAATATATTCTTACTGCTCACGCTCCTCACGGCAGGCGGCGCGCTCATTGGCATCATCATGGGCTCTCTCCTCGCCCGCAGCATAAGCAAACCGCTCAGCACCGCCATACATATGCTCCACGAACTGCGCAAAGGCCGCCTCAGCCGGCGCCTGCACATGAAGCGCCGCGACGAAATCGGCGATATGGCCGACACAATGGACGAATTCGCCGACGAACTGCAGCACGTGGTAGTCGCCGCCATGAAACAGATATCCAACGGCGACCTCTCCGCCCAAATCACCGTATCCGACCCGGAAGACGAAATAAGCCCGGCCCTCAAAGAGACAATAGAAACCCTGCACTCCCTAATAATGGACGACGGCGGCAGGGTACTCTCCGCCGCGGCCCACAAAGACCTGACGCAGCACCTCCAAAAAGAGTACAAGGGCGAATTCGCGCGTATGGCGAGAAACATCAACACCGTGGTGAGCAACCTCAACGAGGCCATGAGCCAGGTAGGCGAAGCCGTGGCCCAGGTATCATGCGCAAGCGGCGAAATCTCCAGCGGGTCGCAGTCGCTCGCCGAAAGCTCAAACGTGCAGGCAAGCTCGCTCCAGGAAGTATCGTCAAGCCTCGAAGAGATGTCGTCTATGACCAAACAGAACGCCGAGAACTCCAATCAGGCAAAAGCGCTCGTAACGGAGGTCAACAACTCCATATGCGAGGCCAACGGCGCGATGAAACGCATGGGCGAAGCGATACAGCAGATAAAAATGTCGTCCGACAACACCGCAAAAATCCTCAAAACCATAGACGACATAGCGTTCCAGACCAACCTGCTCGCCCTAAACGCTGCGGTGGAAGCCGCCCGCGCGGGCGATACGGGAAAAGGGTTCGCAGTAGTAGCCGAAGAGGTCCGCAACCTCGCCATGCGCTCCGCCGAAGCCTCCAAAAACACCGCCGAAATGATCGAAGAGTCCGTAAAAAGCGCCGACAGCGGCGTGAGACTCACCGAAGACGTGGCCGAAGCGCTCAATAAAACTGTAGAACGCGCAGAGAAGGTAAACAGCCTCATAGTAGAAATCGCCACAGCCTCCAACGAACAGGCTATCGGCATAGAACAGGTCAACACCGCGGTCTCCGCGATGAACCAGACCACACAGCAAAACGCGGCCAACTCTGAAGAATCGGCCAGCGCAGCCGAAGAACTGTCAAGCCAGGCCGCAGAACTCGCAAACATGGTAAACACATTCACCCTTAACCCGTCAAACGTACCGTAGCTCCCGGCCGCACCATCCGGCGGATAGTTCCTGTTTTCCGGCGGCGGTTGGGCGACCATTTTGTAAAAGTGAAATATTTTCTTGCTTTTCCGCTGTTTTTTTCGTATATTATAGGTACAGGCTTCGGTGACACGGTGAATCTTCCGGCCGTAGGACGCTCAAGGAGCGGATCGCTATGTGGGGGAACGGGAAGTCCCCACCCGAAGCCTATTTTTTTATAACCTTTCCCGCTTTCAATGTATCACCAATCGCCTTTCTATTCGTTTTTCTCAGAGATGTTAAAAACAATCCCCTGCCGGTTCCTGTTGCTTTAACCGCGGCGTGGTAGATTCTGTCGCCTGTTTCAATAAATACAAGCGTGTTTTCGCCCCCCTTATGCTCCCGCCGGCCTCAATGAAACATCTCGCTGTCGCTGCATCCGCAAGTACCATAACCGCCCCCGTACCCAAATATACAATTTCCGGGAGCCGATGTCAAATTTTTGTTAAAGAAATGCAGTAAGTGTATGTCGGGGAGCTTTAGGCAACTCCTGCCTGTCAGGCGCTACTTCGATGCCCCAACAAATATCCCGCTCGACAAAAACACCCCGACAAACGGGTATGCCTCCCAGCCGGATGATTCATTATTGCGGTTGCGGTACATTGTCGAGCCTGCCCGTATCTCCATATCAACGCTGTATCTGCGGTATGACGCGGAGGCCCAGAGCGACAGTTCGTCTTCAACTGTGCCGTAGGGCACCGGGTCGCCGCTGGTGCCGAATATGTTTGGAAAGCGGTAGTTTATCCCCCGTTCGCCGCTGCGCCTCAGCCAGAAGTTTATGCCAGCGGAGAGTGTATCGCCGTAAACGCAAAATTTCCTGCCGGCTTTCCCCCACAGCAATTCCGAATCGGGGCCTATCGGGGAGCCTATGAAGTTGTTGTTGTAGAGGTACTGTTTCGCCAGTATGCGGTGATTGTAGACGTACGTGTTTACCCGCCCGCCCTCGATAAATCCGTACCAGTTACCGGCATCTTTCAGGCGCAGCCCCGCCATCCACGCCAGGCTGTTTTGCGCCGATTGCGACAGAGAGTCGCCGTGCGCCTGAAAATCGTCAACCAACAGCTCGCCGTATATCTCTATGGGCAGTTTGTAGATTTTGCAGTACGCGTCAATTGACCCCTGCGAGTTCTGGCCGTCGTTGCCGTAGCCGTGCGTATCGGTCATCTGCCCGTAGTGGAAGATGTAGAACGGGAAGAGATAGCGTATATCCCAAGACCGCCCCGCGCCCACGTACAGCATAGACTGGCTGACGGCGAAACCGTATCCCGGCCTGCCGTATTCAAGGCGCGACGCTGAGATGTAGCGGTGCGTTATCGCGCCGGGATTTACAGTATTGTTCGTTATGGAGTTCAGCTGGGCTGCCAGCCCGCGCAAAACGAACGGGCCGAGGCTGTATTGCTGATACAGGCCGGTGAACCCCTCATTATAATCGGACAGCAGGAGCCCGCCCAGCTCAAGCGGCCCCCAGTTGTACCGGTCCTTGCCGAACCCGAAACGGAAGCGCTCGTTTGGCGTGTAGTGGGCGACAATCCTGTCGGGATCGTAAACGAAGCCGGGGTCATTCGCGGCGCCCGCTTTGACGCTCGTCCAACCGGCGTCAAGCACGCGGCTGCCGGGGGCGTCGAGGCGTATCCTGAAGTTGAAGTCGATATCATGAAAGTTTATAGAATCCGCAAAGTGCAGCAGCCAGCGGTTGTTTACAAGCGATGTATCGTCCGAATAGTGGTAACGGTTCGAGAACCGCAGCGTGATGTTGTGGACATCCCACAGCGGGGAGACCTGCGGCGTTGACAGGCGGTAATACATGCCGCTATCGGCATCAAACGAGCGGAAGCTGTGGTCGTCAAGCGGTATCGGGGAGGCCGGTATAGCGGTTATGGCCGTCAACGTCATTAATAATATCCGCAGTATTAACGGTATCGACGGTGTTGATGATATTCGCCGCGTCATTTTACGTATCCCGTAACAAGAAAATCCTCACCGAACGATTGATGCGTAACGTTTTTCATGCTGATGCCGCCGTCAATCGGCAATCCCTCCGAAAAAGCCAAACCGTCCTTACCTCCGCCCAAAATTTTGTTTCCGTAGAACAGGTACAGCTTGTTGACAAACCCGCCCTCCAAAAATGCCGACGCGAGGCGCTGCCCGCCTTCGACCAGAATGCTGTTTATCCCCCCGGCGTACGCCATATCGAGGAAGGTGTTGATGCTATTGATATCATCGTTTGTACCCGTATACCAATATTCGACGGGAGCGTGGCCGGGGCGCGCCCCTTCAGGATGCGGGATTTCTTGTGGGGAGAGATATTCTGCCGCTTGGCTCGTCCCCCCGGTATGCGGTGATTCCTTTGGGCTGCGCGCTTCCCCCTTTATGACGACGATGCTCCTCGCTTCGCCGGAGTTTGTCCAAAAGTAGCTCTTTTGGGGGATATCCGCGCCCGATGAAAAGACGATACGCGCCGGGTAGTACGTTTTCCCGCACCGAGCCGTCAGTTTGGGGTCGTCGCAGAGCAGCGTATTTTTGCCTACGGCTACTGCGGCGTGGCGCCGCCGTATCTCCTGCACCTCGCGCCGGGCCGCCGGGGAGGTTATCCACTTGGACCCGCTCCGGCAGTCGGCTATCCGCCCGTCCAACGTCATAGCCAGCTTAAGCGCTATCCACGGGCGCTTTTTGGTGATTGCCCAAAAAAAGTCCTCATTAACCAGTTCGGCCTCTTTGGCGAGCAGGCCCGTCTGTATCTCGATCCCGTGCGCTCTCAGGCGGCGCAGGCCCTTGCCGCTTACCTGCGGGTTGGGGTCTCTGGCCGCGGTTACGACTCTGGCTATTCCGGCCTCTATTATGCCGTCGGCGCAGGGCGGGGTTTTCCCGAAGTGGGCGCAGGGCTCCAGCGTGACGTACATGGTGGCCCCCCTCGCCGCCGCGCCGGCCTTCCTGAGTGCGCGCCTCTCGGCGTGGGGCCCGCCGTATACGTCGGTGGCCCCCTCGCCGATTACGCCCCCCCCCGCGTCGACGACAACGGCGCCCACGGC
>WQTH01000059.1 GCA_009786415.1 Chitinispirillia bacterium | reverse complement strand
CGGCTCTGGCAAGAATATCCTTGCTCCCGTCGAATTCGGCGTCAAGCTCTGCGCTGAGGGCGGCAAGCTCTTCTTCGCTGAGCCCCCCTGCGGCAACGGGCTGGGGAGCAGCTTCAACCGCTGCAATCTCCTCGGCTATGAGGTCATCATCGGCTTGGGCAAGGATATCGTCCCCGCCGCCTAATGCCAGCGCGTCGTCGCCGCTATCTGTAACTCCCTGCGCAGATGCGCCGAACAGCGTGTCGAGCTGGTTCTCTATATCGTTGGCCGTCATCTCATTGAAAGTTACTGGTTCGGCTGCTATATCCGCCGGTGTTTCGGTAACGTCTATGGGTATTTCCGCAGCAACCGGCGTTTCGGTAATGTCTATGGGTATTTCTGCGGCAACCGGCGTTTCGGTAATGTCTATGGGTATTTCTGCGGCAGCCGGCGTTTCGGAGAAGTCCATGCCTTCCTGTATATTGGCGAAGTCGGGTGAGTCCGGGAAATCAAGCGCCGCTCCGTCTATGTCAAGGGCAAGCTCCGACTCGTCGGGGATATCAATCGCGGTTGCCGCATCGACAGCAGTATCGGCAGGTATATCAAAAATCTCATCAACGGATATATCAAGAGGCGCATTGACAATTGCGTCAACAGCCGCGGCCGCAGCAGTAACGCCGGGCGCCGCCGCGGGCGTACCAATGTCTATCTCCTGCGCCGGCCCGCGTCCGCCGAACAGCTGGTCGATCTGATCAACTACGTCATCTCCGGTAGGCTCGCCCTGATCAACTGCCTGAACAGCGATATCTTCCGCCGCCGAGGTGCGTTTGGACGGCGCGATGTTTCCAACGGGTGCTGCCGCTCTGGCCCCGGCACCGCCGAACAACTGGTCAAGCTGGTCGACAACATCATCCCCCGTAGGCTGTGCCTGGTCCGCCGGCAGGATGGCGAGCTCTTCCGCCGCCGCGATATTTTCCGCAGGGAAAGACATGGTCTCTCCGCCGAACAGCTGGTCGGCAGCATTATCCCAGGCAGGCTCGGCCTGTTCTGCTGCCTGTAGGGCAATATCTTCCGCCGCCGTGGACTCTCCTCCGAACAATGAGTCAATCTGGTCGGCAACATCGTCCCCCGATGGCTGGCCGGAATCTGCCACTGCAGGCATCGTGAGGGTATCTGCATCGCCCGTATGCTCGCCGAACAATGCGTCAATCTGTCCCGATATATCGTCGCCGCTTATCTGGTCTGGCGCCGGGTCCGCGCCGTCGCCAAGGATGTCGCCCGTGGGGATCGACATCGTCTCCTCCCCGCCGAACAGCGAGTCAATTTGCCCGGCGATATCGTCACCGGTTACTGAACCCGTAGCCGTGCCGTCCAAATCCGCCGCCGTTACCGCATCCGCCTCGCCGAATATGGAGTCGATTTGCCCGGCGATATCATCCCCCGTTACACCGCCCGCAGCGAGGTCCTGCTCTTCGCCGAACATGGAGTCAATCTGCCCGGCTATGTCGTCCCCGGTCACCCCGTCTGCCACGGCGCCCAAATCATCTGCCGCCGCGTCTGCCTGCTCTTCGCCAAACAACGAATCTATCTGCCCGGCTATGTCGTCACCTGTTACTGAATCCGCAGCCGTGCCGTCCAAATCCCCGGCGGGCGCCGCTGCGCCCGGTTCGCCGCCGGTAGGCGCCTGAGAGGCCTGACGAGCCGCCGGCGTAATCCCCAAAATCTCGTAAATGCTCCCCGGCGCCCTGCTCCGGTTCTTCGCGACCGCCTTCCTGATTACGGGGTTGTCGGGGTCCATGTCGGAGAGTATGGCGTAGAGGCTGCCGGCGGCGTCCTTGCGTCCCTGCTCCAAAAATATCTCGGCCAACATCTTTAGCGCGGCGAGGTTGCGCGTGTCAGTAGCGCACACCTTCGAAAGTTCGTCAACCGCCGCAGGGAGATTATGCTGCTCCTTGTAGCAACGCCCCAATACAAGCCGTCCGGTAACGTATTCGGGATGCTCGGCCAACCCCACTGTACACTGGGTTATAGCCGCGTCAAGCTGCCCGCTTTCACGATATAGGTCGGCCAAACGCGAGAACGCCCGCGAGCGCGGGTTATCCCTCATTTTCTGCTCCAAAACCGCAATAGCCTTGTTCTGCTTTCTGCCAGCCATTATTCCATAATCTCCCATAAGCCACGAAACCGCAAACCGCCCGCGGCAAGATACAATATCCCCAAATATATAATATAGTATTATGCAACGGCGCGGGTAAAGATTTTTTTTCTTGATAAAAATATTGACTTTTTTGCGCGAATCAATTATTTTATATATCCGTGATGTGAAAAAATGCGGCTGTAGCTCAATTGGATAGAGCATCTGACTACGGATCAGAAGGTTAGGGGTTCGAGTCCCTTCAGCCGTAAATTTCAAACCCTCGTAAAATCAATAACTTACGGGGGTTTCTTTTTGTTCCCAATACTACCCTGATACCCCTTGATATTGCACCTTATTGCATCTTCTTGCACGTTTCATAGTGACCACCATAGTGACCCAAATCNCCCCGTAGCCGCCAAAAAGTCAGAAGTTACTACCCCCGAGGACTCCGCGAAGCGCATTTCCCGCGCGATCTTCTTGTCGTCCATGTGCCAGTACGTGGACATCATAGCCGGCGACTTCCACCCCGCTTGGGCGGCGATAGCCCTTTCGGAGTTACCTGCGTCGTAGAGGTCCGTGACCGCCATATGCCTGAGATCGTGAACCCGCATGTCATCAATCCCAGCTTTTTCCAGGCAAAAAGCCCACGCATATCTAAGATGCGTCAGGGGCCGATACTTACCCGGAGCGAGTTCCTGATAAAACAGCCAGGGACAATCTATTGGAATGCTCCGAAAGTACTCCCGCATACTTTCCGGTACCGATTTGGTTATGGGAACGCCGGCCTTGGATTTCGGTATCTTTATAATATGCGCGGTAGGACTGTACTGATCCCTTTTGGCTGTTACCAGCTCACTTACGCGGCAGGGTACCATAAGCATATACGTAATAATAGGAAGTATATAAGGACGGTATTCCCTGATTGCCCCCAGCAGCCGAAGCCGTTCTTCCGGCTCCAGATACCTGTCTCGCCGATTCTCTTCAAATTTCGGGAATCTGGCAGGTGTAATTGGGTTTTTCTCAATGATCATCTGCGCTACGAGATGACCGAACACAGCCCGAACTATAGCCGTATACCGGTTGATAGACGCTCCCCCGCGCGCCTTGCCGTGGTACGTCGGCGTAGCCATCAGCCGCCGACGGTAAACCTCAAAGTGGTCGCCGAACGCCTCAAGCCGGACGTGTCCAAGCTCGCGGTTTAAGAAATCGATCATGAGAGCGTGCTGCCGGGACAGCCGCCCCCTGAGACGCAGGTTTTCCGTGTACAGGTCAACCGCCTCCCCGAATGTGCTTGCGTATTTTGATGTCAAAGTGCGAGCCTTGAGCTCTTTGAGGATATCCCCCTCCACGACGACCGCCTCGGCACGGGTGCCGGTAACGGTTGTCTGTTTGGATATGGGATACCCCTTGTTTTTGTCCCAAACGGACGCCTTGACGTGCCACTTATTGGGACCGATTTTTGTTAATGCCATAGGTTTCTCCTTTTAAATCCCTACGGCACCACACACATGCACCAAATATAGTACACGGGAGCGGCGCCGTCAAAATCCGACGCGAATATCTTTTTTGGCCCTCAGCCTGACGTCAACTGTTTCTTTATCAAACTGCCAAATGCGACCGCAACGGCTGGCCCCAACGATCTTATGCCGGTGCTTGACTACCCACCATATAGACCGATTCATAATTGTAGCAATCTCTTTACTTGAATAATACTTTTTTTCTACCATTTTTACATCCTCTCTATGATTCCCCCGCGAACAGCCCAAGGCGCTCGCGGGCTAAGGTTACGTAATCTGGGTTCAGTTCTATCCCGATGTACTCCCGTCCCGCCGAGACCGCCACGAGCCCCGTGGTGCCAGCCCCAAAGAACGGGTCGAGCACCACGTCGCCCGGCCTGCTGCCGGCGAGGATGCAGGGTAAAATCAGGTCCTGCGGGAAGACCGCGAAGTGCGCGCCGCTGTATGGTTTGGTTGTTATGGTCCAGACGTCGCGCTTGTTCCGGCGTGGCCTGTAATGGTAGACGTTGCCGGACTTTGTACGGGAGCGAAGGGTTGGGTGATCAGCTTGCTTTTTTCCGCAGTACCGCGGTGGACAGGCCCTCATGCGGCCTTTGCCCGGCTGGCGGGAGGATCCTGCTTGCATGGCGACGTCTTGGTTGATACGGGACAGCGTGCTATCCGCGCATGGCTCGGCGATTGCGGCCGCGTCGAAGTAGTAGTGGCGCGATTTGGACAGCAGGAAGATGTACTCGTGCGACCGGGTGCACCTATCGCGGACGCTCTCCGGCATGGGATTGGGTTTGCTCCATATTATGTCTTGCCGCAGGTACCAGCCGTCAGCGCGGAGGGCGAATGCCAGCATCCACGGGATACCGATTAGGTCTTTGGTTTTTAACCCTGTGTGTACTCGGCGGCGGACCCTATGGCTGTAACCCCTATGTCCGTAACCCCGCAGAATGGCCTCGCCAATCCCGGCGGCAATGCCGTCTGGAACGGCGCCGGCACGCAGTTCGGCGTTGGTACGGAGAACGTTATCAATGATATGCTCTCCGGCAAGGCGATGGGCGCGTACGGTGTTCAGCAGAACGCCGCGCTCGCCCGCGCCGAGCAGAACCGCCGCGCGAATACGGCGTCCCAAATACACAGCGCAGGCTTCGCCGGTACCCCTATGGGCGCCGGCGCCGCCAACGCCGCAGAGTCGGAGATGCTGCGCAACCGGTTCGACGCAAACCTCGGCCTTGAGGTGGAACGCCAGAATATGCGGATGAAAGGCGCGGAGGCGGCGATGGGGTACGCTGATCAGGTGAACCGGTTTGAATTGCAGCAGAACGAATTGAGGAACCAGCAGAATGAGCTGCAGAATCAGCAGAACGAACGGTTCTCGAATTCGATTATGATAAATCAGCATTGGGTTGATGCGGTAGCGAGCGGGGATCCGATGCGCATGAATGACCTCTTTGCAGACCAGGACTTCAACCGGACGATGCAGGCGCAGTGGGAGGCCAACGGGAACGCCGGAGAGTATGACCGGGATTGGGCTGCTCGGCAGGTAGAGAATATCCGTAACCAGAGTGATGCGGGCGTGCAGATGACGAGGGCGCTCAAGAGCTTCTTCCCCGATTGGTCGGATGAAGATGTACAGGGGATAGTACAGGCAATAATAAGTAAGGACCTCGGCATAACGAAAGACGCAGACGGGAACTACCAGATTGTCCCGCCTGAAGGGGAAGAGGAGGCGGCTATTGATTGGAGCACCGCCAATCCGCTCGGCAGTTCGGAGGCCGATGCTATTCTAACCGACCCTCGAAAGACGGGGACGGAGGAGTACAACGCTGTTATCGATGCGGTGGTACGAGAATTGGTTAAAGCGGCTGATCCTGTTCAGTGGCTCAATAAGTATTCTAATTCACCGGCGTTTACCGACATCGGAACCGCCCTTACTGACGCCGGTTACGATATTCTCGGTGATAGTAACGGGAAAATAATCGGGCTTGCAAAACCCAAGCCGAAAATAACCAAGGCATAAGGAGGATATTTATATGGGAAATGACATTTGGCCCAACGACAGCAATCCGGCGATGTCCGCCTCTAATGCCGTCAACATAGGTTTCAAAGCTGATGGTGCCGGCGGCGGCATAGCTAAGCCCATCCTCGGCAACATCCTCGGCGCTGCCGCGGGCGCTCTCATTGGCGGCGTCTTCGACCTCATTGGCGGCAACCAGAACCGCAAAGCTGCAGAGCGCGCGCAGCGGGAAGCCAAAGAGATGTCCGAGCGTCAGTGGGACTGGGGCCAGACTATGGACCGTTTCAAAATGGGACAGGATAAAGAGGCTATGGCTATGGCCAAACAGCAGCAGGCGAAAGCTATATCAAAGGCCCGCGTTGACCAGATCAACGAGATGCTCCGTACAAACGTTGGGCTCCAGAATCAGGTACGTCAATTATGGGGAGGCAGGTAATCATGAACGCAAGTTTTGGCGGGTACAACCCGGCGCAGTATATGCAGAGACCCGGCGACACGACGTCGCAAGTGGGAAACCGTTTCGCCCAGTTCGCGGCGGCCTTCCCCGGCCTCGTGCGCGATGGCCAAAAGTGGCAGGACGAGATCAACGTGCGGGACGCGAATGAGACGCAGGGGAGGGATATGCAAAATCGGGCGGAGGCGTTTGTTGGTGACGTGCCCGGACTTCCCCCGCCCCCAGTCTTTCGTTCGGGGGTGAAAGCCGAGGCCTACGCGGCGGAGTTGGGCAACTGGATGAACTCCATAGTCGCAGACAATCCGCTGATGGGCGACTACCTGATGACTAAATCAATCGCGTTTAACCAGAGGAACGGGGTAAACACGGATAAGATGCAGGCCCAGCAAGAGGAAAACAGGTTTTCCAGCGCGATGCGCGATAGTATGCGCGGCAACGGCGATATGCTGGCCGGAGTAGGACAGGAGGTACAGGGGCAGGGAATGATTAATGATATAATGGGAGCGCAGACGGCGCCGCCTCAAGAGGTTAATCGCTTTACACAGAGTATAGACAGAAATCCCGGCGGTGATCGGGGCATGACCGGGGCCGCCGCCCCAATGGTCCGCGCCCTGCCTCCGATGGCTGTGGGTGTTGGCGATGTGTCTCTCGCAACGCAGACTACGCCCAACCTCATGGGTTACCAGCAACAGGAATTTACCAGATTGAACCAAGCGAATGATGATGCTTTCCTTAACAACAAAATTGGTTACTCCAAGTGGCTTGATAACAAAACGAAGTACACCGAGCTCATGGGCGCGACGTCGAGGACCAACGTACAGGCGCCGGTCGTGAAGCCGGAAGCGGTTGATCCTAATGCTGATTTAAAACGCGAAAAGATAAAGGCGGAGATTGACAAGATTAATAGGTGGCAGCCTGGTAAAAAGGGCGAACGCCCTGAAAAGGCGGCGAAAAGCAATTTGATGGCCTACTACCAAAAATACGTATTGGATTACGATGCCGCTGTAAAAACCAATAACCCAGAGGCCGTACGTGTCGCTCGCCGGACAATGGAGGAGGCAGGTTACGCTATGCGTTTGATGAATAGCGCGGGGGGNGTTGCGAATCTTTCTGATGATAGAGCATTAGCCACAAGCGCCAGTGTATTTAGTGCGTTGGAGGCTTTAAGATCTGCGGTGCGTGGAAATGAACTGTTAGGCGGCGCTAAAAGAACGGGGGTAAGTAATGATAACGGCAGTGACTTTTTTACGGCGTATGAATCGCACTTTGGAGGTTTGGATGCTGGGGCTTTTGCATTGCTCCAGTCTGAACTGTCCGGCACGAGCGTAGGACAGGCGCTTCGAAATTTGGAACTACGTACGGGTGCGCGGAGTTTTACAATACAGCAGCTTGGACAACGTAGTGCGCTATATAACAAGACTATGGTGGGTACAGGAAAATGAAGACACCCGACGAGATTATCAACGAGATGCTTTTTGGCGGCAGCGCTCCCGCCCTCGCGCAAGCAGAGCCTGTTGTTGGCAATCGACAGACGTACAGTAGCGCGCCATTGTCTCCTGACGAGATTATTAATCGTATGCTGACTGGCGCAAATTTTCAAAATTCTGCACCTACTCCAGATATTCCTATTGTAGAGGCTGGCGCCCCTATTAACTCTAATCTGTGGCCTTCTTCGGTGTCTACGCCTGAGCATCCGGCGTTGCCGCTGTCGGAGAGTGAGCCGGCACCGGAGAAAAAAGGTTTGGGGTTGGCGGACATTCCGCGGGCGTTCAGGGCCGGGGTTGAGGGGATGACTTCAAGTCTTGTGCAGGCCGGTACGCTTGGTAGAATACAAGGCGCAGAGAACTTGGAGGATATGCCGGAGGACCGCAGACTGTTCATTGATTGGGGCAGACAGATTTCAGAGAGCGGAGAGCGGCCCAAGAGCCGGGGCGACCAGATGGCAGTTGATGCCTATAAAAAATGGCGCAATGCCCGTGAGGTGGAAGAGGTAAGACAATTAGGCAGTGATGCTGCGCGCATAATGAGAGATGATACGGATAGTCGTTACGGTGATATGACAGCTCGCGCCCGCGAGGCGGTCAGCCTTCAAAACATAGGCCGTACTATTACTNCCCGCCCCTATCAGGCAGCGCTTGGAGCTATTATAACCGCTGCCGAGAGCGCCCCGCAAACTGCATTAGCGATGATTCCGGGTGGTGGTACTGCCGCAATGATAGGTGCAGAGGCTGCCCGTTTTGTGGACGCAGCAGAGGGTGCAGGGCTTGACGATCCTGAAATAATTAACAGTTTCGCCGCAGCGTATGGTACAGTGAGCGGCGCTATAGAGAAAATCGGCAGCGAGATACTCGTGGGGCCGGCCAAACTTGCCATGAAAGGTATAGGTAAGAATGCAGTTGGTAAACCGGTAAGCAATGCCGTTGCGAAATCGTTTTGGGAATCTGGCGCTGGCCGTTCTATTCTTAAAAGCATCGGAGTAGGTGCTGTAACGGAAGGGCTTGAGGAGGCCATGCAGGGGCAGGCACAGGAAACAATGCTGTGGTTGGCATTGGAGGGGGCAAAGCGCAAGCATCCCGACAGAGAAGCGCAGTATACCGAAAGCCAGAAAAACATCAATTTGAGCCCGTTGAACCGCGAGCGCCTTGAAGAGGCATGGTATGGGGCATTGTCCGGCGGCGTTATGCGTGGCGTATCGACAGCCACCGGTAAGACGATTAGCGGGGAATGGGGTAATAATAAAGGTGCAGAGGGCGTCCGACAGGAGGCGTCAGAAACGGTATCGTCCGGGGGTTCTGTCAGAGATATAGCGAGCGGTCGCTTAATACCAGCAGGAGAACACAAGGTATTCAGCCGTAGCGGGAGACGGGCACACTTACATGAGTATGGTACGGAGCTTGGGGTAGAAGGATTCGAGACCATAGCGCCGGAGACACAGCCCGCAACTGTTACGCCCCCTAAACCCGCCGGAGACGCGCAGGGACGGGCACAGGAGCCCGTTATCGAACCGGGGAATACCGTGAGTAGGGCAGACGAGGAAATGGGCGCTATGGGGCGCAATACGACGCAAACGGAGATTCCGGCGCAGGAAACGGCGCCAATGCCCCGGATAGCCGACAGCCGCGAGGATTATTCCAAGGAGGCGGGAACTGGCAGGGACGAGTGGCGACCAGAAACGGCCAACGAAACCCGCGCCAAATTCGACGCTATCCCGTCGCCGGAAGTGAGTACCGCCGAGGTCAAGAGCATTGAGCGTGGGCAAGGTTTTGTGAAACGGGTTGTTGACTGGCTTACACAAAAGGACGTGCTGGGTGATTACCGCAACGCCGATACGGGTATGGACATCACCATCAATCACGGGAGTGTACGCAATGTAATAAGTCATGGCGCAGCGGATGGCAAGGTTGCACTGCTGGAACGTGCGCCGGAGTTGGTAGAGAACGGGATTTTACTTGAAACTACGATAAAGGGCAGCGATGGTGCGTACAGGAAAGCCACCGATGAAGAGATTAACGACCCAAAAATCCTCAAAAACCACATTCTTGCGGCGCGGGCAGTCGTTGATGGCGAGGCGAGTGTAGTGGGTATTGTTGTGCGGGAAGATTATAATGGAAAACGGTATTATGATCACGCCTTAAAAGTTGAGGGCCAGAGAAGTATCGAGGATCCGTCTACCAATAGAGCCAGCCACGACACTTCCAAGCCCTCAAGATCTGTATCCGACATTGTGCAAGAGCATCTTAATAACAAGATACAACAATCGCCGCAGAAAGTCAATACCCAGAGCAAAAAATCTTCCGCCCCCCCAAAATCCGGCGGGAACGCCTGGAGCGAAGCCAGCCGGGGCGACTACGACAAAGGCGTTCGCTCCGGGGCGGATTACAACGCCTCCGCCAGCGACGGCCTCCGCCCGGTAGGACGCCCGGAGATGGTGACCATATCCCAAGCCGTCATCGACGGCGCCACGCCCGCCGTCCGCCAGAAGATGGAGGAGGGGGTGATGGGGCTGTATACCTCGAAAAAAGACCCCAAGACCGGCGAGGTGTCCAATAGGAAGATAGATCTCCAAAAGGACATATTTAAAGACCCGGACCTCGCGGCAAGGGTATTCGCCCACGAGGTCGGCCACGCCGGCGATTTCGACTACGGCAAAAACCCCGCAATCGACCGCGAGCTTTGGGAACTGTCCCGGAAATGGCGTCCGGTTGGCGAGGGTACGGACATGGAATACCGGCAGTCGCGGAGCGAGACGCTCGCCGACGCCATGTCGGTGCTCATGAACGATCCCGCCTACCTCAAGCAGGAGGCGCCGGCATTCTGGAAGGAGTTCACCGGGTGGCTGAGGGAGAGCGATACCCCGTTTGCGAAGGCGTACAAGGACGCGCAGGAGTTGTATAGCAGGGGTGAAGGGGCGGTGTATCAAAGCCGCAAAAGCGATATAATGCGAGGATCCGAAACAGACAAGGCGCAACGGGCGGCGCAGTCTAAAACAATGGAAATCATACAGAAAAAACGCAATTCATTTTCTCAGTTCATGCACGATACCAAAAAGGTGCTCTTTGACAGGCAGGCCGGATTTATCAGGCTGACGCGACGTCTTAAAAAGGCGGGTGTAATAGTAAGCAATGAGGATAACCCTGTTCGTAGCGCTTCCAACATAGATTACGTCAAGTCGCAGGCAATGGCGTACACAAATGATATTGTCGAGAATGTCGGTAAAATCCTCGGAGGTTGGAATAGCGGCGGGTGGGGCATGTTGAATACGGACAACGGCGTCCGCCCCATGAACGCAAACGAGGCGCTTGGGACGTACATGGCCGTCAACCGTATGGCCCACGATGAGCGGCGCTCAAAGGTTGCCAATAAGCTGAGTCCAGAAGAGGCCAAAGACTTCCTGCGCGGGATGGAGGCGGAGATAGGGCGGGAGAATTTCAAGCGCCTCAAAGATGCCGCCGCCGAGTATGTGAGGATTCGTAAGGAGCATATATTCCCGAAACTCAAGGCTTGCGGCGCGTTTAGTGAGGAACTATTGGAAATACTTACGAATAATGATCACTACGCCAAATTCAAAGTGGTATTTGAGGGGGAAGAGGCCAACGGTAAAACGGTGGGGCCGGGCGCTGTAGGCATTCACGCGCAGCACGGAACACTCCGCGATATAGCCAATACGTTCATCAGCATGGCGGAGGGAGATGTCCGGTTGTTAGAGTACGCGGCCCGAAACAGGCATAAGCTTAACGCTATTAACATTCTGAAACTCGATTCTGTAAAGGAGGCGGGTTACTATTTGGAGCCGACCAAAAGGGCCATCACCCAAAAGATGGTAAAAACCGTAAAAGACGGGAAAGAGGTAGAGGAATTAATAACCGTTAAGGGTGACTACATCCCGCTCACGGCTCGCGCCAAGACGGAAGACGGCCGCCCGATAGAGTCGGTACCCGTGTCGGATGGAGGGGTGGTCAAGATGTACGATGTAGATAAAGAGGTTGCCGATATGATGAACAAACCGAGTACATTCAGTAATTGGGCGCTTAATGCGCTGAGGTTTACCGCTGACATCCAGCGCGATGTATTCGTCAACAAAATGCCGACGTTTCACATAAAGAACATCTTCCGGGATGTGTTCGCTACGTTGGCGCTCAACAAAGGATTTCTCCGTCATGGCTTTGTTTTTAGATTGCCCAGAGCCCTTGTTAGTGCGTGGAGGTTAAACCAGCGCGGCCACATGGACCCCGTCGTGAAGGAGATGCTGATGGAAGGGGCGCTCAACGTGGGGCTGTCTACCGGCAAGGAAGCGCACAAAGGGGAGTTCGAGATAGAAAAGAAGTTGCGGGCGCTTGAACCTCAAGCGCAAAAGCGGTATGTGAGAAATACCCTCAAAAAGATAGGCAGTTTTTTGGAGGGGATAGCCGCATCGATAGAGATGGGAACAAAAATCGCAGGCTATAGAACACTTAAAAAGTCCAACCCGGAGATGACAGCCAGCGACCGCGCCTTCCGCACACGGAAACGCATAGGTACGCCGGATGCACTGGCCGGCGGCACGCTTAAGGCTTATACCAACTCAACGTTCTTGTTTTCTAACATTACAGTACAGGGCTGGCGTGCGGGACTGGAGGCGTTAAAGGAATCGCCGCTGAATTTCATAGCGTTTCAGGCAATGAGCTATTTGGTGTCCGCGCCGGGTATTTTGGCCCAAGCGGGGCTGCTGACGGCCATATTCGGCAGGGACGCTGAGGAAGTCGAAGAACAGTACAACGACACAATCAGCCATTGGAAGCGCAACAATTACGTGTTCCCATCAGGATTGACGGACACCGACGGGACGCCGCTTGTGTGGACGATCCCCAAGGGGCACGTAGAACAGTTTGGTGGGGCGATTGCTTATAATATCCTCGACATGATGATTGCCGAGGATTACGATGTTGCAAAACTTGCCGACCTGATAGGCGACGAACTGATATTCACACCATCGGGGATGCAGCCGATACTCCAAGTTGCGAAGGCATATATTGAGTGGTTCACCGGACAGAACCCGGAAGACATGTTCCGCAACCGCGAGATATTTCCGCGTAACATCTACGGTGCCGGGTTAGAGCACGAGCTTCCCGTGATGCTGGGGTGGACGGGGGAAAAGCTATTGGGGTCAACCATTGCGGGGACGGCCATTGATATCAAAGACCTCATTGAAGGCGAAAAGGACTTCGAGGGTGCCGGAGACGGGAGCTTAATGGAGATATTGGCGAGAACAACGCTCAACCTGCCCGGCATAGGCAGAGTCCCCGGCCAGCTGCTCCGCCGGGCGGAGGGNGGGTACGAGGAGATGGAGCGGAGAGAGCAGCGGATGTGGGAAAAGGAAAACAAACGGATGAAGTTGGATTGAAAAAGGCGAACAAGGCGAATCTACCAATAGCCTACATGATTTTCCCGCAAATGCAAATACATAGCGCATAGCGCAACCGCACAAGCGAGCGCAATAGCGGCAAATATTTTCCAAAATATACGCGGCTCAAAGGCTTTCAAAAATATACTTGTCTTACGGTCGTTTATTTCAGGAGGAACATCGCCATAAATATTGTTTTCTGCGGTGCTTTTCTGAACTAAAAAACAGATAATAACTATAATGCCGAATATCGGAATAAGTGCCAGAAACGCGCTCTTCCCACTATGACCAGTATCGTGGAGGCGGCGAGTAGTAGCAGATATTAGCGGGATAAATGAAGCTACACATATATACAATAACGAGCCGTTAGATATGTTTAATTCGTAATCAGCAAAAATTGTGCCTACGTAATTTTTTATTTCGTGATAATATCCACCGTCTGCTATTAATATAAATGCACATAATATAGGTACTACAAAACAGAGAAATGCAGTAATACCTACAAACCACCAAAACTCTCGGCGGGAGGCCCGACCCGAGAAAACGAAGTATTTTTTCAGGGCTTCGACGTAGTAGTTCATATTTCACGACTCCGGCTCGTGTGGGTCGATTTTGTACCTTTCCCGCAGTTCTATAACCTCTTCAAGCAGTTTTCCGATGTCGCGGGTGCCATTGCAAGCCTCTTTCAGATATTCCCCGGTCTCCCAAATCCTCCTTTTAAGCTCGTAGACCTCCTCCCGGAGTTCCATAACCATCTCCAAAAGGTGCTTATTTTGGCGCTCAAGCTGAGGGGGTGGGGTAGACTGGGCGGTCTCCCCGTAGAACCAAGCCACCGACCTTTGGGTCAATTCGGCCAGTTTCGCGAGCTGGAGCGCGTCTGGAATGCCTTTTCCGGCCACCCAACCACTTACTGTGTTTCGGTGAATATCCAGTTCGGCGGCCATATCCACCTGCGAGATCGCTGCGCCGTCCAACGCGACCTTGATTTTTTTGCCAAATTCGAGGGGTGTCATAAAAAAATTGCACCTTTGCATAATTTTTCTTGCATTGCACAAAAAAATGTGCTATACTTATATTGTAAGCACTAAACTGTATGCGTTACTATATCGGCGCAACCTGCGCCAACTTTAACAATATAATATAAGGAGGTAGTTCAATGCAATTATTAACCGTTCCAGATGTAGCGGCGAAGTACAACACCAGCATACGGGCTGTCCAGGCGGCTATCAAGGATGGCCGTCTCCCGGCAATCCTTGTCGGCAAGCAGTACCGGATCGACCCGGAAAACATGGGTACCTTCGTGCGGAAGGTAGTCCCCACCATCAACCCCGAAGGAGGTGCCTCGTGAGCGCGACAAAAACCAAAAATGCGGTAGGGTTCAAGGTGAAACAGGTGGAAGGGGAGAAGAAGGCCATGGCGGCACCTACGGCGTGGGAGTGTGAGGATTGGCTGGAGCGTCTCAATGCGCAGCTTAAGTTGCTCACCCATNCCTCTGAGTTACTGTTTTTGTACCTTCAAGACGAGGACCCGAAAAGCTGTGTCACCAAGATGTCCGGGAACATGTTTGACGGGATAGCGTTTTTTCAGATGGAATTCGAGGAAAAGGCAGAAGTGACGGTAAGGATGCTATTCAAATTAGAGAAGGAGGCGAATAATAATGACTAAACTCGAATTTCAGGGCAAGCCCATCCGCTTTAAAATGATAGGCGGTAAGAGGTGGTTCGTCGCTAAGGATGTTGCGTTGGCGCTGGGGTACACGTGGAAAGGGCTCAAACATACCTATCCCACAACATCGGAGGAGCATCGGGATCATGTAACAATTGATACCGCCCGTAGTTGGCAAAAGGTTTGCATCTTGGCGGAGGAGGGCCTGAGCGCTCTCCTCCATCGCGCAAGAAAGCCCGTCGCCAAGGATTTCTTGGAGTGGCTCTCCGAGGAGCTGGGGGACTTCGAGCCGGTGAGCGCCGAGGAGGTGCTTCCGCTGGTTGAGGATGGGCCTGAAAAGGGGCAGAATCCAATTCTGGGGCACCTAAATTCAATCGGAATCACGGTTCCGCCTCAGTGGAAGGAGCGTCCGCCATGCAAAGGAGACCCCCTCGCGAAACGCGCACCCGTCTCTTTTGAGTTCGAGGGGGCATCCTTTGATGTTTGGGATAATGGCGGGAAGTACTATTTCCCCGGAACCGAGTGCGCCCGTGCTTTGGGGTACGCAAACCCTCGGAAAGCCTTAATAGACCACTGTAAGGGAGATGGGGTAACGAAACGTGACTCCATCGACAACATGGGCAGAACCCAGCAGAAGAAGTACATTTCCGAGGGCAACCTGTACCGTCTCATAGTTCGGTCAAAACTTCCGTCTGCCGAGCAGTTCGAGCGGAAAGTGTTTGACGAGGTTCTCCCCGCCATCCGCAAGACGGGTACCTATTCTATTAATAGGGACGTGCCGCCGGCGCCCATCCCCGCGCCTGCGGAGGAGTACCCCGGCCTGTTCCTGTACGACCGTGACGGCAACCGGTTCGTCTCTGCCCGGAGGTTGCGCGATGTGTTGTGGCTGACCACCGGCTTTTCGGGGNGGATTAAGTTCCAGACCACGAGGGCGGGCTGCGTGGAGGGGCAGGACTACCGGGTCATCACCCAGGGGGACGGCAGTTTCGATTTTATGCTGACCGTATCCACGGCAATATGCCTTGCTGTGGTAGCGAGCAGCAACCGAGGCCGGGAAATCCGCGACTATCTCTCAAAGTCCGAGGAGGAGTGGAACACCCCCGCCCAAGTGATAGACCGGGCGCTGCGATTGGTACAGAAGCAACTGACAACGGATAGAAACTGACAGGGCATGGGATGCCGGGCAGGGAGGCCCGGGAGACCGTGAATAAGGCGGTTGAGAGGGAACGGGAGCGGGAAAGGGAGAAACGGAGGCAGGAGAGGGAAAGGCAGCGTTGAGCCGGCTGGGGTCAGTATTTTTTCAGGACGTCGTGGTGGCCGACATCCAACATGTAGATGATTCTGTTCTCTTCAAATTTCCAGATTAGGCGAATATCCATAT
>WQTH01000058.1 GCA_009786415.1 Chitinispirillia bacterium | reverse complement strand
GCCTTCGCCGCGGCCCTCGCGGCGGTATCCCTGGCCTGCGGGGCGATGGTGTCGGCGTTCTACCTCTGCGCCACGCTCGCGCCGCTGGCGCTGCTCACGCTGTATTCAATATACTTTAAGCGCACACGCATCATCGGAAATATCGTCGTATCCGCCCTTACAGGCTACGCCCTCCTCTTCGGCGCCCTGTGCGATAAGGAGGTTGAAATGCTCATTTTGCCGGCGATTTTGGCGTTTTTGCTCAGTTTATGCCGGGAAATCGCAAAAGACGTGCAAGATGCCGAGGGTGACAGGGCCGCAGGGTGGACGACCTCCGCCGGGCTGCGGCCGGGGACGATCAGGCTGCTTTTGGCCGCCGCCTCCGCCGCGTACCTGCTGATCGTCTTTATGCCGAGCAGGCTCTTCTTAAGGTACTGGGATTTGAACGTGAGCTTTAAGTTCTTCAGCATGGCAGACATTAACGACCGCTTACTCACCACCGGCACCCTTCCCGTCAGCTACACCATACACTATGCCATATCCGACCTCTTCGGCAACTTTGGGACGGCCTACCTGCTTGTCTGCCTCGCCGCCGTCGTCCCCCTCCATATATATTGGACCGCGCTGGCGCTGCGGCGGGGCGGGATAGCCCAAAACGCGGGGCGTATCGGCCTCCTGCTGAAAACAGAAATGGCCGCCGGGCTCGCCGCGCTTGCATTGGACAAGGCCATATATTATTTTATTATTTGACGTTATTAAACCAATAACCTTATTTACGGGCAGATACCGAATGAAAAACATATTTACCGCCCTGCTGATGATCGCCGCCGCGGTCCTCCCGGCAGCCGCCACCCCGGCCGACACCGCCGACGCGCCGTTAGAGCTCTACTTCTTCGGGTCCAGCACCTGCGGCGAGTGCTTAGAAATCAAAAATACCCTGCTCTACCCGCTCGAACAGGAGCTTGGCAGCCGCCTGCGCATACACTTCCACGACACCGAGAACTCCGCCTCCTATGAGCTGATGATACGCATGGAGCGCCAGTTCGGCATAACCAACCCCGCGCCGCAGGAGCTGTTCTTCCCCGACACCGCGCTGCTCGGCTACGCGGCCATAATGGCCAACGCCCGCTCTATGCTCGAAGAGTACCTGAACGACCCGCAGCGCCGCATGTCCATAGAGATATCAGAACCGGCGGGCGACCCCAAAGAGGCGCTATGGGCGCGGTTCAAGAGCTTCACTTTCGGCGCGATAGTCATAGCCGCGCTCATAGACTCCGTAAACCCGTGCGCCATAGCGACCATGATCTTCTTAGTCTCGTTCCTCGCGACCCAAAAGCGCAAACGTACCGAAATCCTCGCCGCCGGGCTGTCGTTCACCTTCGCGGTCTTCATAACATACCTGCTGCTCGGCGTGGGCGCGTTCAAGCTCATAACCATGCTCGACCAGTACTACTGGGTCTCCAGAATAATAAAATGGTCTGCGGTGGCCCTCGCCGGCGCGGTAGGAGTAGTAAGCCTTGTAGACGCGGCAAGATACAAGCTCTCCGGCAACACGAAAAGCATCACCCTGCAGCTCCCCGACTCCGTAAAAAAGCGCATCCGCACCATAATCAAAGAGAAAATGAGCGGCAAACGCCTGATAATAGGGACATTCATAGCCGGATTCCTCGTAACCCTGCTCGAAGCGATATGCACCGGCCAGGTCTACCTGCCCACCATAGTACTCATGACCCGCGCCGGCGACGGCACCATGCAGCTGGTAGGCTGGCTGTACCTGATAATGTACTGCCTGATCTTCGTAGCCCCCCTGCTGGCCGTAATGATAGCCGCCTACTACGGCATGACCTGGAACAAATTGGCCAAAATGACCCAAAACAACCTGACCCTGATAAAAATCCTTTTGGGGATAATAATGATAGGGTTGGCGGTGTATCTTGCACTGGCATAATGTGTTGACTTTGCGGGAGAAGGGGGCGGGAGCCACCCACCCATAACAGAATTTGACTTTTATTTTTTTAAAAAATTTGACTTTTACCGCTGCAATAATCTATTTTTAAACTCACTTCAAGCCGAAGTGGCGAAATTGGTAGACGCACGGGACTCAAAATCCCGCGATGGCAACATCATCTCGGTTCGATTCCGAGCTTCGGCATATGTCCCCATCACGCCCAACAGGCTGTATGCAAGGGCGCCGGATTTCACACATATAATATTATTGCGAAATTACTTGTACACCGGGATGCCCAAGATTTATATTTATCAGATATATATTGCAAATTATACTATTAAATTTACCATACAGCTGTTATAGAAAGGTATTGATATGAAAAGAGTGCTCAAAACAGCGGTCTTCACCTTCTGCTTTGCTATCATTGCGCAGGCGGCAACCGTACCCGTGCAGAATATGACGCCGCTCTCGCTCGCCGGCGAATATATGCATATACTGAACGGCCACGTAGCCCTGTACGACTTCGACTCCTCGGCCATCGGGTCGCACTTCCTTCGCCTCCATTACGCACCCGGCCAGTGGCTGCGCTTCTCCGCCGGCGTCGGGGGCAGCGTCTCATACGCCGAACCGTTCATAAAAGGGTCCCGCGCCGACATCTCCACAACCGCCGGCCTCGGCCTCTACATACCACGCCTGCTCAACTTCATGTCACTGACCGGCGGATACGACGGGTACTACCTGAAAGCGTCAGAAAAGCAGGAAACGCACCACCGGCAGGTCGTCAGCAACGAATTCGGCGGCACCGACACCAACTACTACATAGGCAATGCCAAAACAGGCTACACCGCCGCCGCGCTTCACGTACCCTACGCTGCGCTCGTATTCCATATGGGCCGCTTCACCGACCTCGAAGTGGGCGGACTCTACTACTACTTCGACCTTGTACGAAAAATTCGCACCACCACCCAAAATATGCCGGGCGAAGACGGCGTCATGGGGTCAACAATCTCAACAAACGAAATCCGCGACCGGCTCCACGACCAGGCGCGCGTATTCGCGACACTGACACTCCACGAACGCGAAAGCGGCGCGTACCTCACCGGCGGTTTCAGCTACGCCATCACAAACCAGTTCGCAGAAGACAAAAGCCGCCTCAACGACTTCTCGTTTTGGGCGCAAATCGGCATAGTAATGACAGAACCCTCCCGCGGAGCCGTAAACCGCCGCGGCCACAAATACGACGCCAGCTACGCCCATATGATAATGCGTCAGGAACGCATGGCCGCGCAGCTCAACGGCGACATCACGCGCGACAGTGAACGCATGACGGGCAACCTGAAAAGGTGCAAAAACCACAGACACAACGAAAAGGGCAGCTGCCTGGTAGACAAAGAGGGCAACTACCTGCCGGCAAAAGAGGGCGAAGGGAATATGGTAATAATAAACCCGGAAGAATAATCCCCGAAACGGAGGCGGCCGGACAGTAATATATAATTATGTATATATCTTATGGCCTGATTTGTTGATATATTGACGTGTTTATGTGTTGGCGCAGGCGAATTTAACGCAGAACGGTTGTAAACGAAAGATAAAAAATGCCGAAATATTCGTATAAAGTAAGAGACCCGCAAAGCCGGCTGCTCACCGGCACTATGGACGGCAACTCCATAGACGAGTGTATGTCGCGCTTAGAAGAGAAAGGCCTCATCCCCGTATCCGTCGATGAAATGAATTTCGACGGAACGATGAAAGGCCGCTCGTTCTTCGACAAGGTCAACGACAACCTATCAACCATGAGCGCCAGGGTCCCCTACCGCGACGTAGTGTTTTTCACCCGCCAGCTCGCAACCATGATAAACGGCGGCGTGGCGCTGCCCAAAGCGGTAGAACAACTGAGCCGCAACGAAAAAACCGGATTCAAAAAAATGCTCGAGCAGATCGGCGACGACCTCGGCATGGGCTCAACATTCTCCGACGCGCTCGGCAGGCACCCTGGAGCCTTCAACAATATGTTCGTATCTGTAATACGCGCCGGCGAAGCCGCCGGCGCCCTTGATACCGTACTCGACCAGCTCGCCAACTATATGGAAAACGTGGAAGCGCTCAAGTCCAAAGTCAAGGCCGCCATGCGATACCCGATGGTCATAACCCTGTTCGTGGCAACCGTAACAATAGGCATCCTGTGGAAACTCGTGCCCGTATTCAAAGATATGTACGCCGGCTTCGGAGCGCAGCTGCCTGGCCCCACAATGATACTTATATCCATATCCGACCTGATAAAAAACAACATACTTCTGGTATTCGCAGGACTGATAGGGCTGACAGTTCTGGTATTCCTGATGCTCAACGCCGACAAACCAAGATACTACTGGGACAAATACCTGCTCAAAATGCCGATATTCGGCGACATTCTTAAAAAAAACATTCTGGCAATATACTGCCGCACCATGTCTTTGCTTATGGAAAGCGGCACACCGATACTCGAAGCCATACAGATCAGCGGCGCGGCGGTAAACAACAAACACTACGCCAAAGCCTTAGAGAGCGTCTACAACGACATAAAACAGGGCGAGCTGCTCTCCACCTCCCTCGCGAATGCCGGAAACTCGGAGTTCCCGACGCTTATAACACAGCTGGTGTCAACAGGCGAAGAAAGCGGGCGAATAGACGAACTGCTGAGCAAAGCCGCAGAGTTCTACGACAGAGAAATAAGAAACGTGGTAGAGTCTTTGGCCTCTATCATAGAACCGATACTGATAGTAATACTTGGCGGCATAGTAGGCTCCATGCTTATAGCCCTGTNCCTGCCGGTCTTCAGCATCGGCAAAGTAATTAAATAAAAAAACGGCAAACGGCCAAAAACCGACCGCCGCAGCCCTTACAGGGCAAACGCTCTTTGACATATACGCCGAACAAGCGCACAGCAGAACGCGACTATTACTCGGCTATGGCAACTTTTGAAATGAAGAGTGTTCTGTAATAGTAACAAATTGCTTTACCTTATTATTTTTTTTCCTAACCTAACAAAAAGGAGTGTGCAGTATGCAGAAGTACGTTAAGAACAACAAGGGATTTACACTTGTTGAAGTTATTGTTGTGGCGGTTATTGTGCTGATATTGGCTGCGGNGGCGATACCTTTGTATCAAGGATATATTCGCGACTCACGTCAGGCTGTCGCAGAAAACTCAGCAGGTTCGATTGCCAGTGCACTTAGCGCGGCTATTCAAATTGGTGCGATTGTACCTGATGCTTCTGCAATACCGGCCCCTGGTACTAGTGCTGGTGGCATCCGGGCTCGATTGATAGGTACCGCCGGATCATCAGATGCACAAGTCGCGGTAGATATTATGAAGAACAATACTGACGATGGACTTCTTACGACGGTAATGATCCCTAAAAACTATCATGTCAATATTAGCGCAGAAGAAGTTACCGTTTGGTGGAATTCTGCTGTGAATGTGACTGCAACCGCAGAAGCTACTCTTCCAACGGGTGATGGTGATGCGCCTAAAACAATTGGGAAAAGCAGGTTCCGTAATACTACACCATAACTACCCTATAATAATCTAAACATACNCCCGATCGTCCTCCGTGGCGATCGGGTCTCTAAAAAGCAGTAACGTAATAGTAATAGTAATAGTAATAATCAGTACAATTAATGTTGTAAACAAGCAATACTTGGAAGTATTGGAGGTGTAAATATGACATTTAAACTATCGAACGACAACGAAAATTTTACCAGCGTCTTGGATACGGCCAAGAGTGAAAATGTAATCATTGAGCGGGAAGACGGCAGCAGATTTCAAATTCTGCCGATTAGCAAAAGGGCAGCGGATGAAACCTTTCCGCAGGTGGTAGAAGGCGTGGATTTGGATATTGACATAACCGACGAAGAACTGCTGGAGATAATAAGAGAAGGACGCGGGGGACGGATTTTTTGAAATAAACTTTGTACCGAATATAAAACGGAGGACATAACGTGAAATTGAAATGTAACAGACAAAAAGGGTTCACGCTGATCGAGGTGATCGTGGTAGCGGTGTTCGTGCTGATACTCGCGGCGGTCGGAATACCCATGTATAATGGGTTTATTATGACCGAACGCCAAAACGTGGTGGACAACCTTGCCGAAACAGCGGCGGCAGCGGCGAATGTCCACTATCGGAGAACACTAAATGATCCTGATCCCAAAACCCTTATCAGCGTCTCCGGGCACAATGTGACAATTGTTTCCGACAAGATTAGAGTCGAAGAGAAAAAAACTGCGAATGGCGGGCGGTGCGGGCCATCGGAAATATGCAAGTTTGCGGAAAGAGGATTCAAAACACCGTAGACGCCGTAACAATTATTGGTTTTAAGTAACTAACGCAATAGCGAGCAGTGATAAAAAACTAAGTAACATAAAAGGAAAGATTAAATGGCCAAACAGACATTCGTAGGATTCGAGATGGACGCCGTATCAATCCGCGGCGCGCGTCTCTCTGTTGAGCAGCCGAAAGGCAGGGGCGCCCGTCCGCAATGGAAGCTTTTGTCTGCGGACGAGGTTACCGGCGATTTTTTTGAGGATGCCAGAGCGGTTGCCGCGCTCAAGGCGCTCAGGGAGAAGTTAGACGTAGGCATGGGCGACAGGGTTTCCATCTGTCTTTCCGGCAAGCAGGTTTATGCCGTTCAGATGGATGTGCGCCGGTTGCCCGACGATGAGATGGCTGGTATGTTGAAGTTGGAGTTGCGCAAGACCATGCCGTTTGAGACATCGTCTGCGACATTCGACTATCAGTTTTTGCCGGCGGGCGGCGAGCGTCCTAAAGACGCCGGCGTCCCGGTATTGGTGAGCGCTGCGGCGAATTCGTATATCAACAGGTACGTGCAGGTTTACGAGAGGGCCGGTCTGCGTCCTTACCATGTAGGCATTTTGCCTATAACTATCGCCAACGCCTTTTGGGCGTCTCTTGGCAGCGTTGTTGTGAAGCCGGAGGATGCGTATGTGATTTTGCACGTTGGCTCCGATGTGTGCACGCTTGTGATAGACGGCGACCGGAGTCCGTTTTTCAACCGTACGTTTTCGTTTAACATAGGCGAGGCCATAGGTTCGACGGCCGGCAAGGGTGACAACGCGATTTCCGACATTTTGTTGCAGATGAACATTTTGTCGAATGAGATAACGAAGTCGGTAACTTATTACAAGAACACGCATCAGGGCGGCACGATTTCGGCGATTACGGTTTTGGGCAATCACGCTTCGCATCCGGCGTTTGACGCCTTGGGCAAGAAGATGGGTTATGAGGTGCGTACGATAAAAACGGCGAGCAAGGTTAGCGCTGCGAAGCCGCCTGAGGCCGGCAAGTTTGATTTGGCGATAGCGCTGGCGATGCAGGCGGCGTAACACATTGACTGTTGTGCGTGGTTGTACTGACAAAGACGATAAAATTAAGAAAGGGGTTGGTGGTATAAAATGATAAAGTACAGGATGAATCTTGTAAAATCGCTCAGGATGGCGGAAAAGCGTGCGGCGCGGTACCGTACGTGGGCGGTTTTTGTAGTTCTCGCAGGGCTTGCGGCTCTTGCGCTCTCCGGGTTTTTTGTTTTTTTGCGTGTTACGGAGATGGAGTTGGCGCTTGAGGTTGAGCGCAGTAAGTTGAAGGCGATAGAGGCGGAATATGAGATCTATCAGGAGATGCAGGCCGTTATTGACAAGGCAGACATTGAGCTTTTGAATCAGATTCAGACGGACAGGATATACTGGACTAAAATCCTTGAGGCTATGGCGAGCCATCTTCCGGAGGAGGACCCGATATCATATTGGATCACGAAATTCGGATACAGGAGCAATACCTATTCCGTTCAGGGTTTCGGCTACATAACTGAACGTCAGGAGCAGCTTTTGGCGTTGGACAATTACCTGAACAAGCTGCGGACCGACGCTAACTATTCGAGCGCTTTCGGCTCGACCTATTTGAAGTCTGCGACCAGAAGCGACGAGTCCGACAGGGGCACCGTTCGCGAGCGGGTCAGTTTTGAATACGCTTCTTTGAGAAAGGGTATGGCAAGAAGATGAAAAACAATACCGGTGCTTTACTGTTTCTTTTGTTGATAATGGTGTTGGCCATTGGGGTTATAGCCGTTGACCGGCAACACATGCCTGCGTACAAGGCAAAGGTTTTGGAAATTGAAAAAGAGAGGATTATTGTATCGAACAAGCTGGCTACGGCCAAGATTGTGCAGGAAAATCTTAACCATGTGCGCGAGCTGATATTCAGCAATATGGACTTTCCCAACCAGCCCGACACGGTAGATCACGAGACGGCGTTTTTTGATTTTATTACCACCTGTGTGAATGACTTGAAGCTGAAACTGGTATCGGTGAGGCCCGTAACACCTGTTACGGCCGGGCGTATAACCACTTACGGTTACGACGTGGAGGTTGTTGGCGATTTTTTCAGGTTCGGCGAGTTGTGCGCCAAGTTTGAGAATAATCGCAGGCTGGTGGCTATAGAGAGTTTTGACATTGATTTGCTTGCGGAGAGGGGCGCGGCCGATTTGAATACGGTTAATAAGAGTATTCAGGTAAGGATGCGTGTTAATACGTTCAGGATAAGCAAGTCGTAGCGTTGGTTTGTGCGGTTACATTTTAAATTGTATTATTGCGGCAACAATAAAAAGGTTTAGGGAGCAAGATGAGAGAGATAAACGTTTCATTTTTTCAGAAATACGGAATTTTAGTTATTGCCTCGGTATTGGCGCTCGCGCTGGCTGCCTACGCTGCGTACAGGGTGAGCGACCGGGAGAAGGAGTTTAACAGGACCCGCGAGACGCTCAATATATCTGAGGGTTATGACAAGCGGCTCATCGACATGGTCAAAGAGCTTGAGGATGAGCTTGCGGAGCGTGCGCGTTTTGGTTATGCCGGCCGCAAAGACCCTATGAGCGGTACGACCCGTATTGTAGCCGAAAGGCCCGCGCCCCAGGTTCGAAAGACGGTAAGGCGGCAAGGCGGGCAACCGGGCGTTGCGGCAGCGGAGATTGATCCGGTACGCCTTACGGCTATCATCTTCGATAATACGCGCCGCACGTACACGGCTATTGTAATGGACGGCGAGCGTTCGTTCTCGGTAGCGGTGGGCGACCGTGTAGCCGGCCGCCGCATAACGCGCATAACGAGCGACGAAATCCAGATGGAGAACGACGTGTCGCGTTTCGTTTACAACATCATGGGCGGAAGCACGAAGGTGCGGAAGTAAGTAATGAATATTAACAATTTTTTAAGCATATCTTAAGAAAGAGGAGGTTTAGTTGAAAAAGTCAAACATACTTATAAGCGCGGTCTGTGCGCTCTTCATAGCGCAGTCATCGCTTTTCGCGCAACGGGCGGACAACTCCCCCGTTATTTCCGGGAACGTCAATCCGTCTCTCAAGGCGCCCATAACACTGACTGCCCGCGAGGCGAACCTTTCTGAGGTTCTGCGCGTTTTGGCCGATCGTTCTGGCATGAACTTCGTGGTCGGCGAGGGTGTAACCCGCGAAAAGATCACGATAATACTCAACAACACGCCGCTTGACGAGTCAATAAACCTCCTCGTCCGCGCGTCGGGCCTCTCTTATGAGATTATCGGCAACTCGATCCTTATCGCCGAACCCGACAAGCTCAAGGAAGATGTGGGCCTCTCTTCTTACGTTGTAGAGCTTAAGTATGCCAAGGCCGACGAGGTCGCGGCCGCGCTGGGCGATCTCTCCAAAAACATCAAGGTAGACAAGGGCGGCAACCGGCTTATCTGCTTTGCGAGCCCAAGGGTGATTATGGAGATTGAGCGCCTCGTTATAGCGCTTGATAAGCCGCATACTCTGGTGCTGCTCGAAACGAGGCTTATAGAGGTAAGCCAAGACAAGCTGAACCAGTACGGCTTAAAGTGGGACCAGCTCAGTTTTGCAACACCGGGCGGTATCGGGACATCGTTCACAGTTCCCGAAGTATCCGCCAAAAATACTTTTGACATAGGCGGCGCTACACGCGGCGCTTTTGATATGAACGTTATCATTGACCTGATGGTAAAGAACGGCGACGGCCGCGTTCTTATGGACTCCAAGCTGACTACGACTAACAACCGAGAAGCGTCGCTTCACATCGGTGAGGTTATCCCCTACGCCATCCAGTCCTACAACCTCTCGACATCGGGCGGTATGAACCAGCAGATTGAGAAGGAAAACGTAGGCGTGATGCTGACTATGACCCCTCACATCAATGATGACAACCAGATAACCCTGTCGCTTACTCCGGAGGTATCTAACATCATTGGCTGGAGCGCGGGCGATATCCCGCGTATCAGAACGCGCAAGACCAGCACAACCGTTCGCGTAGAGAACGGTCAGACGGTCGTTCTCGCCGGCCTGCTATCTGAGGAGAAAACAACGACCGTTGCCAAGCTGCCCATCCTTGGCGACATTCCCGTGCTTGGTTTGCTGTTCCAGAATAAGCGTGAGGAAGTTAAGAAATCGAATTTGATTATTGAGGTAGTTCCGCGCATTATTCATCACCCCGCGGACATTGCGCGTTACATGAATGCGCCGCAAGGCCAACGCAGTTTCCGCGGCCCTCGCGGCGGCGAGTATGGCCCTCGCGGCCCCCGTGGAGAACACAGAGAACGCGGTGAGCATGGAGAGCGCCGTCATCATCGTGGAGAATCCGGGCGCGCCGCCTCCGCTACAGCGTCTGAGGTAATGGTGATTGAAGCGGAAGCTTCGTCTAAAGAGGCGGCATCAAGCGCAGCTCCGGCCCCCGCTGTTCAGGCGGCACAGCCTGCGGCGGCGCAACCGGTTCAGGCGCCGGCGGCAACGCCAGCCACCCCGGTTCAACCTAAACCGGTTGCACCGGCTCAACCCGCTCCGGCGGCGCCGGCCGGACGATAAGTAACGGTAGCATTCGCGCTCATCTTTACGGGTGTGTTGTTTTAAGTTTTAAGTTTGGAGTTTGGTTTTTAATGTTGATCTTAACGTTAACTCCACACTCCAAACTCATCAGCTGTAACACTACTTTAAGATTGGAGAATGACTGGTATGGCGCATGAGGTAGCCCACATAAAAGAATTACTGCTTACGACGGCCAACAACGGCGCGACCGACCTGCTTCTTTGCGTGGGGCAGCCACCCAAGGTGAGGCTGAACGGGCAGCTAGTTCCGCTTGAGTGCGCGCCATTGACACCAGACAAAACGCGCGAACTCTGCTATCAGATAATGACCGAGACGCAGCAAAAGATGCTTGAGGATAACTGGGAGATAGACTTCTCGTTCGGTATGCGCGACATCTCGCGTTTTCGCGCAAACGTGTTCATGCAGCGCGGCTCAGTATCTGGGGCGTTTCGGCGCATCCCCGTAAACATCAAGTCTTTCGAGGAACTCAATCTGCCCTCGGTGGTGCAGGTGATGTGCGAGAAACCCAACGGTTTGATATTGGTAACAGGCCCCACCGGCTGCGGCAAATCTACTACTCTGGCGGCGATGATCAATCAGATAAACGCGACGCGGTATCAGCACATTATTACTATTGAAGACCCTATAGAGTATCTGCACCGGCACAACTGCTGCACGGTGGAGCAGCGAGAGATAAATTCCGACACGAAATCGTTTCACGCCGCGCTAAAAAGCGTTCTGCGCCAGGACCCGGACATCGTGCTGCTCGGCGAGATGCGCGATCAGGAGTCTATACAGGCCGCGCTCACCATAGCAGAAACGGGCCACCTGTGTTTGGCTACGCTGCACACCAACTCATGCTCGCAAACTCTGGCGCGTATTGTAGATGTATTCCCAGAGGGGCGCCAGCAGCAGATACGCACACAGCTGGCCATGAGTTTGAACTGTGTGTTCACACAATCTTTAGTGCCCAAGATTGGCGGCGGGATACAGTTGGTAATGGAGATAATGATAGCGACCTCGGCCATCAAGGCGATGATTCGCGAGAACAAGATACACAACATAGACAATTCGATCCAGACCGGCTCGAAATTCGGAATGCAGTCAATGAACCAGGCTCTGGTTAACGCCGTAAAGACGCGCAAGATAACGGAGGATAACGCGCTGGTGGTAAGCCCGGACCATGACGATTTTCGGATGTGTATGTCAAGAACGTAAGTTTGGGGTTTGGAGTTTGGCGTGTGGAGTTAAAGTCAAAACCTCCACGCTTCACACTCCAAACTCAATCAAAATACAGTCTACTATAATGAAAGGATATATATAACGATGACCACTCTCAACGACAACGACGGCGAAGCGCCGGCATTTACCGTGGCGTTGCTCGGCTACTCGCGCAAGGACTTCGACTACATCACCAGGCTGATCAACCTGATCAACCTGAACCGCCCCCTGAAACTGGGGGTGAGTGATCTGGCGAAATCGCACAACATCAACTGCGACCTCGTCATAGCGATATTGGACAACGTGTCGAATATCGACAGGTACAACCGCGATGTCGCGCAGGTCAAGCAGGGCCCGGCCAGGCCGATTATCATATGCGCCGCGCGGGAGGCCGACCGGCAGGTGCTTGAGAGCCACCGCAGCGGGCTGAAGGCCGACACGCTTATTTTCATGCCTGTCCCTCCGGAACACTTCATCAAGCTGATACAGCAGGCCGCCATGGCCACGTCACCCGACGCGGATAGGGCCGAAGCGGAAGCGGCGGCTGAACGTATGGTGAGTTCACCGTCGGCCGGCAAGATCGGCGAACTGTTCGTGAAGGGCAAGCTCATAAAGCCGGACGAACTCACCAAAGCGCTCGACTTTCAGAAAAAGAACGGCGGACGTCTCGGTGAGGTCCTCATCGAACTGGGCCTCATTACCGAGGAGCAGAAATTGCAGTATTTGGCCGAACAGCTCAAGTGCGCAGTAGCCGAGCCGCGCCAATACGCAGCGGTAGACCTCAACATCGTGGCTCTCGTGCCCGAACATCTCGCGCGGCGTTTCAACTGCATGGCCATAGAAAAGCGTGACAACGAGCTGGTAGTAGTGGTAACAGACGTGCTCGACCTGAAGATGCTCGACACCCTGCGCGACTCCACCGATATGCGCATCACCGCGATCCTCGGCAAGAAAGAGGATATCGCGATGTCGATTGACAGGTGCTACCGCGACATATCCTCGCACAACGACGCCTCACGCCTCGCAGAATCCATAGACGAGCAGGTAGAGTTCGTGAAGGCCAAGGATGAGGAGAGCGACGCGGACGAAGCGGCTGCGGCCGGCGCGGAGCTGGGCATAATAAAGCTCGTCAACATCCTTATAACAAACGCCATCCGCGACAGGGCCAGCGACATACACATAGAGCCCATGGAAAACGAGGTAGTGGTGAGGTACCGCATAGACGGCGATATGCGCCGCGTTATGTCTCCCCCCAAGCGCTCGCACCACGCAATCGTGGCGCGCATCAAAATTCTGTCGGACCTCAACATCGCCGAGCGGCGCCTGCCGCAGGACGGACGCATGATGATAAAATTAGGCAGCCACGAGGTAGATATCCGCGTGTCAATTTTGCCCACCATCCACGGTGAAAAGGCGGTGCTGCGTATATTAGACAAGGAGGCGTTCGAGAAGAGCACGTCGAACCTCGGTTTCACGCCTCACGACGAACAGATATTCCGCTCGCAGATCGCAAAGCCATACGGCATTATTATTGTTACCGGCCCCACGGGAAGCGGCAAATCGACCACGCTCTACAGCGCGCTGCAGGTGGTCAAAAACGTTACGCGAAACATAATAACGGTAGAGGACCCGGTAGAGTTCCACATGGACGGCATCAATCAGGTGCACGTAAACACCAAGACCGGCCTGACATTCGGCACGGCGCTGCGCTCCATACTGCGCCAGGACCCCGATGTCATCCTCATCGGCGAAATACGCGACAGCGAGACGGCGGACATTGCTATCAAGATGGCGCTTACGGGCCACGTAGTGTTTTCGACGCTGCACACGAACGACGCGGCGAGCTCCATCGCGCGCTTCACCGACATAGGCATCCCTCCCCTGCTGCTCGGATCATCAATCAACCTGATAATCGCGCAGCGCCTCGTGCGCAGGATATGCCTGAAGTGCAAAGCGCCCTACNCCCCCGACCCTGAGCTGTTGCAGAGCCTCGGCCTCGACCCGGCCAAAGTCACGCAGCTATACAAGGGCAGCGGTTGCGTAACGTGCAACGGCACAGGCTTCTCAGGCCGAATAGCGATCTTCGAGATGATGCAGATATCCAAGGCGATACGCAAACTGATACTCCGCAACGCCTCAACGCTGGAGATACAGGAACAGGCGGAAGCCGAAGGGATGCGCACGCTGCGCAAATCGGGCATAGAGCTCGCGCTGAACGGCACGACGACGATCGAGCAGATCATAGCGGCCACAATTGAAATTTAGTTTGGAGTTTTTACAAAGGGATTTGGCATGAACGGTTACCATTATGACGATTTGTTGAAGAAGTTGATTGCCGACGGCGTCTCCGACGTCCACTTTAAGGTGGGCAAGCCGCCCATGGTGCGCCTGAACGGCAGCCTCAAGCATCTGAAGGACGCGGCGATGCTGCAGCCGGAAGACACTATGAACCTCGCGAAGCACTTTTTGAGCCCGAACGTATACGAGCGTTTCACCGCCGAGCTGGAGGCCGATACTTCGTACTCCATAAAAGATGTGGGCCGCTTCCGCGTGAACGCGTTCAAGCAACGCGGCAGCATCTCGCTGATATTGCGTGTAATACCGAACAATGTCCCGTCATTCAAAAGCCTCGGCCTGCCCCCAGTCGTGGAAAAGCTGATAGACACCCCGCGCGGGCTGATACTGGTCACCGGCGTGACGGGCAGCGGCAAATCGTCTACGCTGGCGGCAATGGTAGACGCGATAAACGAGCGATACCCCCTGCACATCGTAACAATCGAAGACCCCATTGAGTTCCTGCACAAAGACAAGCGCGGCTCTATAAACCAGCGCGAGGTGGGTATAGACACAAACGACTTCACGACAGCGTTCATCTCGTCGCTGCGTCAGGACCCCGATGTCATAATGGTCGGCGAACTGCGCGACACAAAAACAATGGAAACCGCGCTGCGCGCGTCGGAGACCGGGCACTTAGTGCTGTCAACGCTGCACACGAGCGACGCGAAGGAGACAATCAACCGCATAGTAGACTTCTTCCCGCCGCACCAGCAGAAGCAGATACGCATACAGCTTGCCATGAACCTGAACGCGGTAATATCCCAGCGTCTTATATCAAGGATGGACGGCAAGGGACGTGTGCCGGCCTGCGAGATAATGATAGTGAACGCCGCTATCCGCGACTACATACTCGATCCGGCCAAGACAGGCGAGATCAGGATAAACATGGCCAAAGGCAGAGAGCAATACGGCTCCCAAACGTTCGACCAGGCGCTCATAGACCTTTTGAAGCAGGGNGTGATCACTGAAAAGGAAGCCCTGATGAACGCGACAAGCGCCAACGACCTGAAACTCCAAATAACCACCGGCACAGCCGGCAGCAGCACCGGGGAGCTGATATCGGGCGGGGATTTTTATTAAATTTGCGTTTTTGAGCAAAAATTATTATATTACACGTAATACAACAACAAAGCCTATTTTTTTGTTTTCTTGCGCCGTTCCCTATACAGGTGTTTTTTCCAAGGAGGTTCGTTGCCGATTGTATCATTTATGATATCCGTAGTCGCCATGATGACGATAAACGCTGCCGGGTCCACTTTCATTGTCACCGACCTTACTATGCTGACCTGATGGGTCTTTACTATGGAGTACAAAATAGGCTCCTCCACTCCCGAATAGCCGCCCTTGGCGTTGAGGAGCGTGACGCCGATCCGCTTCTCACGGGTGAGCGTGTCGAGAATCTCTTCCCAGTGCTTGGTGATGATCATCATGGCCCTCCTCTTGGCAAGCCCTTTGAACACCGAGTTCATGGCCTGAGAGTTCATGGCTACGAAAACGAACGAGTAGAGGACGTTTTCCAACGGCAGGAAGAAGCACGCTACCGCCATAACCATCGCGTTCATCACCAAGTTGGTCGTACTCAGGTTGACGGAGTATATCTTGTTGATAATGATGGATATGATCTCGGTGCCGCTGCACGTCCCGTTGGTGCGCAGGATGAGCGCGACGCCCGCGCCGTTGAGGATGCCGGCGACCAGCGCGCTCAGCAG
>WQTH01000057.1 GCA_009786415.1 Chitinispirillia bacterium | reverse complement strand
CAGGCATGGGTGCAGGGTGCCGTCGTCCGGCGACATCACGCTGATCGTGCAGTCGTCGGGCGGCACCCTGCACCCATGCCGCTGATTGTAACAAATTCCCATTTGCCGCGCAGCGCCGCTACCTGTACCCAAAAGATATCTCTTTCGCCGTCAGCGCCCTGGGATGCTCAAACGTGAAACGGCGCTGATGCCCAGGCATTATCGAGTTGCCCTTGCCCGTGAAATCCCGTATCTTCTGCCTGCCGACCGTCAGCACAAGGCCCTCGGTAGAAACACGCCCCTGACTCTTGTTCTCCACAATTACCTCGACCTTGCCGCCGCCCAAATCCTTAGACGACACAAAAGTCAGGCTGCCGGCCTTGCCGGTCTCAAACGCGAGAACAGACTGATACTGCAAAAACAGATTCACGCCCACACGCACACCCTCAACCTCCTCAACGGCAGGCAACGGCACCTCGCGGGCCAAAAGCGTAAACGCGCGGTCTACAGCTATCTTCTGCTTGCCGCGGTAAGCCACCTGCACGCGCTGGCGCTCGCCGGGACGCAAAATAATCTGCGCGGGATACACCGTAAAATCCTGGAGAGGCCTGAGGCCGGTAACGCTCTTAACCCCACCCTCCAAATCCAGCTCACGCTCAAGAACGCTCACCTCAACGCCTATGGGCCTGTTGCCGTTGTGAACCACGTCTATCCACGCCATAGTCTCGTTCATGGACGTCTTGAGAATTACCATTGGCGGCTCTATGCTGAACGAGCCGTGGGCAAGGCCGGCAAAACAAAACAACGCCAATACCGCAAATACACGCAATCGCAAAATAATACCCCCTGACTTTTTTTGTAAGTAATAACAGCTCATCGATACGGAACCTCCAAATTTAAATTTATAACCTCAAAAAACGCGCCGTGACGCGATGCCTGAAATTCTTCCTGATTCAGAGTAGCCCAAATCTCAATCCTGTAAACATCCTGCAACAGGTCAAGGCCACTAAACAACNCCTCGTAAAAACGCCCGTTGCTGTTATACGGCTCCCTCGCAAGCTTCCTGGCAACCTCCACGCCGTCAAGGAGGTAACGCAGCTCAATATCCTCAAGGCGTATGGAAACGCCGCGCCCCGAACGAACGGTACGATGACGAAGAGCACCGCCGTTCTCGAACGATAACAGCAAAAGAAACCGAACCCTGCCGGGATTCATAAGCTCAATGGAACTTAAAAGAAGATTGCGGCTGTAAGTACCCCTATCCCTTATGTCGGTAGAGTTGTCGCTGCCGGCAATGCCCCGAAAATATGGCGTCCCAGACGCCAAAGCGACGGCCGCCTCGACCGCCAATACAGACTCAGGGTCCCTCGCAGGCTCCTGAATGTCGGATGAGGCGCGGAAAAGAGCGCGGAAAGAGAATGGACGGGAGTGCGCGGGAGCCGCTAAAAAGACGCAGAGAAGAAGTAGCAAAAAATAACGCACGCTTTTTTTAGCCTTTCATATTTTTTTGCTTAATTGCATAAATTGCATAAATTACTTAATACCTGTTTTATAGATACACATGATGACGCAAACAGATAAACTATTAACTATTAAATTATTAACTATTAAATTATTAACTATTAAATTATTAAATAATAAATTATTAAATAATAAATTATTAAATAATAAATGGTGCCGGGGTTTTTGACCCGGCACCAGATTTTTACTGCGTTATTACGTACATACTGTTTCTGCACACGCTTTCTTTTTTGCCAGTTGATTAGTACTGGGCTACGAAAGTGAATGTCAGTTCTTCGGAGTAGACTCCGTTTACGTTACCGGAGAGAGTTTCGCCAGTACCAAGCAGGTTGGCGCTGATGGCAAAAATCGCTGTTTGGTCCTTCGGCAGACCGTTGGTAGCCGTCGGCGGAACCCTGTAGTATTGACCCGGGAAAATTTGATCAAGAGTAAGATCGTAGCCGTTAGAGATTAAATCAAATCCATTCGTCGCCGGATCAATAGCTCCGCCCGTACCTGTAACATCAGAGAACGGATTATCAATACCGGCAGTAAAAGCTGTTCCTCCTAAGGCCTCTGCAAACGACGACATCTCGTCTACGTGTGTTAAATCTAACATCTCAGTCTTTAGTGCGTTATCATAATCCCGCATTGGTGTGCCTGCTGTAGTTTCATAGGTAGCACCAAAAAGAGTAGTAAACTTCTGCACCATAGTCGCAGTTGTAGACAACGTAGCAGCCTGAGCCTTCATTAAGCTTACGGCCACGTTCAATTCAACATCTGCGAGGCTACCAGAAGCAAGCTTTCTCAACTTATATCCGGGAAGACCGGGATGATTAATAGGAACGTTTATTAACGCAGGTTGACCTTGACATGGGTCATTCCAAAGCGCACCGGGCCCGCAAGCAGCCGGATTCGGTACCATATTGGGTTCCGACCATGCACCCAGCTCTTCATATCTATCAACATCGGTTGCATCAAACGTAGCCCCAGGATTTTTTTCGGCTGTTTTCATTAATTTTCCACCGAATCTGGATGTCACAACCACATCCCAACCTTTAAAATTGGTTTGTACAAGAACATGCGCCACATTACCAAGCATAACCCCTTGCCCCGCTGTACCACCATCTATTAAAGTTTTTAAAGCTGCTGCACTATCCAGCCCTTCCGCAAATCCATCCGGCGTAGCCTGAAAAACATACAGTATCGCCCGGCCTTCAATATTGAAATTAACCTCAGCCTTCCCCGTCAAATTCAAAGTCCCGTTCTCCCCGTCTATCGCGAGGTTATTATCAAAAACCGGGCCTTTCTGCGCCGCAGCCATCCCAACCAAAGCCATCACCATCCCAACCGCAAAAATCTTCTTAAAACTCATAATATCACTCCTTGTATAGGGTTGATAAACTATTTACTTACGTTTTAGTTAGTATTTACAACATTCAAACAAACAAACAAACATTCCAACGTCCAACCAACCGCGTAATTCGCATTGTACCACTGTGATTTTATCATACGAATTCCGCGTAGTTCACCGGCAAGTCCCTGTTATCGCGCTGTTATTCAGCGCGGCACGGGTTCATGCCGCCGTCGTTCTTTGCAGGGGGCAATATCCATATACGGTTATACCGCGCGGGAGGTATTTAAGTCCCATCCGTTTGCGCGGATATATGAGATACGTGTATGTCTGCGCTCCTGCCGGCAATTATTACGGTCTCCCCACCGTGAATTTTTAGCCATGGCGCGTAATTTCCGCCCTCCTTTCCTGATTGTTTCGTCGCCTTTTGGGCGAGTTTAAGACGTTTGGCGGCATTTTTTTTGGTATGCGGCAGTAGATATGCATACCATATATTTCGTCCCGGAGCGCCGTTTTATTCCCTTCTTCGCCTTTTTTGGCGTGTGGGGGCGGTAATTTTTCCGGAGCTTTATTATATATCGGCATTTTTCTTTCGGGCTTTAGCGGTATTTCACTACAGTCCGATGGATTTGCCGGTAAATTCCGCCTTGTACCGTTCAATCCCACTATTTTTTGGGGGATTTGTGACGATACTCTATATAATATAGTATAATTTGCGTGAAAAATCAAGTTTTTGTAGTATTTTGGGCGGGATTTTTGGGGGCGGGGCGGGAATGTGTCGGGGGGTTGGGGGATTTGGGGGGGCGTCGGGGCGGAGTTACAGCCCCGCAGCCATGGCTCTTTTGAGGTAGTGGTTTATGTACATCTGGTACTCCTCGTCCTCCTGCGTCTTGCCCTGCAGCCACTGTATCACGTCTTCGTCCAAGGAGCACTCTACCCTCAGTTTTTTGGTATGCGGGTGTTTGGCCCGCTCGGAGCTTCTGTACCAGCCGCCGGCCGGCGGAGCGGCGGCCATACGTTCCCTTACCTCAAATTCGTGTTCTAAAACCATATTTCTACCCCTTCAGCAAAAAGTATCTGTCTCTGTATATCTTTTCGGCGTAACGAGCCGATATAATTCTGATTCTGCCCGATTCCAACTCTGTCTCCACGACAAAAAGGATGTCTCCGTCAACTATTCCTACAACCCTGTACCTGTCTTCCTTGTAGGTACTGTGGAAATCGTCGTACTCTTCAATTCTGTAGACTTTTTTTGCGTAGTCGAAGTCTATGCCGTGCTTTGCTACGTTCAGGGAGTTTTTGTCTGCGTCCCACTCAAACCGGCCATCGTCCGTAACAACCGTCTGCGCCACTATGGTACCTCCAAATAAAAGCGCTTACACTATCTTAATATACTATAATTTGGGGGAAAAATCAAGTTTTTGTTGTTTTTTGGTTGGGATTTTTTGGTGGGCGGGCGGTATTTCGAGGGTTTAGAACAGTTCCGAATGGGAGCCGGTACGGGATGCTGTAAGTACCAGCCTGCCGTTGTCAATGGCGTAGATAAGCAGCCAGTCGGGGGTTATGTGGCACTCGCGGAGCCTTGCGAAATTCCCGGTCAGCTGGTGGTCGCAGTACTTGGGGTCCAACGGCTCCCTGTTTTGCAGTTTTTTGATGACAATGTCTAACGAGGTCATATCTTTGCCCTGCTTTTTCACGCGCTTTCGGTCTTTTCTGTACTGTTTGGTCGTCTCAAGCCTAAGCATCAATCATCGTCCTCAGCGTCTATATCAGCGTTCATTTCTTCGACTGTTGCGTAGCTTTTGACCTTGATTTTTCCATCCATGATATCTAAGGTTTCCTGCATGGCGGCCAGGGTTTCGGCATTGTAGTCCGGTTTGTTCTTCTCCCATACCGGCAGCACTATAACTTCGACCTCCCGGCCGATATACTCGCCCGGTATCTGTACGTTGAGCGTCCCCTCCTGCGGGACACATACCGCGCGGAATGCCTGCTGCAGTGTAGTCATGGTTTCACCTCCATATTAAATATAATTATTTCTGGCAGGCAAAAACCGCAAAAATATTTTTTTATGGCGGCATCATAAAATATTGCCCCTCTACTCTTTACATTTGGGCGGCGCGTGATGTATATTTATATGTTTATTGCACTTTCAACCTCAACGGTACCGCGCAAAAAAATGGCTTGTCTTGCTTGCGAAGATCTCCGGGTTTCGTTTTCTATTCAGAAGCGGGTTGCGCGCGCCGTGCGGGGGGTCTCGTTTGGGCTTGATGACCGCAAGACGCTGGGGATTGTTGGGGAGTCGGGGTGCGGTAAGAGCGTTACGGCGCTGTCCATAATGCGGCTTGTGCCCGCGCCGCCGGCCAAAATTGAGTCGGGGAGCATGATGTTTGAGGGGGCCGACCTGCTGAGCATCCCCGAAAAGCAGATGCGCGGGGTGCGGGGGCGGCGGATTTCGATGATTTTTCAGGACCCCATGACCTCGCTCAACCCGGTTTTCACCTGCGGGAGCCAGGTGGCGGAGTCGCTTTTGCTGCACAAGGGCATGGGCAAGGTTGAGGCGGCTGGGGTGTGCGAGCAGTTGTTTGCCGAGGTGGGGATCGCGGAGCCAAAGCGCGTGTTCGCGGCGTATCCGCACAACCTGAGCGGCGGGATGCGGCAACGGGTGATGATCGCGATGGCGCTGGCCTGCTCGCCCCGGCTGCTGATCGCGGACGAGCCTACTACGGCACTTGACGTTACCGTGCAGGCGCGGCTTCTGGAGCTTTTGAAGAGTTTGCAGGATACCAAGGATATGAGCATGATCCTCATCACTCACAATTTGGGGATTGTTGCCGGCATGGCGCACGACGTTATCGTGATGTACGCCGGAGAAGTGATGGAGTCGGCGCCGTCCAAGGCGCTGTTTGATTCGCCCTGCCACCCCTATACCGATTGTTTGCTGAAGACGATTCCGTCGACGGGCAGGCGCAGCGAGCGTTTGACCGTGATCCCCGGCACGGTGCCCACGCCGCTTGAGATCCCTGACGGCTGCCCGTTCCATCCGCGCTGCCCGCGTGTTACCGGCCGGTGCAAAAAGGAGCATCCCCCGCTGCATACCGTTGGGGCGGATCATCAGGTAAGGTGCCACCATTATGAATGACGCCGCCCACTCAAACGTTTGTATTGATATCTGCGACCTGAAGGTTCATTTTCCGGTCCGTAGCGGCCTTGTAGGCAAGGTAGGCGGGNGGACGAAGGCTGTGGACGGGATATCGTTTAGCGTGATGCGTGGCGAGGTTTTCGCCGTTGTGGGCGAGTCAGGCTGCGGCAAGACGACCACCGCGCAGGCCGTTATGGGGCTTATACCGGCTACGTCGGGGGTAATAAAATTGTCACTGGGCGACCACAGGGATAAGCCGGTTACGTGGGCCGACATGTCCGGCGCGGCCGCCCGCAAGAGGCTGCGCCGGCAGATGCAGATCGTCTTTCAGGACCCATACAGCTCGCTCAACCCGCGGATGTCGGTGCGCACTATACTTGAAGAGCCGCTCATCATCCACAAATCGGGTACAAAAAAGGAGCGTGAGGCGCGGATTGCCGAGCTTATGGACCAGGTCGGCCTATCCCCCGCCTATTTGGAGCGTTACCCGCACGAGTTCTCCGGTGGCCAGCGCCAGCGCGTCGGCATCGCCAGAGCGCTCGCGACCTCGCCTGAGTTCATAGTCGCCGACGAGCCGGTGAGCGCGCTTGATGTTTCCATTCAGGCGCAGATAATCAATTTGCTGCAGGATTTGCAGCACCGGTACAACCAGACGATGCTGTTCATATCGCACGACCTGGCCGTTGTGCGGCACATCGCCAACCGTATAGCGGTAATGTATCAGGGGCGTATTATGGAGATGGGCGACAACGAGCGGATTTTCGCGTCGCCGGCGCACCCTTATACCGAATTATTGCTGCGGAGCGTGCCGTCGGTGGGGGCGCCTTTGGCGCCTAAGCGTCGGGATATTTATGATGACCGGGAGTCTCCGGGGGACGACAAAAACGCCTGCGCGTTCTACCCCCGGTGCCGGCGGCGCACCGGGCGGTGCCGCAGTGAGGCGCCGGTTTTGGAGGATTTGGGGGGCGGGCGGCTGGCGTCGTGTTTTAATCATTGATTATTTGCCGGTATTTTAGTATATTTATTGTCATGAACTTGACTTTTAATCATGTTAGTCCTTTGGCCAGGTAAATCAAGGTTCAAACATTAATCCATAAATAAACAAAATAAGGAGTTATTAAAGTATGTCTCAGAAGATGGAGTTTCAGACCGAAGCGAAGCAGCTGCTTCACCTGATGATCCACTCACTCTACAGCCACCGCGAGGTGTTTTTGCGAGAGCTGATTTCCAACGCCTCCGACGCGCTCGACAAGCTGCGTTTCGAGGCGCTGACCAACCCGCAGCTTAACAGCGGCGGCGACGCGGCCATCAGGGTCAGGTTAGACAAAGACGCCAAAACCGTTACGATTTCCGACAACGGCATCGGCATGACGCGCGAAGAGGTCATCGAGAACATCGGGACCATCGCGCGGTCGGGGTCAAAGGCGTTTTTGGAGAAGATGACGGGCGACCAGAAGGCCGACTCGAATCTTATAGGGCAGTTCGGCGTCGGGTTCTACTCGGTGTTCATGGTCGCAAGCAGCGTAAAGGTCATCACAAAGCGCGCGGGCGAGGGCTCGCAGGCCGTGGCGTGGGAGTCGAGCGGCGAGAGCACGTATACTTTGGATGACGCGGTGAAAGAGGGGCACGGTACGGACGTCATCATACAGCTTAAGGACGAGGAGGCGCAGTACGCGGAGAGCTGGCAGGCGCGGTCGCTCATAAAGAAGTATTCGGACTTCATAGCGTTCCCCATATATTTGCCCAATGACAAGGGGGAAGACGAGGTAGTCAACCAGACGAAACCATTGTGGCGACGCGCGGCATCGGAGGTAACGGCCGAGCAGTACGAGGAGTTTTTTCAGCAGGCGGCGGGCGGGTTCGGCAAGCCGCTCACTACGCTGCATACGAACGCCGAGGGCGTGCTTGAGTATTCGTCGCTGCTGTTCATCCCCGCGTCCGCCGGGTACGACCTGTTTACCATGGAGCGCAAGCACGGCGTAAAGCTGTACGTCAAGCGCGTGTTCATAATGGATAACTGCAAGGAGCTGCTGCCGGACTACCTGCGGTTTATCCGCGGCGTTGTGGATTCGGAGGACCTGCCGCTCAACGTGTCGCGCGAGATTTTGCAGAAGAACGCGGTCATAGAGCGGATATCCAAAGCGCTTGTGTCGAAGGTACTCGGCAAACTCAAGGAGATGGCTGATAATGAACCGGCGGCCTATAAGGACTTTTGGAAGAATTTCGGCGCGGTGCTCAAGGAGGGGCTGCACACCGATTACGAGAACCGCGAGAAGCTTTTGGAGCTTGTGCGCTTTCAGTCGTCTATGGGCGAGGGCGCGGATGACCTTGTGTCGTTCAGGCAGTATGCTGACAGGATGCGCGAGGGGCAAAAGGACATATACTACATAACCGGCGAGAGCCGCGACATTGTGGAGAAAAGCCCGCATTTGGAGGTGTTCAGGTCCAAGAGCATAGAGGTGCTTTATCTGATTGACCCGATTGACGAGTGGATAGTCGGCGATTTTAACAATTACGACGGCAAGCAGGTCAAACCGGTCAACAAGGGCGGGCTTGACCTGGGGGAACTGGGGAAAGAGGAGGCGGCGAAGCAGGAGATGGCGGCTACGGAGTTTTCGAAGCTGTCGGAGAGGATTAAGGAGATACTTGCGGACAGTGTTGAGGATGTGCGCGTTACCGGGCGTTTGAAGGACAGCCCGGCCTGCCTTGTTTCGGGCGAGCACGCGATGGGCGCGCATTTCGAGAAGATAATGAAGTCGATGGGCCAGGATGTCCCGTTGATGAAGCGCACACTTGAGATAAACGCCGACCATCCGATAATCCGCAACATGAACGCGCGGTTTGAGAGGGACGCGGGCGACGCGGAGCTTGCTGAGTGGGCGAAGCTGCTCTACGACGGCGCGCTGATAGCCGAGGGGCGCATGGTTCCTGACCCTCTGGCGTATTCGAAGCGCGTAAACGGCATGCTGACAAAAATAAGCGCCCCGTAAAACGGGCGCCGGCATTCCGGTGGGATGCATCCTAATATTAATGGTATCGGGGATAATATGGCAACGATTGCGCTGGTAACGGATTTGGGGACGGACGGCTGGTTCGCCGGGGAGCTCAAGGGGACGATCCTCTCGCTCAACGCTATGGCGTCGCCTGTGGACCTTACGCACGCCATCCCCCGCGGATGTGTCGCCGACGGCGCGTTTGCGCTGCTCGCGTCTTACCGCAGTTTTCCGGAGGAGACGGTTTTTCTCTCGGCGGTGGATTACGGCAGCGCGGGCGCGCGGGTAATAGCCGCCAAGAGCGCGTCGCACATATTTGTCGCGCCCGACAACGGCCTACTCTCGTGGGTTTTGCGGCGCGAGATGCTGGCGGATGTCCGCGAGGTGAACATTGAGGAGTATCTGCTGCCGTCGGGCTGCTCTACCTTTCCCGCGCGTGATTTGCTTGCCCCGCTTGCCGCCGCGCTGTCTGACTGGCTGGCGTTTGAGAACTGCGGCGAGCTTACATCCGACTACGTAAAATTGGAGTGGCCTGAGCCGCAGGCAGACATGGACGGCGGCAAAGTTTCGGGGGCGGTGGTATATATAGACAGGTTTGGCAACGCGATAACCTCAATCAGCCCGCGCGAGCTGGCGGAGGCCTGCGGAAAATCCTGCGCCTGTGTGGTTGACGGGCGGGAAATACCTGTCGTCTCGCACTATAAGGATGTCCCCGTCGGAAGCGCGCTGTCTTATCCGGGATCGGCGGGCCTTATGGAGGTAGCGATAAACGGCGGACGCGCGGCGGAGGCGTTAAATTTGAAAATCGGCAGTGAGGTATGTTTTGTGAGAGGTTAAATCTGTTTTGAGTGTGGAGTTAATATCAAAATCAACACAAAAAACTCCACACTTCAAACTCAAAACTTTCTCAGCGCTCATCGTTCATTACAAAATCAAATACTTTTTGCTGCAGCGCGTCCATATCTATAGGTTTGCCGATGTGATCGTCCATCCCCGCGTCGAAACACCGGTCTATGTCTTCTTTCGCGTCGTCGGCGGTCATAGCTATTATCGGTATCTGTTTCGCCCAGTCCGACTTGTACGCGCGTATGCGTCTCGCGGCGTCGCAACCGTCCATCACCGGCATATGAATGTCCATAAGCACCATCGCGAAACTGTCGGGATCGGCCTCGAACAGGTCTACCGCCTCCTGCCCGTCGGAGGCGAACACGAACTTCACGCCCGTGCCTTCAAAGAACATCGCTATCAGCTCGCGGTTGACATCCACGTCTTCGGCGAGGAGCACGCAGCGGTCTTTCATGTCGACCGTTTCGCTGCGGCGCATCTTTGAGTTTGAAGGCGCCTGATTTTTGTAGAGCGCCGAGTAGACCGGCGGGGGTTCCACAGGTTTGGGTATGCCCACCGGCGGCTTGTCGGCGGCCGGTATGCCGGCGGTGTTTACCGGCTCGTTGTACTGTTCATAATCGGCGGCGGCCATTTTTGCGACGGCTGCCGATTTGGCGGCGATGCCGTATTTGTGAATGACCGGGGCAACGGCGGCGGTTTTGACGGCGGTCTGCGGTTTGGCTGCGGCGCCGTATTTCGGGGCGGCCGGTTCGACGGAGACAGCGGCGATTTTTGTGGCGGTTGCGGGTTTGGCCGCAACCGCTGGTTTGGCCGAGAATCTCGCGGTAGACGGCCCGGCGGACTCTTCGGGAGGCATGGCATTGGAAGCGAACCTTGCGAGTGGCGGGTCATCGTCGTCCGCCACAGGAAATCTGGCGGTCGCGGGTCTGGCGGCTGGTGTGGGGGCAGGCGTTTCGGCAGTTTCGCCGTTGGCCGGCTCTTCCCCGGCTTCCTCGGCGGACGGTTCTTCGCCTTCCTCTGCGTATTGTTCCCCGCTTTCTTCGGCGGACGGTTCTTCGCCTTCCTCTGTGTATTGTTCCCCGCCTTCTTCGGCGTACTGTTCTTCGCTTTCCTCAGCGTACTGTTCTTCGGCCGCCTCGCCGGTTTCTTCCTCCTCCGCGTATTGGCCCTCGCCGGTTTCTTCCTCCTCCGCGTATTGGCCCTCGCCGGTCTCTGCCTCTTCTTCCGGCGTATCGTCAGATATCGCCTTTGTGTCGTCGCAGTTGTCCTCTTCCGGTTCGGACGCGTCGGGTTCCTCCTGTCCGGGAGGCTGTTGGGCGGCAGCCGGTTGAGCGGTCCGCGTCGCTGGCTTCGACGCGGCGCGGGCGTGCCCCGCCGCGTCGTCGTCGGGGAACTTCAGGTCAGCGCCCGCGACCTTTATCATGCCCAATGTGGTCTTCTTGCGCTTAGCCGCGACCTTATTGCTGTTTTTGAGCATAAGAAGCGTTACAAAAACGGCCACGCCAAGTACCAGCGCGATTACAGCTGTGAAATTAACATGTTCCATTTGCTAATACCATACCTTGTGTTAATGATACAGTGCCGCCCCAACAGATATGCGCCGTGGGCTTATATACTAAATCATAATATATTACGTCGCCGAATATCAAGAAATTAAAAAAATAAAGCATACTTAAACAATCTGCACTAACCGGCCAAAAACGCCGCCCGCCTGGTTTTCGCCTGCCGGACCGGCGCAAAAGCTCTCCCAACGCGCCTACTCTTAGGGTATCACCCTTACCGCGCCTTCATCCGCCGACGCCGCGAACAGCGCGTAGGCCCGCAGCGCTGCGGGGACGCTGCGCTTGCGGTTCGGCTTGAACCCGCCCTTGCCCTTAGCCTCCTCAGCCGCGCGCCTCTGCCCCAGTTCCTTGTCGTCAACACGTACATTAATTGTGCGCTCAGGGATGTTTATGTCAATAATATCCCCGGTCTTTATAAGCCCGATCTCCCCCCCGCTCGCGGCCTCGGGCGAGATATGGCCTATAGACAGGCCGGACGTGCCGCCCGAAAAGCGCCCGTCGGTAATGAGCGCGCACTCCTTGCCAAGGTGCATGGACTTTATGTAGGAGGTCGGGTATAACATCTCCTGCATACCCGGGCCGCCCCGAGGGCCTTCGTAGCGTATGACCACCACATCGCCGGCCTTAATGTCGCCTCCCAGAATCCCCTCGCAGGCGGCGTCCTGCGAGTCGTACACCTTCGCCGTGCCGCTGAACTTGAATATCGACTCGTCTACCCCTGCGGTCTTTACGATGCAGCCCCTCTTTGCGATATTGCCGAACAGAACCGCGAGGCCGCCGTCTTTGAAGTAGCAGTGGCCGAAATCGCGTATGCAGCCGCCGGCCCGGTCGAGGTCAAGCTCGCCGTACTCTTTGCCCTGCGAGCCGAATACCAGATTCCGCTCCGCCCCGCCCGGCGCGCTCCTGTAGAGGGATATAGCCTCCGGTGTCACATCCGGGCTGCAAACATCGTACGCCGCCAGCGTGTCGGCCAGCGTAAGCGCCTCAAGCCGGCCTGCGGAGGCGTCTATAAGGTCGGCCCTGGCCAGCTCGGCCATGATGCCCATGATCCCGCCGGCGCGGTTTACGTCCTCAATGTGGTAAGTAACATCGTCTGATACCTTGCTCGGCGCGACCTTGCAGAGCACGGGTATCTTGCGGGAGAGGCAGTCGATATCCTCCATCGTGAAGTCGACCCCGGCCTCGCGGGCTATGGCGAGCAGGTGCAGCACGGTGTTCGACGACCCGCCCATCGCTATATCGAGCGACATGGCGTTGAGGAACGCGGGCTTGGCGGCGATGGAGCGCGGCAGGACGGCGGTATCCCCCTTGCCGTAGTACTTCTCCGCCATCTCGACTATAAGCTCCGCAGCCTTATCAATCAGCATATACCGGTTTTTATGCGTTGCCAGCACGGTACCGTTGCCCGGCAGCGCCATCCCCAAAGCCTCGGCGAGGCAGTTCATTGAGTTGGCGGTGAACATCCCGGAGCACGACCCGCAGGAGGGGCACGCGGCGCGCTCCACTGCGGCTACCTCATCGTCCGGCACGTTTTTGTCGGCGCCCATTATCATCGCGTCAATCAGATCGTACTTTTTATTGCCCACGACCCCAGCCTCCATTGGCCCGCCCGACACGAATATCGCGGGGATGTTGAGGCGCATGGCGGCCATGAGCATTCCGGGGGTGATCTTGTCGCAGTTGGAGACGCATATCATCGCGTCGGCCCGGTGGGCGTTCACCATGTACTCCACGCTGTCGGCGATGAGCTCGCGCGAGGGGAGCGAGTAGAGCATACCGTCGTGCCCCATGGCGATGCCGTCGTCTATGGCGATGGTGTTGAACTCGGCGGCGAAGCACCCGCGCGCCTCGATTTTTTGCTTTATGTACTGCCCTATGCCGTGCAGGTGGACGTGGCCGGGCACGAACTGGGTGAACGAGTTTACGACCGCTATTATGGGCTTGCCCATCTGCCCCTCGGCCATTCCGTTGGCCCGCCAGAGGCTGCGCGCGCCGGCCATGCGGCGTCCTTCGGTAACGGTTGCGCTGCGTAATTTAATCGGTGGCATACTCTGTTGTCTCCTATATTAATTATGTATTGATAACAATAAACCCGCATATACGAGAATTTTTTATAAGGCCGGATTTATTTCAAATCCGCCAGATACTGCTTCGCCCTCTCCACAAACGCGCTTGCCGGGTACCGCTCTATCAGGCGCCTGAACTCCGCCCTCGACCTCTCGGTCTGGCCCATTTTCTGGTGCGCCAGCGCTATCTGGAACTGCGCGGCGTCGGCCTTGGTGGAGTTTTTGTACGTCAGCACTTTCTGGTACGCCTCTATGGCCGCGGCCATATTGCCCATCTGGTAGTTGCACTCCCCTATCCAGAAGTTAGCTCTGTCGCGGTACTCTCCGTCCGGGAACTTTGCGAGGCAGTCCACAAACATCGTCATCGCCCGTTCGAAACTGCGCGCGTTGAAGAGGCGCAGGCCGCTCATGTAGAGATCGTACTCCGGCGACGAGATTATAAGCTCGCCCGACGCGGTGGTGGTGAATATGGCCCTGCTCGGCGGCGGCGTGGGGCGCGGCGGGGCCGGGCGCACGTGGGTCTCTATCACCTGCAGCAGCACGTACATATCCTTGTAGGCCTCGGTGAGGAGCGCCAGCCGCGTCTCCACCTCCTCGATCTTGGCGGACGACACGCGCGAAACGTCCTCCGAGAGGATCAGCAGGCGGTTGTCGACCTCGGTGAGCATCGCCCGCAGCGCGGCGTTCTCGCGCTTCAGCTCATTGGCGGTGCGCAGGGCCTCGTCGGCGCTCTCCTTTACCTTTATAACGTCGATCTGAGGCAGAATCGCCTCGCTTTCGGCCCCGCCGCGGCGCGACCGCGACTGGGCTTCGGCCGATGTAGACGTGAACAAAAGGATAACGGCAGTGCATAAACACACCGCTTTTACTGCATAAAATCTTGGCATCATGCTGCGCTCCGCGTACTTTGTTACGGGTGACTAATTTATACCGCTTATACAATATATATTGTGGGCGGTTAAAGGTCAATACCCTATATAAAGATATTTAAGCATTTTTCGCCTCCCTTTCCGGCTTCGCGGCAGGCGCCCCTTCGCCCCCCCTCTTTTCCGGCTCCGCTATCGGCAATTCCTCTGCATCCAGCTTCGTGCGGCGGAGTACCCGGTACCCGGCGTACACCCCCCATCCCAAAAAACACCCGAAAACCGCGCCGGCGAGAACATCCGCCGGGTAATGCACACCGCAGTATACCCGCGTATAGGCAATCATCGCGGCAAAGGGGAAGAAACAGTACCAGCGCCGCGGATAAAAACAGAAGAGCAGCATGGCCGCAGAGAACATATTCATGCTGTGCGACGACGGGAATGAGAAACTGCGGCGCGTACCCAGCAGAAACCGCCCGCCCTCAACGAAAAATTCGGGGTGGCAGGGGCGCGGGCGGGCTACAAGAACCTTTATGACCTGATTCGATATAAGGTCGCTCATCACCACCGCCAGCGCGCCGAGGCCCAAAACGAGGAGCGCCTTCTTACGCTCGCGCATGACAAACAGCGCCGCGACGAGGAGCCCCGGAATCACCCAGAAGCTGAACTTCGTGAACATGGGCATCAGGATGTCGAGGGTCGGGTGGATCAGGTACGCGTTGAAAAACAGGAATACCGATTTGTCCATGCTATATATAAATTCCAAATTTACGCTGACCTTTCGATGTAAATGTTATACCCCCGAAGGGGTGCGGGCCACGTGTAAATATATTATATTTCATCTATGGATTTCTCAACTATCGACATTTTTTGCCATTGCATAGACAACTTCGGGGATGCCGGGGTCGCGTACCGGTTCGCCAAAGAGCTCAAAATCGCGCGGCCGGGGTGCCGGGTGCGGGTGTTTACGGACGATTTGCAGGCCATGCGGGCCGTTGAAGGGGGGATTGACCCATCCGCGGTTATTCAGGAATACGGGTCTGTCACCTGCATTAATACATTATTATTGGATGACGGATTGGCCAAAACTCTCGGCACGGCGGAGGTTATGGTCGAAACGTTCGCCTGCCATATCCCTGAAAAATTGATGGAGATGGCGTACAACGGCAGCAGGCTGATCATCAACCTTGAATACCTCTCCGCCGAGGACTGGGTTGAGGATTACCACCTGAAAGAATCGCTCTTGGGGCGGGGGACGGTACGCAAATTCTATTTTATGCCGGGGTTCCGGGAGGGTACAGGGGGGCTTATTATCAACTCGAAACTGCAATTTTGGAGGGATTTTGGGGGGTTGGGGTTCAGGGAGGATGAGAGCCAGCTCGTGGGGACGGTTTTTACGTACGAGCGGGGGTTCGACGCGCTGCTGGGTGACCTGGTTGACTTTGGGAGGGATACGGTATTATTAATTTTTGGGGATAAAAGTCAACGCGGCATGTCATCAACATTAAGCAGGGCGGGTATTGATACGCCGCTTGAATCCCCGTATCAACGCCAACGCCTCCCCCAATACCAATACAAAAACATCCGCCTGATCTATATGCCCTTTATAGACCAGCACAGCTACGACGCGCTCCTCTGCTGCACCGATTTCAACATCGTACGCGGGGAGGACTCGCTGGCCCGCGCGGTCCTCTCCGGGCGCCCATTCATCTGGAACGCCTACATTCAGGACGAAAAATACCAGCTCGTCAAGGTCCGCGCCCTGCTCAAGACCCTGCAGCCTTTCTTCGGCGACGCCGGTTCCTTCGCCGCCTGGTCGGCCCTCATGCTCGCCTTCAACGGCGCAGCGGCGGAATCATCAGAGCAATCCACACCGGAGCGCTATGATACTTTTTTCAAAAATTTGAAAAAAAACGCCCACGCCGCCTCCGCCATATATTATTTTATGCTCCGTAATTGCAATTTGGTATCCCGGCTCCTCAGCTTTTTAGACGGGTATCAGCCCAATGCCGCTGTCAACAATAATCAATAATATATAATAGTTTTTAGCTTAAGGAGGTACCAATGAAGGAAGCACAGGAGCTCAGGCAGGGCAACTGCGTCAAAATCGGGAACGACCTGCACGTCATCCTGAAGTACGTCTACACCAAGGGG
>WQTH01000056.1 GCA_009786415.1 Chitinispirillia bacterium | reverse complement strand
AACCGAAATCCTGCGGAGGGCGGGAAGGTGTTGGTCGATAACATTGAGTATGCGGCAGCTATAACTCGTAACAGAGGGGTACAGGTTGCTGTGACGGCGGTCGCTGCGACAGATTACGTGTTTACAGGATGGTCGGGGGCATCTACGTCTACGAATGCTACGGTAACGCTTACAATGAATAGTGATTTGACGTTAACCGCGATTTTTGAGAAGAAAAGTATTGCGGGCACGGATACTTTTACAGATACAAGGGATGGTAAAACGTACCGTACGGTAAAGATAGGTACGCAGACGTGGATGGCGCAGAATTTGAATTACGATGTACCGGGAACAGATGCTGATGTATGTTATAATAATAGTCCTGACAGTTGCGCAAAATACGGTCGTTTGTATGATTGGGCGACGGTGATGGGTCTTCCGTCAAGTTGTAATTCGGATACATGCGCAAGTCAGGTACAGAGCAAGCATCAAGGTATTTGTCCTAATGGTTGGCATATTCCAAGCAGAGCGGAGTGGGATACTCTTGTAAGATATGTTGATCCTAATGCAGGTTCAGGATGTTGTGATAATAACGCTGGAATGAAGTTGAAGTCTACGTCAGGGTGGAGTGGTGGCGGAAACGGTACCGATGATTACGGCTTTTCGGCTTTGCCGGGCGGCGGCCGCAACACCGGTGGTAGCTTCGGCGGCGCCGGTAGCCTCGGCTACTGGTGGAGCGCCATGGAGAACGGCAGCGGCAGCGCGTACTACCGGGGCATGCTCTCGTACTACGGCTACGTGGGCGAGGACTACCTCGACAAGGGCTTCGGTTTTTCCGCGCTCTGTGTCTGGGACTGAAGCGGCATAGCGCAGCTAAGCCGCCGGCGCGAGCCGCGTTTTTTGCGGCACGCACCGTAGCCGTTTTGTTTTGGTTTTAACCATAGCCGCCGCAAGGCGGTCGAAAAATTTTGAATTTTTTCAGGGCAGAGTTCTGCAATACCAACATCAGGATTGCAGGAGCGGACCCTTTTAATCAGTCCAGCGGAACGCTCCCCCCCGTGTAGCAGCGGGCGAGCATATAAACGGCCGCGGGAATCTTCCATTTACTGGAACCTTCCTGCGGCTTATGAAAGATTCCGCAAATGTTTCGGCTTTGCCGGGCGGCAACCGCAACACCGATGGTAGCTTCAACAACGCCGGCAGCAACGGCAACTGGTGGAGCGCCACGGAGAACGGGAGGGGTGTAGAGGCTGGCCGTGGGGCACAGTTTGCCGGTGTTTGTTGACAAATTTGGCGCTTTGGGTCTATGTTGGCGGGGTATTTGGGGATACGAGGGAGGCGTTTGGGGATGGTTTTTTGGTCTATTTATTTGATTTTTCCTCCGTCCGTACGGCCGGTATATGCCGTAAACTCGTTCCCGGAGCGCTGTCATGGTATTTTAAGGTCGCGCTTGGTTCTACTGTGAGAGGGCTTTTTTTTGTTGTAGATAATTGCAATGCTGTCACCAACGGATAAAGTGTCGTATTTTGGGTACCATCTTCCTGCACCGGTATAGTTGTGCGGGCAATCTGCAATTAATAGACGATAAGAGGTACAACAGGGACGCCGTCTATGCCGTTTTCCCTGTTTTTTATGTTCGACATATTCGAAACCATCTGCTACAGTATAATGGTAACAGATAAGGGGATAGCCTCTTTTCTGGTGATTCAATAATTTATATATGACTGCATTCGTATATAGAGCATTTTCTTTTAATACATTATCTCTGTGGTTGTGGTATATCTTTGCAGGTACGATAGTTATCGCGAGTGCCAATGCCATCCAAAATAACTGCGTTCTTAACGGTACGGTATAAGGCTTAACGGCGGCAGGCTGCGGATTATCAGCCGCCGCCGCTGCTGCCGCCGCCGCGCGTTTCTTAGCCTTTTTTTTACCCATAATTTTCCTGGCCCCGCACCCCGCGTTTATCTCCGCCCCGACATCGGCACCCCATCAGGGAAGAAATGGTTGTTATACGCTGCGATAAACCCGTCGGGGTTCAAATACCCAAGCGCGGCGTACCACGCCAAAAGCATCAGGAAGCATATAGCGGCGATTGGTATCTTCTTTTTGCGCAGCGGCTGCGCCCCGCAGAGCAGTATCACCGCGCCGAGGTAAACGATAAACCATGCCGACAGCAGCCGCAGCCATGTCATTCCGTACGCGGCGATATAGAGGTTAAGCCGCACGCCGCCGGAAACGAGCATTACTGCCGTAAGCGCCAGCAGGCCGCTCAACAGTGCGGTACGCACGGCATTCGGCGCCACAAACCGCAGGAAGAGGCCGAATATCAGCAAGTTGATGGAGCAGACAGCCACCGTTTGGGCAAAGCCCTCTCTGGCGTAGTCCGAATAAGTCATGCCCGCCGGCAGCCCCGTGCCCGCAAACAGGTATGTGAACTGCACAAGGCAGAAGAGCGCGTACACCAATATGATGCTGCCCATGACAATAGCGGAGATGAGCGAGTCTATAGACCACGCCTCCGGTATGCGCATCGACTTGTGTCCGGCGAACCCTATGTTCCACAGGAACGAATAGAGCAGGACGAAGAAAAGCATTACCAGGATGGTGTGCCAGAACAGGGATACAAAGTTGAGGCTCGCGGCCAGCTTGCTCAAATAATAGCTAAAGACCGAATCGGCGCCCATCAGCAGTGGTACTATTACTAAGAGCAGCAGGCCCGCGATAAGCACTCCCGCAAGGACGCGTTTCGCTATGGGCAGGTTCGCCTTGTTGAAGAGTGACCGGGCCGCTTTTTTCATGGCGGGCAAGCCCAGAAACGGGTATCTCAGGAACACATCGAGCCACGCGATTGCCATACCCTCCGGATTTTTAAAAGAGTAGGCCCTCGTAGACCACAGCGCGTGGATGATGAGCACGCCGGGGATGACAAGCGCGGTGATAAAGGTGTACTGCGCATTATCGTGATGTGAAGGCGGCACGGCGCCCTCTATGCCGTATCTGACGAAGTTCCACACGCACAGCGCCGCCGCGCCGATACCCAAATACCACGAAACCGGATTCCGCTTCAGGTTCAGCCGCTTCCAGAAGAACAGGTAGAAAGCGCCCAAATAGCACAGCCCAAATGCGCCGTAGAATATCTTGAGATGTTCCGAATCCCCCTGCGCGGCCACCAAACGGTCGAACAGTACCGCCAAGAGCAGCGCGATGGGCAGCAGAGCCTTTTCGGCGGGGCTGCTCGGCGCGGGCTCCTCAGCCTCATCGGTACCGAGCGCGTATTCCTTAGCCTGCTTTTCAGCCTGCTCGATAAAATCGAAAGGGTTTGGGCCGGGAAATTTCGCTTCAGTCTGCTTTTCCGCAGGGTTTTGTTCGGGAACCCGCCCCTCTTCAAGTTTATTATCAGGTATCGACATACTTTTACCCCCTCCGGCTCGCCGGTTTTCAATGCTTTAGCTTATCCTGCCGCCCCGTTTGCGGGATTCAGGCTCATAACAGCAAATATAATTTAATGGTCGGCAGGGGCGTTAATGTATTTTATAAGGCATGAAAATTTTTCGGAGACGGTGATGAGAGACGGCGCGTAGTTATCATATCCGCGCTGATACTCGCGGAAAGCCGCTGATATTTAAGGATCAGATTGATTTTTCGCCGGGGCGGTATCACTATCTGAACAGCACAGGCCCCATAGCGTCGATTACCGAGGATATTGACGTATACGAATCAATCGCGTAGTATTGGTACCACCCGCAGTTCCTCCCGCACCGATTCATCATCCCGCGCATCTCCTCCGCCTCCTGCGTCGTCAGCCATTCGGACAGCTCGGTAACGCGCAGGTCGGGCCCCTTTTGCCCCAGAATATGGCATGGGTAGTAGAGCCGCCCGTCAGGCGCGATGATTATAGACGCGCTTGAGCATTTGCCCCTGCGGTACGCGTCGAAGAACCCGGCGGGCGTGTGTATGGTATTCGGGTAAAGCTGGCGCAGCGAGTTTATCTTTTGTTCGAGCCTGTCCATGTCGGGGAAGCAGTTTTTGGCGTTGTCCATAACGGCGGCGGGTATGATGACGATGTTCGCGCCGCTTTCGCGGCATATCCGCACCTTGTCTTCAAGCGCGCCTGTTGTATCCGGGGTGACTACGGTTTGTACCGACAGGCCCGGCGGCAGGGCGGAGAGCTCTTTCAGGGAGTCGAACAGTTCGAGGTTATCATGCCCTTCGTCTATGGATACGTGCAGGAAGTCGATGTATTTCGAGTACCGGTCGAGGGGGNATGAGAGCAGGTCTTTGGCGGAAGTCGTGAAAAGGAGGTAGAATTTGCACTGCCGGGCGTACTTCAGGAGTTCCTCAATGTCTGTCCGCAGCAGCGGTTCCCCGCCCTCGAAGCTGGTCATGAGGACGGACGAGCGGGAGAGGTTTCTGAGTATTGCCTTGACATCGGCGGTGGACAGGTCGGGGCAGGCGTCCTTTTTGACGTTGCAGAACGGGCAGCCGAAGTGGCACCGGGATGTCAGCTTGAATGAGGCGTAGAACGGGAACACGGGTTTGCGGGCCAGAAGGTTCCGGCAGAGGCCTTTCAGGGTAAGCGGGTAGGCGGATGGCGGTATTATGCGCAAAATTTGGCTCCTTTATTATAAATATAATATTATTTTGTTGCGTTTCAAAGGATAATCAATTAGATTATGTATATGGAGCAGTATAGCAAGTGGGTGTACAGCAACCAGATTGGAGAGTGAAATATGGCTTCAAAAGCGGAAGACCTGACGATTGATTACGAGGAGGACGGCGTTCTTGTAGTAAAAGTCCTCGACAAGGTTATCCTCTCGAAGGGTTCGTGGGCGACGGTTTTGTACCGTTACCAGCAGTGGGACAAGTCCAAAGACGGTTACAGCGCGGACCGGTACTCGATCCGCCGCTACCGCAAGATGGACGATGAGTACCGCCAGCAGGCGAAGTTCAACATCTCCAGCCGCGACCAGGCGCTGAAGATAATTGACGCGCTGCAGCGGTGGACGGCGGACGGCGCCGGCGCAGCCGGGGCCGACGAGGGGGAGGAGTAGCGTATCAGCGCGTCTCCCAAAAATTTCGCGCTCCGCTGGGCGCGGGGGGATGAATCACATAAAACCCTATATTGAGGGGAGTATTTGCTTATGAGGAAATACCGCATCGTAAACGCGATGGCGCTTATAGCCGTCGCGGCAGCCGGGCTGCTACACGCGCAGACGCCGCAGTGGCAGAATCTTTTTCCCAATTATACCGGCCTTGCCTTTGGGGGCGGTACGTTTGTAGCGGTTAGCGGCGACGGGGTGGTAAAGTCTTCGGACAACGCGTCGGAGTGGTCGCAGCAGTTTGGGCTGACGGGGGGGATGCAGAGTTATCTCAGTGTTGGGTTCGGCGGCGGCCAGTTCCTCGTTACGCAAAACAGCACCGGCCTGCTGCGCTCCCACAACGGCCGGAACTGGGAAGTTGAGCCTACGAGCACGAATGCTCCGTGCAGGTATTTGGCGTATGGCGACGGGGTATTTGTGGGCATAGGTGACGAGGCCAGGATCTTCCTGCACGACGGCGAGGACTGGTCTTTCCGGTTTGCGCCCAACACCACCGAGAACCTGACGCGCGCCGCGTTTGGGGCCGACAGGTATGTCGCGGTCGGCAGCAACATCATATCGGCATCTGGGACATCCGGCGGTACGGGATGGCAAGCGGCAAGTATCAGTACGCCGGGGGGAGTTGGGGCAGTGGCGTTCGGAAATGATATGTTCGTTGCGCTCGCGTTAAACGGCTCGGTAGCGTATACGTCTGCCAACGGTATAAACTGGACGGGTTCGCCGGTAAGCGCGGCGGCTGGAATGGCGGATATGACGTACGGCGCGGGCAAGTTCGTTGCCGTGGGCGCCGGCGGCCGCGCGGTGTCGTCGAGCGACGGGACCTCGTGGACGGCATCTACGCTCAACGAGAGCGACAATTTCGTGGCGGTCAGGTACGGCAACAACATGTTCGTTGCGGTGGGCGCGCGCGGGTCGCTCTACACCTCTGCGGACGGGTCGAGCTGGACAAAGAGAACGGCGGGTCGCGTTATGACCTACAGGCAGATCATCAGCAACGGCGGATCGGTCTTCGTGGCGGTTGGCGACTCCGGGGTGTCGGTATCAAGCGATGGCCGGGACTGGAATGCGAGGGCGGCAGGAAAGCGTCTGCAGGGTGTTGCGTACGGCGGCGGCAAGTTTATTGCGGTTGGCGATTCCGGCGCTATATTCTCGTCTGCGGATGGGCAGGCTTGGGCCGACCACAGCCTCACCGGCATCAATCGCAACACAATGCTGGCAGCGGTCGCTTTCGGCGGCAACGTATTCGTAGCCGTTGGCAGTACATCGCCCGGACAATTTGGCGCGCCTGGAATATATGTATCTTCCGACGGGCAGAATTGGGCGGAGGAGCTAAATCAGACCGGGTGGCCCTCAACAGTACACCCTACCTCGATAGCTTTCGGCAACGGCAAGTTTGTGGCGGGGGGCAGCAGCAACGGGCTTATCAAGGTGTCCGATGCCAGCGGTACATCCCCCGGCCGGTACTGGACCGATGCGCCGTTGACCGGCGCCAGCGGCCACAGGATTGAGCATATAACGTACGTTGATAACAAATTCATAGCTCTCGGAAGATCGTCCGGCGGTGTAGCCTCAATAGTGCTTTCATCTGCTGATGGAACCTCCTGGACGCTGATGCAAAACGCGCCGGCGACCGCTAAATCGGCCACGTTTGCGAAGGGGTACTACGTTGTCGCGGCCGACTCAGGGAACGTTTATTCCTCCATGAACGGCGCCGAGTGGCTCCCGCAGAAAAAGGCGACGACCAGAAATCTTACAACAATCTTTTCCGACGGGAACGCCCTCATAGCGGGAGGCGTGGGGGGAACGATGCTCTATTCGTTCGAGACCCCGGTGTCAATAACCCACAGGCCGGCATCGCCAAGCCAGGCTTATGCGGGAAAGCCGGCGATGATAATGGATAACGCGCGCAAATCACCGGCGGTAACGTTATCGTTTACACCGGAAAAACCGGGGACGATAGCGGTTTACTCGCTGACCGGAAAGCAGGTATTCAAAAAGCGTATGGGCGCGGGGGAGAGGTCTGTGCAGCTGCCCGGCCGGATAACGTCAAATGGGACTGTGATTGTCAGGTATGCCGGCGGTGACGGCAGGGNGGTTACGCAGAGGTTCCAGATGGTTCGGTAATGCCGGTTGTTTGAGGATGATATCACGTTAATACAAAGGCGGATCCTTGCGGTCCGCCTTTTTTGTTGGGAGTGGGATTGATGACAGGCATTTCAATACATATTATGCCAGGGGTTATTCCGCAGCCACCACTATCCGGTTCCCCTGTATCTGCGTGACGACAACCTCCGTCCCGTTGTTGATAAACTGCCCGTCCGTCACCACGTCGCACATCTCCTTGCCTATTTTGACTTTCCCCGCCGGCCTGAGCGGCGTCAGGGCGGTCCCTCTGTCCCCAAGTTTGGGCACGAACACCATATCCTCATCAGCCTGGGCGCCTCCCAGCGTGGCGGCCAGATAGGGGCCTTTCACCACGAGGCCGAGGCGTTCGAAGAAGTATTTGAAGAAAATTATTATCAGCGTCAGCGATCCTATGATTGTCAATGAGAAACGCAGGATGTTACGCTTGAGCGCCTCCGTTTGCCACGGCAGGTCCGGGCTGGGTATCACAAAACTTTGGAACGACAGAGCCATGCCTATAATCATCATAAACAGCCCGATTGCCCCTATGAAGAACCCCGGCAGTACGAATACCTCCAAGCACAGCAGCAGGACGCCCGCTACGATAAGCAGCAGCTCGACGTGGTTTGCCAGCCCTACCATATACTGCCCGAAGAAGACCAGCGCGATGCAGAGTATGCCTATGATGCCGGGGACGCCGAACCCCGGCGTGCGCATTTCTATATATATGAGGGCGAAGCCGAACATCATAAGCACCGGCGCGAGCGTCGCGAGTAGGCTTACGAGGTTTTCAGACCAGTTTTTGCCTATCGGGACGATCNCCGCTTCTGTGTGGCCCATCGCCTGCAGCATCTCGTTTATGGTATTGACGGTTTTACGCGAGAAACCGTACCTGTGGGCCTCGACCTCGGTCATTGTAAGCAGCTCGCCGGCCCTTACGACCTTCTTTTGGGATTTTATCTGTTTTTTGACAGCCGGGTCAAGGTTGACGATCCTCAGGGAGTCGAGGTAGATCACCGTGTCGGGCAGTGTGACCTCGTACACCGCGATCTCTTCGGTGACCATCGCCTCGGTAAGAACTTCCGGGTAGCCGTTCTTGTGGGCGAGTGTGCGGAATTTGGCCCGGATGGGTGACTGGTGCTTCTCGCCGAGCATCTGTGGGCCCTCGTTGGTGTTGATAAGCGGCGCTACGTCGCCGATGGTCGTGCCGGGGCGCATGAAGAGCTGGTTGGCGGACAGTGCTATGAGGGCGCCGGCGCTTATGGCCTTGGAGCGCACGAACGCCACCGTGGGCGCTTTTGCGCCAAGGATGCTGTCTACGATGGTGAAAGCCGCATCGACCTGCCCGCCGTAGGTGTCTATGTCCAAGACTATCAATGTGTTCTCATGCTTGGAGGCATCGTGTATCGCCCGCCCGATGAACGCGGCCATACCGTGGTCTACGGTGCCCTTAACGGGGATAACGACGGCCTTGCGGATGGCGGAGGCTGCTGGGGCGGATTTGCCGGCGGCGTTATGGACGACGTTATCGACGGCGGTATCAGCGTCGACGCCGAGGGTATCGGCGGCATTATCCCCGAACGCTGTAAAAGCGACGGCTAACATAAGTATCAGTGCGTATGCGTTTTTTTTCATCATGCATAGAAAATAAAACATATCCACCCAATAATCCAAACGCCGCGCGATATTTTGTGGGACAGCCCGGGTGTCAGAGTCATTCTCAGGGATTGCCCGCCTCCGGGCGCCCCCCGGTACGGGCGTCTGCCGTGAAGTGCGGCAGCGTTGCCGCAAGGGCCATGGCAATGGGCGGGATATGTTTAAAACGCGCCTGTTTCTTCAAATTGTGTCCCCACAGGCGGCGGGAAATATTACATCATAAAAATATACACTATTTTGATGGAAATATCAAATATTTCATAAAAAATTTTAAATACTTGTAAAATTCCCCTGTCATATTCTATAATATATATCGGGGGGAGCATCGGACCGGGGTGGCCGATTGAAGGGATATATGAACTTAAAAGCAGAGACGCTTTATTTCCGCGACATCAAGCGCTACCGTATGCTGGATGAGCAGGAAGAACGTGAGCTCATCAAACGGGTGCAGTTCAGGGACGCCGAGGCTACCGAAAAGCTCATAACGGCGAACCTGCGCTTTGTGGTGAGCATCGCGCAGCGGTACCGCGGGCGGGGCCTGAGTTTTCTGGAACTCATTAACGAGGGGAACATAGGGCTTCTCAAGGCGGCCAAGCGGTTTGATTTGGAGAACAACGTTAAATTCATATCCTACGCGGTTTGGTGGATTCGTCAGTCCATACAGAAGGCGCTGTTCGAGCAGTCGGGGACGGTGCGCATCCCGCCCAACAAGATCGCCCTACTCAACCGGTTCCGGCAGGTCCTCGACCGCCACAGCGGCGACTACCTGAGCGCAATACGCACAGAGGAGTTCAAAGACCGCGAGGCCGAGATCGTGGAGGTTATGGAGCGTATGCACGGGGTCTCCATGGACGCCCCCATAACAAGCTCGCGGCAAGAGGATGACAGCGTAAAGACCCTCGCGGACGTTTTGGGCGAAGACCCGGAGCAGGACAGCGAGCGCCTGCGCAAGGAGCTGAACGAGGCGTTAGACAGCGTCTTGCAGCACGTGTCGAGCAGGGAAGAGCGGATATTAAGGATGTATTACGGGCTGAATTTTTCGAAGCAGTTCACGCTGGAGGAGATAGGGCACGAGCTTAAGCTGACCCGCGAGCGCGTCCGCATCATCCGGGACAGGTCGCTGCGTAAACTGATGCAGAACCCGATCTCCCGCGAGAAGTTAAGCCCGTTTTTCAGCGATGTGGCGCAGCAGTAGCCGTTGGCGCCCAAAAAAATAATTTTTTTTTCATACTTGTGATCGGCATATATTATATTATGTATGGCAGGGNGATGATCACACCGCGCCTTTTGGTCTTGAAATTTTGGTTGTACGGGAATACGTTCCCGGCCCATTATAATAAGATAATGGCGAATCTTGGCTTTACTCTCTTGGTTTGTATGTGCTTTACGGGGATACGTTTCCGGTCCGTTGCATAATGTAACGGCGAATCTCGGTTTTACCTCTCTTGGTTTAATGGTTTTTTAAGGGGATACGTCCCCTGTTGCAGGGTATTGCCTGCAGCGAATCTCTTGGTTTACCAATCTCTCTTGGAGTACTCTCTCGGCCAACCGCCCGTTTTACCGTATTGGGCGTTTTGCGCCGCATGTCGGCTGTACCGGTTGTATTGATTGTATCGATTTTGGTCAATTAACCTGTTCGCAGAGGAGGCCGCGCTATGCCGGATCTTTTATCCATGCTGGCGGCGCCCATACCGGGAGAGAACCCGTTTGGCGCCGATGTTAACCACGACCCCGATTACGAGAGCCTGAAGGGCGAAATCGGGAAACTGGGCGATATTGACGTTGACGCCGTCGAGGCGCTGTCAATAAAGATACTCACGGAAAAGTCGAAAGATATCCGGGCGATGGCGTGGCTTGCGTACGCCGCGCTTAGGAAAGGGGAGGTGGGGCTGCTGGCGGATGTCATCTGCCTGCTGGTCGGCTATTGTGCGGACAGCTTTGAGTCGGTATTCCCGCTGCGGGACGGCGCGAAGCTTGCCGCGTTGCGCTGGCTGTCGGAGCCGAGGTTTACGAGCCGGTGCCCCGGTGTCGACGCGGGGGTGAGTGACGCGCCGCATATTGTCAGGTTGAAAGACGCGCTTTCCAAATGGAGGCCCGTTCTGGAAAAAAAGTTCCCCTTGACCGGCGCGCCGTTCCCTTCCTTATTATATAAGCGGGTGATGGAGTGGGACAGGGCGGTGTCGGCACAGATAAAAAGTAATGCAGGTACTGGTAGTATTGGCGGCGGGGATAGCGTTACTCCATCCGCAAATCAATCAATCAGTCCGTCCGTCGATAAATCCATCGGTATATCCGTAGATAATCCTGTTGATCTCGACAAACCAACCCGTACGGACGACCGTCCCCGGCCGCCCGCAGCGTCTGGCGGCAAAACCAACGGTCAGGCAACCGTCTCCATAAAATTAACGCATAACGAATATCAGGAGATAATAACATATATCGGCAGGATGGAAACGCTGTTAAAAAAAATTTCATAAGTCAATAACCGTAACAATAACAAAAAAGAAAGGCGGTAAATATGGCAGGAAGCTTTCAAAACGAGATTCCCGCGGCCCGCATCAATCTGAAACTCGATGTGGGCAAGGGNGACGCGAAGAAGAGCGTGGAGCTCCCGCTCAAGCTGTTGGTGATGGGCGACTTCACGGGGTGCCGGAAGGAGGGGCGCATCGTCGACCGCGAGCGTGTCTCGGTCGACAAGAACAATTTTCAGCAGGTCATGGCGGACTTCGGTCTGAATTTGTCCTTCTCCGTAAACAACAGGCTGGCGGGGCAGGGGGAGATGGCCGTGGATATCCCCGTAACCGGCATAGAGTCGTTCAAGCCGGAGAGCGTGGCCTCGTCGGTTCCCGCGCTCTCGCGCCTTCTGGCGGCCCGCAACCTGCTCAAGGACCTGAAATCGAACTTGCTTGACAACAGGGAGTTCAGGCGCCGCCTTGAGGAGCTTATAAGGGATCAGGAGAAGGCGAGGAAACTGAGGGCGGAGCTGCAGAGGATTGTTCCCGAATTAGAGGACAAAAGCGGCCTTAAGCCTATTTGATGGACAGATTTACGCGCCTGATTTATCGTAGTGCCTGATTTACCGCCACCGCGGGAATCAGATTAAACATTATTAACGAAAGGGATTTAAAATGTCCGAAACAATAGCAGTAGCAGACGCTGACGTGAAAGAGATCGTCATCGAAGACAACGCCTCTTCCGGGCTGGGGTACATCTACCAGACGATGAACATCGCCCCGCCCGAAACGACGGTTGAGATATCCGCCTACCGCAGCCCGCAGGCGCTGGCCGAGAGCAAGGCCGGCGAGCGCATTGGGGCGGCGCTGGCGCTGTTTGTCGACAACGTGCTTGAGTGCTCCACGACTATCGACAAGATAGACAAATCGGTGCTTGACTGCCAGATCGCCGAGCTTGACCGCCGCATATCGCTGCAACTCGACGAGATACTCCACGCGCCGCAGTTCCAGAAACTCGAATCTGTCTGGCGCAGCCTCGATTTTCTGGTGCAGCGGACCGATTTCCGCAAGAATGTGAGGATCAACATCTTAGACGTTTCCAAAGACGAGCTGATGGAGGATTTCGAAGACGTACCCGAGACTATCCAGTCGGGCCTTTACAAGCACGTCTATACCGACGAGTACGATACGCCGGGCGGTGAGCCGTACGCCGCGATAATAAGCGATTTCGAGTTCGGCTCGAGCGCTCCGGACATCTCCCTGCTCCAGGAGATTTCCAAAGTCGCGGCGTCCTGCCACTGCCCGTTCATCGGCTCCGCCACGCCGCGCTTCTTTGCAAAGGAGAATGCGGCTGGTTTAACTAAGATAGAGGACCTGCACAACTACATGGAGCGCTCGGAGTTTTTGCGCTGGAACTCGTTCCGCCAGAGCGAAGACAGCCGCTACGTGGGCCTCACGCTCCCCCGCTTCGCGCTGCGCCTGCCGTATGGGCCCGATACGATGCCCGTAAGGGAGTTCGTTTACCGCGAGAATGTGTCGGGCCCCGACAGCAGTAAGTATCTGTGGGGCAACGCGACATTCGCGTTTGCGTCCAATATGGTAAAGTCGTTCATAGAAAACGGTTGGTGTGTTCAAATCCGCGGACCAGAATCCGGAGGGAGGGTCGATAACTTGCCTGTGCACGTTTTTGACGCCGGCAGAGGAACGGAAATGAAGATACCAACCGAAATTTTGATACCCGAAACAAGGGAGTTCGAGTTCGCGCAGGAGGGCTTCATTCCGCTCTCCTTCTACAAGAACCGTGACTACGCCTGCTTCTTCTCCGCAAACTCGACGCAGAAGCCGCAGGAGTTCGACAACCCGATAATAACCGCGAATATGCGGATCAACTCGAGGCTGCCGTACATCTTTCTGGTCTCGCGGATAGCCCACTATCTCAAGGTGATCCAGCGGGAAAACATCGGGTCGACAAAGAGCCGCATGGTACTGCAGGAAGAGCTCACGCGGTGGATAAAGCGGCTGGTAACGGAGATGAATGACCCCGGCCCCGACCTGATCGCGACGCACCCCCTGAAGGAAGCGGCGGTCAGCGTAAGCGAGCTGGAGGATAATCCGGGGTTCTTCCGGGTCAGCCTGTCGGTGATGCCGCATTTCCAGATTGAAGGTATCGACATCAATCTGTCGCTGGTATCAAAATTGCCTAAGAGCAAGGAGTAGTATTGATGTGTTGATATGGGCGGGCGGCCTTGCTGCCGCCTGTCAGCGTATCAACAAATAGAAATATATTAATGATATTGCGGGGCGGCCGTTTCCGGCAGCCTGTGCCTGTATCAGAAATAACAATATTGTTGGGACGATGTTGCTTGTGGGCATTCCGCCCTCCTTCATCGTCCCGATAAATAACAACCTGTTTTTTAACATTAACGAAAGGATCTGTACAATGCCAACACCCGCTTATATGTGGATGAAGGACAATTCCGACAACCCGGTCGAGGGCTCCGTAGACGTCATCGGCCGCGAAAAGAGCGTCGAAATCTTCGAATTCGAGCACGAGGTCCGCATCCCAACCGACCCCGATACCGGCAAGCTCACCGGCACCCGCAAGCACGAAGCGATCCGCCTGCTCAAGGCGATAGACGCCTCGTCACCCTACCTCTACAAGGCGGCCTGCGAGGGCCAGACCTTCAACGAGGTGGAGATCAAGTGGTACCGCATCGACGATACCGGCACCGAAACGGAGTACTTCAGCCACAAGCTTGAGGGCGTGAAGGTCTGCTCCGTTCACCCGATAATGCACAACGTGAAAGATTCTTCCAAAGAGAAATTCGAGCATATGGAGGAGGTCAAGCTGCGGTACCAGAAGATAACCTGGACCTACGCCGACGGGAACCTGCAGGCGTCGGATTCGTGGAAGGACGGGCGGTAACGGGTATTTTTAGGCGATGATGTTGATATGTTTCTGCGGGGGCGGTTCTGTGTGGCCGCCCATTGCAGGCGGATTTCATCGAAATCGCCCGTATGGGCGGCCGTCTCCGGCCGCCCGCTGCCCGTACCGCCGGCGCCGCTGGATTTTGGGCGAATAATCCCCCTGCCGTCCTGCGGCATATTGTATATTTATGTCGTACCATAACAGGTGCGCGGACTTGAAACCAATCACAACGAATCAATAAATAAAGGAGCGGTAAAAATGGCTAAGAAAAGCGCAGAAAAGGAAAAAGTGCAGGACAGCAAGGACGGCGGCGCTAAGCAGCGCACCGCCGCGATCGACCAGGCGCTCGCGCAGATTGAGAAACAGCACGGCAAGGGCTCCATAATGCGTCTCGGCTCTGCCCAGCAGGCCGACATACAGGCCATCCCCACCGGTTCGATCTCCCTCGACAACGCGCTTGGCATTGGCGGCTTCCCCAAGGGGCGCATTGTCGAAATATACGGCCCGGAGTCGTCCGGAAAGACCACGGTCGCCCTGCACGCCATCGCCAACGTCCAGCGTCAGGGCGGCGTAGCCGTGCTCATAGACGCCGAATACGCCTTCGACGCCGCCTACGCCAAGGGCCTCGGGGTAGATGTCGACAACCTCCTCGTCTCCCAGCCCGACACCGGCGAGCAGGCCCTCGAAATCGCCGACACGCTCGTCCGCAGCGGCGCGATTGACCTCATAGTAATAGACAGCGTCGCCGCCCTCGTCCCCGCCGCCGAAATTGAGGGCGAAATGGGCGACAGCCACGTAGGCCTGCAGGCGAGGCTGATGTCGCAGGCCCTGCGTAAGCTCACCGGAATCCTGTCAAAATCAAAGACTTGCATGATATTCATCAACCAGCTGCGAATGAAGATCGGCGTAATGTTCGGCAATCCCGAAACCACAACCGGCGGCAACGCCCTGAAGTTCTACTCGTCGGTGCGCGTGGACATCCGCAGGATAGCCGCCATAAAAGACGGCGAAGACGTGGTGGGCAACCGCACCCGCGCAAAGGTAGTAAAAAACAAGGTCGCCCCCCCGTTTCAGGAGGCCGAATTCGACATCATGTACGGCAAGGGAATCTCATTTGAGGGCGATGTGCTCGATTTGGCGGTAGAAATGAACATAGTCGAAAAAAGCGGCGCGTGGTTCAACTACGAGGGCGAGCGCCTCGGCCAGGGCCGCGAAAAGGCGCGGGACTACCTCAAAGAAAACCGCGATGTGTTGACGAAAATCGAATCTCTGGTAAGAGAACAGTCCGCCTCTAAGCGCCGCGGCAACGACACCCCGGTATCGTCGGACGACAGCGGCGAGGACGAGGAGGCGTAGCCGCTGTTTTTGGAAGGTATGAAAAACGGGGTGACGTTCAAGTTAGAGACAGGGTTTGATTCGTGCGGGAAGTTAGAGTTTAAGGGGAATAAACGGTTTAAATAATATAAAGAGGATAAATGTATTATGGCAACGAGTATAGAAGAAATCCGTGAAATTTTGGCTGAGATGGGGCGTTCTATGGCCGAGAGCGATAAACGCCGCACCGAAACAGAACGCATTTTGGCCAAAAGCCGTACGGAGACGAAGCGTATGTTTGCCGAACGCCGAGCAGAAACGGAGCGTATTGTGGCCGAAAGCCGTACGGAGACACAGCGTATTTTGGCTGAAAGCCGCGCAGAAACGGAGCGTATTTTGGCCGAAAGCCGTGCGGAGACGCAGCGGGCGATGAGAGAATTCTCAAGTCGTCTCGGCAATGAAATAGGGTACATAGTCGAAGTTGTGCTCGTTCCGGGAATAACCGAGAAGATGAATGAGCATGGGCATAATTTCAACAGGCTGTCTATCCGGCATGTGTACTATCGCGCGGATAGAAAGAAGCTGGCGGAGGTTGACGCATTGCTCGAAAACGGAGATGAAACAATGGTCGTAGAGGNGAAAACGACACTGACAGGGGATAGGGTGCTGGCCTGTGTTGAAAAGTTAAAGCGGTTACGAAAAAATGAGAATATTACAAATCTGACAGGGAAGAAACTGTTTGCCGCAGTAGCAGGGCTGAATATCGCGGAAGAAGCACGGGAATTAGCATTGAGCCTTGGGATGTATGTTGTGGAAATATACGAGGATAAAAGTTTTATATCGGTGATCAAACCGGAAGTTAAAATTGGTATGTGGTAATTACTGATTTTGAGTGATCAGACCCAAAAATGCCGATTTTGAGGAGTTAACTCCGCCAAAATTGCCGTTTTCCGGGATTTGAATCCCCAAAAATGGGCTTTTTGGGCGGGGCGCAAAATATTTTTAAAATTTTTCTTGCAATTCCGCAAACCCGTAATGTATACTATATAAGTGGCATACAAAAACTTTTTTACAAGAAAGGCGGATTGAGATGGTACAGATGAATTTCGCAATAGTGGCCGCACCCGCCGTAATAGTACACGAAAAATTACCCCCCCCCCCCCCCCCCCC
>WQTH01000055.1 GCA_009786415.1 Chitinispirillia bacterium | reverse complement strand
AAAGGCGGCAGGCTCTACGAGCAGCGCGAAATCTGCCAGTCCATGCTGTCGGACATCCCCGGCATCTCATGCGTCAAGCCGCAGGGGGCGTTCTACGCGTTCCCCAAAATGGACATCAAAAAATTCAACATCACCGACGATGAGAAAATGTCGTACGACCTCTTGCGCAGCGAGCATATTTTGATAATCCACGGCAAGGGCTTCAACTGGAAAGAGCCCGACCACTTCAGGGTGGTCTTCCTGCCGCAGCCGGAAGACCTGACCGCGGCGCTGGGCAAGATGAAGAGGTTTTTCGCAACGTACAGGCAGTAGTAATGTATTGATTGCAGGGGCGGTTGTGAACAGCCGTCCTTCAGTAAAAATCTTTGCCCTAAATTTGCTTTTTCCTGTGGAATATAGTATATTATCAGTAGAGTATTAACCTTAAAAAGGGCGGCCGTATGGGGCAGACAGTTGTTGCGCGGAAACTGAATATGAATTCTCCTGATTTTGAAGAAGATAACATGAGCATCTGTTATGGTTCCCCGCAGGAGTGCTGGGATGGTTTTTGGGAGCTGGCGCGGGTTGTTACCGTATTCAGTAAAGGCCGGTACGACTTCTCAAAACCAATACAGAGAAATGTCGCGGTAAAAACATACCGGTCTGTGGGGTAAGCGCATGAGTGTGGCTATGGATATGATTGTCCAAAACGATTTTAATGATATGCTGCGGGTATTCAACGAAGAAAATGTCCAATATCTTGTGGTAGGCGGCTTCGCCGCAATACTGCACGGATATGAGAGATTAACAAAAGATATTGACCTGTTGGTCTGGCCAAATAAGGAAAACTCCGTCAGGGTAATGGCCGCACTCGAAAAATTCGGCGCACCTACGCATGATGTATCCGCTGAAGATTTTGAAACGGAGGGCACTGTTTTTCAAATTGGCGTCCAGCCGATACGAATTGATATAATAACACAAATAATAGAAATTAATTTCGAAGAAGCATACAAAAATGTCCAGATTATTGAGATCAACGGGCTCAAAATCCCGCTGATTTCAATACCCGACCTGATCAAAAACAAAAGAGCCGCCGGACGACCCCGTGACCTGAATGACGCGGAGCACCTCGAGGTAATCCTCAAGAAAAAATCGCAGGCCGGGGCGCGGTAAATGCCGCAGCCGGAGGGTTTGGCCGCTGCATATCGTAACTAATGGCATATTGACCGCCAATACCCCGTCCGCAGTTCCGGGGGCAGGATTAGAAACAATTTTGGCGCGGATTTTATTTTGATTTCTGCGTCCCATTATATATATTTACCATATAACGTATATAATCAGGGGCGTTTTTTCGTGCGGATCCCGTCCGGCGCGCTCCCCAAAAAGGGGACAGGCGGGCCAATCCTCACGGGTTATCCCCCATTGTACGGCACTACATAACAGAAAGGGCTGGTGCAGATGTCTATCAAAACGAAATTTTTCCGTGCGGCGGCTGTCCTCATCTCTGTGGCGGCAGTAACGGCATCCGCTGCCGACTGGCCTGGGTGGCACGGGGCTGACAGGACCAACAAGTCTAAAGAGACCGGGCTTCTGAAGCAGTGGCCGAAGGAGGGGCCGAAGCTAATTTGGACGGCTAGCGGCCTTGGTGACGGGTACAGTTCCGTATCTACCTCCGGCGGGGTTGTTTTCAGCGCCGGCGTTAAGGAGAAGGTAAACTATGTTTCCGCGTTTGACCGCGCCGGCAAGCTCCTTTGGGAGACGGCGGCCGGCCCCTCGTGGGACGGCGCGCGCGCGTCATGGGCGCGCCAGTACTCAGGCGCCCGTTCCACACCATCAGTAGACGGCGGCATTGTCTACTACCTCAGCGACACCGGGCTCCTCGTCGCTTTAGACGCCAAGACCGGCGAGACGAAGTGGAACCTCAACATACGCGAAAAGTACGCGGCCGAGGTACCCCTCTACGGTTACTCCGAATCGCCGCTCATCGTGGGCGACAAGCTGTATGTCACGGCCTACGGCAGCAAGGCCGGCGCCCTGTGCCTTAACAAGAATACCGGCGATGTCATATGGGCATCTACCCCAGTTAACGGCGAAGCGGGCTACGCGTCGCTTATCATGGCGGAAAACAGCGGCTACAAGCAGCTTATCTCCACCACCGCCATCAGCGTGTTCGCGATAGACGCCGAAACGGGCAAGCACCTTTGGACGGTGCCGCTCAAAAACAGCCGCGACAACAACTGCACCGACGCCATCTACCACGACGGCCACGTCCTCGTGTCAACCGGCTACGGCAGGGGTACTATTCTCATAAAGCTCGAAAAAAAAGATAAGGACGTTACGGCAAAGAAGGTTTACGACATCAAACTCATGGACAACCACCACGGCGGCGTCATACTCCACAACGGGCACGTTTACGGCTCAGGGCACGAGAGCAGGGGCTGGTTCTGCTTAGACTTCAAAACCGGCAGGCAGGTGTGGCGTCACTCCACGGGCAAAGGCTCAATAACTTTCGCGGACGGTATGCTCTACCTCTACGACGAAAACGGGACAATGGCCCTCGTCAAAGCCGATCCGGCAGCGTTCGCGGAGGTCAGCTCTTTCAAGGTGCCGGAAGGCGGCAAAGGCCCGCACTGGGCGCGCCCGGTAGTCAGCAACGGCATCCTCTATGTGCGCCACGCCGACAAACTTTACGCGTACGACATAAAGGCGAAGTAACTTGTGGGAAAGTCTTTTTGGATTTCATTTATAATCGGCGGCCTTATATGGGCTGCCGTTTTGTTTTGGTGGTTCGTGTACCAGCCGCCCTTTGCCATAAGCGAACGCGGGCCGGGGATGGATGGGGAGCCGGCGGGCGAGGCCGCAGTATCCCGCGCGTCCACTGATATCGGCACGATCTTCGAGAGCTTTGACGGCGTCCTGCCGTCAACATCCATCAAAACGTCATGGCCTCATTTCAGAGGGATTAACTCCGACAATATCAGCGCCGAGCGCGTACCGCTGCGCGATTTTTCGGACGGGAAGATGCCCGATATCGTGTGGACGATTGAATTAGGCGAGGGGCACGCCGCACCGGCTGTACACAACGGGCGCGTTTACGTGCTTGATTATGACGAAAAGGAGGAGGCCGATATGCTGCGCTGCTTCTCGCTTGACAGCGGAAAAGAGATGTGGCGGCGCGGGTACAAAGTGAAGGTTAAGCGAAATCACGGAATGTCGCGGACCATTCCGGCGGTGAACGACAGCGCCGTGATAACAGTTGGGCCGCACTGCCACGCTATGGGGACTCACGCCGTTACGGGGGAATTGCTGTGGGGGATTGACATGGTCAGCCAATACGGCTCCGAAATCCCCCTGTGGTACACGGGGCAGTGCCCTTTTATAGACGATACGGTCGCCGTACTCGCGCCAGCCGGAGCCAAGTTGCTGCTGACAGGCGTAAACGCGATGACCGGCGAGGTCGTATGGGAGACGCCGAACAGGCACGGGTGGAAGATGTCGCACTCGTCGGTCATCCCCATGACATTTTTCGGGCGCCGTGTTTACGTTTACTGCGCGAGCGGCGGGATAGCGGGCGTAGCGGCGGACGGCGAGGACCGCGGGAGCATCCTCTTTGAGTCTGACGAGTTCAATCAGGCGGTAGTCGCCCCGTCGCCGGTGCAGATCGGGGGCGACAGGATATTTATGACCGCCGGGTACAGCGCGGGGGCCGCAGTATTTCAGGTGAGTTTCAGCGGCGGGAAGTTCTCGATATCCATGACGGGGCGGCATACCGTAAGAGAGTCGCTGGCGTCGGAGCAGCAGACGCCTCTGTACAGCGACGGGCACCTGTACGCCGTACTCCCAAAAGACGCCGGGGCGCACCGGGATCAGTTCGTCTGCGTGGACGGACGCGACGTTACCGCCGTAAAATGGACGAGCGGCCACGATTTCCGCTTTGGGCTGGGGCCGTTTATAATAGCGGACAACAAGTTTTTCATACTGAGCGACGACGGCCTGCTGACCGCGGCGGCCATATCGGCGCGGCGGTTCGAGAGGCTGGGAACGGCCAAAATAAGCAGCGGGGTCGATGCCTGGGGCCCCATGGCCCTCGTTTCTGGGCGGCTTTTGCTGCGGGATTCGAGGCGGATGTTCTGTGTTGATTTGCGCAAGTGATTTTTACTTGACTTTTTCATTAACATTTTACTATATTCTTAAAAATGTACGATAAACTCTTTATATTCTCCGTGCTCATGTTCTCGGTCTTCGCGGTTCCCATAATCGCGAACAAGACCAAGATCCCCTCTATTGTCTTCTATATCCTGTTTGGGGTCATATTAGAGCGCTTTGTCTTCACGCTCAGCTCGCTCGGCGAGTCGTTTTACATCTTTTCGGAGGTCGGCAAGCTCTATTTGATGTTCATCGCCGGCGTTGAGATAGACATATTCTTCTTCAAGAAGAACGTTACCAAGAGCGCTATTTTCGGGGTGCTGTCGTTCATTATCCCGCAGGTTGTGGGGACTATAGTAATCGTGAGCATTTTCGGCTACACGATGAACGCCGGCCTTCTCATCGCGAGCCTTTTCGCGTCGCATACGCTGCTGTCACTTGCCATAATCAACAAGTTCGGCATAGGCAACTCGGAGCCTATATCGGTAGCGGTGGGCGCAACCATTGTTTCCGACATCGCCGCGCTGGCGCTTCTGGCCGTCATCGCCGACCTCGCACGCGGCATGGACATACCGCTGCACTACTGGGCGCTGCTGTTCGGCAGCTGGGTGCTGTTCATCTGCGGCATACTGTTTGTCATCCCCAAAATAGCGCGGCGGGTCTTTCACGTCTTCTCGGAAGACGGCTACGCGCAGTTCCTGTTTGTGTTCGCTACGGCGTGCTTCCTCTCGTGGCTGGCGCACCACCTGCGGCTCGAGTCGCTCATCGGCGCGTTCTTCTGCGGGCTGGCGCTATGCAAAATCATACCCAAGCACAGCATTCTGATGACGAAAATAAACTTCGTGGGCAACTCGTTCTTCATCCCGTTCTTCTTCATATCGGCGGGCATGCTCATAAATCCGGGCAATCTGGGCGAATTCATCGACGCGCTGGCGCTGGGCGGCATCCTTACGCTTCTGGGCATAGTAACAAAAACCGTTGCCGGCTTTATCTACGGCAAATTTTTCAAATACTCCACAAACGCGATCATGATGATCTCAGGCATGACTATCCAGCAAGCCGCGACGACCATCGTCATAGCCGTGGTAGGGCTTGAGGTCGGGATACTCAACGAGACGCTCTTCAACGCGGCGATGATCCTCATACTGTTAAGCTGCTCTATCGGCGAGGTCATATCGGTACATTACGCGGGCAAGTACGCGCAGAACCTGCCTAAAAAATCAGGCGGGTCGAACCCGTTCGAGAGCAAAACGCTCGTATTCGTCCCGAACATCGCCGCATGCTCAAACCTGCTCGACTTCGCCTGCCTTTTCAGGCACAACGCGAAGAAGTACGTTATATCCCCGCTGGCGCTGGCGACCGACAACCGTGAATCGGCGGCCGACGCGGAAACGCTTTTGGGCGTCTGCATGAACCACGCGCACGAGCTTGAGGAGGTCTACCAGCCGGAGATGCGCATAGCGAACAACGCCATAGACGGCATACTGCGCACCGCGGCCGAAACGCGCGCGGGGATGGTGGTCTGCCCGTTCGAAAGCCACAGCCCTACGCTCATAGACGAGTGCCTGTCGCGCCTCGTCTTCACGCGGATGACGAAAAACATCTCGGCGACAAACCGCATACTCGCCGTCTTCATGCCCACAAGCGAAGAGCGCTCCGACCTGCCGCTCTTTATCGCGGAGATCAAGCATCTGGCGCAGCAGGTCAGCGCAAAAATAGTTTTTTATCTCTCCGACAATCAGGCCGACAAAATCAACGCAAAGATCGACAAGAATCTTAAACACTCGTCGGAATATGAGATAGTCCGAAAAAATCACTGGAACGCAATCAAGCGCGACCTGCCGGGCGACATACACGCCAACGACACAGTCATAATATCGATGGGGACGAGGCAAACGCTGTTCCGCCTACCGTCCGCCGACAAGTACCCGTTCCATCTGGCCGGCAGGTTCATCGAGAACTGCATCTTCGCCGCCTATCCCCCGCTGTCGGTGGCAGGCTCAAACGACGACTACGGCCTGCACAGCGAGAGCCAGCAGCAAGGCGTTTCCGAATACCCAAAACTTGAGGCGGTGGAGGCGACAGAGTGCGACTTCAGGGCTATCACCACGCCAATTGCCGAAAAAATAGGGACAGATGTGGACGAGATCTACGGCACGCTTCTGTCAAGCCTGGAGCTGTACCCGGTAGAGCTGGTTCCGGGCGCTGTCCTCGTACACGCGCATACGGAGTCCGTTGCCGTACCGCGCGTATTTATATGGCATCAAAAAGACGGGAACACAATCGCGCCGGCAAAAATTTCACCGAAAGTGCTGGTCATAGTACTCAACCCGCTGCACGGCGACCCGCAGATACATTTAAAAACGCTGTCGAGGATCGCGGGGATATTTATGAACCCGATGGCGGGTATGAGTATAGATAATTGCGGGAGCAGCGCGGAACTGATAAAAAAGCTGCAGGAGTTTGACGACACTGCCGCGAAGCCATAACATTTTGGGAGCGAACGTATGAACGAGCAGGCCGACAGCAAAAAATTGACAGGCGATAATACCGGCGAGCCATCTGTCAACCGCAGGGAGTTTTTGAAGGCCGCCTGCCGCGTTCTGGCGCTGGCCGTAATAGCCGTTGGCGGGCGCAGGCTCATAGACCCCGCAGACGCCGGCGAGCGCGTGTGGCAGATTGACCCCAAAAAGTGCATCCAGTGCGGGCGCTGCGCCAGCGAGTGCGCACTCAAACCGTCGGCGGTGCGGTGCGTGCATGCGTACGATGTATGCGGGTACTGCAAGCTGTGCGGAGGGTACCACCGGCCCAACGCGGGAAAGCTTGACACCGCCGCCGAAAACCAGATCTGCCCGACCGGCGCGATAGTGCGCACCTACATAGAAGACCCGTTCTACGAATACAGAATTATCGAAGAGAAGTGCAACGGGTGCGGGAAGTGCGTAAAGGGGTGCACGGCGTTTGGAAACGGGTCGCTTTTTTTGCAGATACGCCACAATCTCTGCGCAGGGTGCAACGAGTGCAGGATATCGGCGCGGTGCCCGGCCGGCGCGATCAGCTTAGTCAGCATAAACAACCCCTATTTTTCGCCGAAATGATGAGGGGTCGGCGATGAAAAAGTGTTACTCGATACGCTCAATCAACTTCACGCTGTTATCAGTATTGATATTGATGACAGTGATGACCGGAGACGCGTCGGCATCGCCGGACCGTTTTCCGCGGCCGGAGTTTCAGGGCGGGTATGAGATTCCTGATAATGATTTCGGGACGGCGCGCGCCGTTTTCCTCTATTATACAGATGTCATCGCGCTGTTCATTGCCCTGTGCGCTGCGGCATACCTCGTTCTCAAAAGGCGCTCGCGAAAAGGCGTTCTGGCGCTTATGCTCCTGTCAATCGCGTATTTCGGGTTTTATAAACGCGGATGCGTCTGTTCCCTCGGCGCAATACAGAATATATCGGCGGGAATATTTTCAGACTACGCCATTCCCATCACCATATTTCTGATATTCATCCTGCCGCTGTTATTCGCCCTGTTCTTCGGGCGGGTCTATTGCGCCGCCGTGTGCCCGATGGGCGCGGTGCAGGACCTTGTAGCGGTCAGGGCGAAAAAGGTGCCTTCGCGCGCGGATGCGGTTCTAAGGATCATCCCCCATATCTATTTGGGGACGGCGATACTGTTTGCGGCTACCGGTGCCGGTTTTCCCATCTGTAAACTCGACCCGTTTGCCGGCATCTTCCGCCTTGGGGCGCCGGCAGGGATGGCGGCCACAGGCGCGGCGGTGATAATTACAGGGATATTCGCAGCGCGCCCGTACTGCCGGTACCTCTGCCCCTACGGCGTCCTGCTCGGATGGATGTCGCTGATATCAAAGTACCGCGTCAAGATCAGCCCCAACACCTGCGTCAACTGCCGCTTATGCGAAAACGCGTGCCCGGTAGACGCAATCCGCCTCCCCAGCACGGAGCCTGTAAACGAACAGCGGGGACGTTCCGTCAAGCGCCTGAAGATGTACTTCGCATTAATACCTCTGTTGGTAGCAGCTTTGGCAGCCTGCGGATGGTTTCTGTCGGATACTGTTTCGCCGCTCCATCCGCACGTAAAGCTCCTGAGGAACATTGAACTTGAAGAGTCAGGCGCGGCGGCGAAATCATTGGAAAGCGAGGCCTTGAGGGTCGACGCGGAGGTTATAGCGGAACTTAAAAGGCTGGCGGGTACAGCCAAAGGTAATTTCAGGTGGGGGCTTATGCTGCTCGGCGTGTATCTGGGGATAGTAACAGGCGTGTATCTCATTCGTCAATCAATCTACGGCAAGCGGGAGTGTTACGATACGGACCCGATGATGTGCGTAGGCTGCGGGCGGTGCTACGGATACTGCCCGAAGCATAAGGCCGGAAAAGGAAATTCGGAGATATCCGAAAGCGGCCCGGCTAATCAATCGAGTCAATCAAGTTAGAGGATGATATTATGCAGAATGACAAAGAGATAATCGTACAGATAATGAAGGGACTGCAATGGACCTCCGGCACCGCCGCTGTTGTAATCGGCATACTGCTTGCCGCTACGCTTGTGCAGATGCACATCCACGCCCCTGTCACCGACAGCGACTACTCTGCTTTCACGCAGCTGATTGACCGAAACCCGTCTGACCAAAACCTGCGCGAAGAGGTCAGGGCGCTCGATATGCTCGCGCGCAGGGCCTACTTTACGTCGTTATACCAGATACGGTTTGGGACAATAATATTTTTTATCGCGGCGGCCATATTTCTGATCATGTGGAATATCCGGATAACCCTCTTCCCAGCCCCGCCGGCGCCGCCGGGCGAGAAAGTATCGTGTTGGAAACGGCAGACGCAATCAGCCAAAACCGTGGCGCTCACAAGCGCGGCTATTGTCGCCGCAGCAGCGCTCTTTGGCATCAACCACAAATATCAGTTGACATCAACCTTTACTGCAAAGCGGGGTGCTATTGTTGACAGCGATAAATTTTCTCAGTGGTGGATGAATTTCAGAGGGCCGGGCGGGACAGGCATCGCGGTGTACGCTAACGCACCGGTGCGATTTGACGGGGAAACGATGGCCGGCATCAAATGGAAAACCGAAACGCCGCTTGAGGGGTTCAGTTCCCCTGTCGTCTACAATAATAAAGTGTTTTTGACCGGCGGCTCTAAGGATATACGCCAGGTATACTGCTTTGACGTTAACGACGGAGCGTTACTATGGGCGCGGGACGTCAAAATCAGCAATCAACCCGCACCCAAAGTCGACAAGGAGACCGGGTACGCCGCCCCGACAGCCGCCTGCGACGGCAAAAACGTCTACGCAATCTTCGCGACCGGCGAACTCGCCGCTTTTACGCTGGCCGGCAAGCAGGTGTGGGCGAGATTTTTGGGGATACCCGATAATCACTACGGCCACTCGTCATCACTAATCACCGCCAATGGCCTGCTCTACGTTCAGCTTGACGAGTACGACAACGGAAAACTGCTGGCACTCGATACCAAGACCGGCAAGACCGTTTGGGAAGCCACGCGGACGGTCCTCTCGTGGGCCTCCCCCATACTCATCAACACCGGTGTGCGCCGTGAGCTGATACTTGTTGATAACGAGTACGCATCCTCCTACGACCCCGCCAGCGGCAAAATGCTGTGGAACAAAGACTGCCTCTACGGCGAGGTCGGGCCGTCTGCGGCATTTGCCAACGGTATGGTGTTCACGGCGAACGAGTACGCAAGCGCTACCGGGATTGATGTTGTCAACACAGACGAAGAGGGCAAGCCGGCAGTACGCTGGAGCTGGCGCGGCGACCTGCCCAATACGGCAAGCCCGGCAGCCATCGACTCACTCCTGTTTCTGGCCACGGCGACAGGGATAGTAAGTTGCATTAATACCAACAGCGGTGAGACATTGTGGACACACATATTCGACAGGGGCTTCTACTCGTCGCCGATTATCTCCGGCGGCAGCGTACTCCTGTTCGACCGCAACGGCCTGATGCACGCTTTCGCGGCGGCAGCGGAGTTTGAGCTTATAACGTCATCCGCAATCGGCGAGCCGGTAATGACTACGCCGGCGGTTCTTGACGGATATTTGATTGTGCGCGGGAATAAATATTTGTACAGGATAGACGGAAATTATTGAAAAAACGATTAAATATTATACCTGCGATATCCTGCGGCATCACGGCTGCCGCGCAGCCGCAGGGCGGCGTGGATATAACATTTAATCGTGTAATCTATAAAAATGCGGTAATATGGATAAGCTTATGGCTAATGATAAGAGCAGCATCGACAACTTTGACCCGTTATGGCTTAACGCCCGGCTCGATAATATCGGGCGGGGCGCCGATAAGGTTATCCCTTTGCTTCAGTCAATACAGAAACAGTATAACTATCTGCCGCAGCCGGCGTTAAAGCATCTTTGCGATAACAGCGAGATCACCCCGGCGGATATTACCGGGGTATCTACATTTTACTCACAGTTCCGCCATACCCCGGCGGGGCGCCATAATATAAACGTGTGCGTCGGCACGGCCTGTCACGTTAAGGGCGCGGACCTCGTGTATGAGGGGTTCCACCGATACCTTGGCTGCGCGGAGAATGAGGATACCGATTCTCAACGGCAATTCACCATCAACAAAGTGGCCTGCTTAGGCTGCTGCACGCTCGCGCCTGTAGTGCAGATTGATGATATAATCTACGGCCATGTTACCGCGGCGTCAGCCCCCAACATCATTAAAAACTTTCTGGCGCGGTTAGATAACAGGCAATCCGACGATAAAAAAGGCGCCAATGATAAGATTCTGTCATCCGCCAACGAAATAAGAATATCTCTGGGCTCCTGCTGCACGGCGTCGGGGAGCAAGGCTGTTTGGGATGAGGCGCAGAAAGTCATTGACAGATACAAATTACCTGTAAAGATAAAGCGTACAGGCTGCATAAGTATGTGCCACCAGACGCCGCTCATGGCGGTGGTCGTCAACGGAACTCCGCACCATTACGCCCGGATCAACGCCGACGACGTGCCGGGCATCATCCTGACCCACTTTCACCCATTAGGCATTATCGACAAAGCGGCGTGCCGGATTGATGCGTGGATGGAGTCGCTGTTATTATCTGAAGACAGGGATACCGCGGTAAACCGCCGGCGCATTGACATGAATGACGAAAACCTCAGCAGCTTTTTCGGCAGGCAGAAACATATAGCCATGGAGCGCTGCGGCGCCGCCGGGCCGCTTGATATTGATGAGTATATGGAGACGGGCGGGTTCGACGCGTTAAAAAAATGTTTGGACGGAAAAACACCGGACAATATTATCGACATCATAAAAGAGGCCGGCCTGCGCGGGCGGGGTGGGGCAGGATTCCCCAGCGGATTGAAATGGCAGGCGGTGAGGGATCATTCCGCAGGCAAACGGGGCGATATCTATTTAATATGCAACGGCGACGAGGGCGATCCCGGCGCGTTTATGGATCGTATGCTGTTTGAATCGTTCCCATTCAGGATCATCGAGGGGATGTTGATTGCGGCGTATGCGGTGGGTGCAAATGGCAGGATATCATCATCCAACACAACTGACGGACGGGAACAGCCGTCTCCGCAGAGCGTTAATCCGTCATTAACTAAAACTATTGAAGGTATTTTTTATATACGCACCGAATACCCGGCATCAATAAAGACCATGCGCGAGGCTATTGACATCTGCGAGAGGAGGAACCTGCTGGGCGATAAGATACTGGGTGCCGATTTCTCCGTAAAATTCACCATTGTAGAAGGCGCCGGCGCGTTTGTCTGCGGCGAGGAGACTGCGTTAATACAGTCAATAGAGGGTAAGCGCGGTATGCCGACGCCCAAGCCGCCCTACCCCGCCGCAAGCGGGCTTTACGGCAGGCCTACGCTCATCAACAACTGCGAAACGTTAGCCTGCGTCCCCTGGATCATCCGCAACGGCGCCGCCGAATTTAAATCTACAGGCACCGCCAAAAGCCCCGGCACGAAGGTATTCGCGCTCGCGGGGAAAATCGCACGGGGAGGGCTGATTGAAACTCCGATGGGCGTTACGGTACGCGACATTGTCAACCACATAGGCGGCGGGATCGCGGGCGGCAGGAAGTTTAAGGCGGTGCAGATAGGCGGGCCGTCGGGCGGGTGCATACCGGCCGGGCTGTGCGATACCCCGGTAGACTTCGAGCGGCTGACAGAGGCCGGGGCAATGATGGGATCGGGCGGGATGGTGGTACTTGACGAGCGCGACTGCATGGTAGACGTCGCGAAATACTTTTTGACGTTTACGCATGACAACTCCTGCGGCCGCTGCACATTCTGCCGCGTGGGTACAAAGAGGATGCTCGACATACTTGAGAATATCTGCGCGGGGAAAGGCACCGCCAAAGATCTGGTGATACTCGAAGAGCTTGCGGCATCCGTAAAAAGCGCAAGCCTCTGCGGGCTGGGGAAAACTGCGCCCAACCCCGTGCTGACCACACTTAAATATTTCAGGGACGAGTACGAAGCGCATATCCACGGCAGATGCCCCGCCGGCAAGTGCAAAAATCTAATTTCTTATCAAGTGACGGATAAATGCTGCGGCTGCACGATCTGCCACCAGCGCTGCCCGGTCAACGCCATTATGTTTACTCCGCACATCCGTCACAATATTGACGATACGCTATGTACGCGCTGCGACGCCTGCCGCGCGGCCTGCCCTAAAGACGCTGTCAGGATAATCTGCAAAAATCAGGAGGCAGCCGCATGATAAAGATAACTATCGATGGCAAAACAGTTAATATAGAAGACGGCGCAACCCTCCTCGACGCCGCGCGGTCGGCAGGGATTGATATCCCGACAATGTGCCATCGCGATAAAAACGTATCTCCGGTATCTTGCTTCGTATGCGCAGTAAGGGTTGGCGGAAGCGATAACTTCGTCCCGTCATGCGCGACAAAGGCCATAGACGGGATGGTGGTCTACACATCATCCGACGAAGTAAAAGAGTGCCGCCGCCGCGCGCTTGAGCTGATGTTGAGCGAACACGCCGGTGATTGCGCAGCGCCGTGCTCGCGGATATGCCCGTGCGGGCTTGATATCCCGGAGATGATGCGGCGCTTATTATCCGGGGATATCAACACCGCAGCAGAAACAATCATGCGCAGTATGCCGCTGCCAGCAACGCTCGGCTACATCTGCCCCGCTCCGTGCCAAAAGGGCTGCCGCAGGACGGCTGTAGATACCCCTCTGTCAATTCAATTGACACACCGGGCCATCGCGAAGAGTGTTATCAACACGTCATCACATAATAAAACTATTGGTACCGCCCAAAAATTCAAAAACATAGCGATAATCGGCAGCGGGCCGGCAGGGCTGTCATCCGCGTATTTCCTGACCGTCAACGGATACTCCTGTACTATTTTCGAATCGCAGCCTGCGGCCGGGGGGACATTAAGAACCCAGTTTGACGAATCGGCGCTTCCGAAAAACATTTTGGACGCTGAAATCAAATTGACAGAGGACCTCGGCGTAAAATTTATCCTTAATAAAAAAATCAATAGCATAGACGAGATATATAATGATTACGACGCTGTCGTCATAGCCACAGGCCATCAAGAGAATAATCAGCTGCGGCTGTTTGATCTTGAGCAGGGCAGCCACGGCGTTAAAACCTGCCATGACACTCTGATGACCAGCCGCCAAAAGGTATTCGCCTGCGGGTCTGCGGTGCGGCCGGTTCATATGGCGGCGCGGTCGGTTGGCCAGGGGAAATTAACTGCGGCATCCATTGATAATTATCTGTCAGGCAAATCCGCGCACAAACCATTTTTTATGAACATCGGCCACTTGTCGGACGCGGAGACGGAATCACTGGTCGAATCAATACCATATACCGATAAAAGTAAGACGCCATTATCGATAATCGACGCAATTACAGATAACCCCGGCCGATGCCTGCAATGCGACTGCGGCAAGAAGAATTCGTGCGTATTGCGTGATTACGCCGCACAGTACGGCGCGCATCGTTTACGCTACGCGACAGGGCACCGCAGGCAATACATCCGGCAATTATACGCAGGCAGCGGGCTGGTCCACGAACCGGGCAAGTGTACGGTTTGCGGGAGATGCGTCAATATCACAAGGGAGAAAGGCATTATTCCTGGATTATCATTCACCGGCAGAGGCTCCAGTGTTTATATATCGGCCCCGTTCAGCGCGGATATCGACAAGGCGATGGGGGCGGTGTTGGACGAATGCGTTAAATCGTGCCCTGTCGGGGCATTGTGGTTCAAACAAAATGGAGGCAGCGCATAATGAAGCGAATATTTTTGTTGTCCGGCAAAACGGGCGGACTGGGGCGAGGTTATCGTATTATATCTATCCTCATTACCCTGGGATTGGCATTTTGCATCGCTTGCGGCGGTTCAAAGGAATCCGAAGGCGGTGGAACAGCACCCACATCAGCATTTACACCGTGGACGCACTTCCGTGGGAACGCCGCGCTTAACGGCGTTGGGGAGGGGACAATCTCCAATAACCTGAAGCCGGTTTGGACATTTAAAACCGGCGGGGCGTGTATCTCATCGCCGGTGACGGACGGGGAGACCGTTTACATCGGATCGTATGACAGCACGCTGTACGCGCTTGATATAAATACCGGTAAGGACATTTGGCGGTTCAAGGCCGGGGACGAGATTGAGGCGTCGCCGGTTATATTTGGGGACGCTGCGCTGATTGGGGACCTTGGCGGCAATTTCTTCTCTGTCAACCGGAAGGACGGTACCGTCAACTGGCGGTTTAAGGTTCGGGATAAGATAGCGGGATCGGCTAATATCATCGAGGACAAAAATTTTGTCATCTTCGGAAGTTATAACGATACGCTCTACTGCCTCAACATTAATGACGGCCAGCCGGTATGGAAATACGCTTCGGGCAGCTACATCAACGGCACCGCGGCGACAGACGGCAAAAGGGTTGTCTTTGGCGGATGCGATGCCGGACTGCACGTAATCAATGCCGATGACGGTACGCTGATCGGAAAGATCGATACCGAGTCGTACATCGCTGGATCAGCCGTAATAAATAATAATTTCGCCTATGTCGGCAGCTACGGGAAGAAATTATTGGGGATTAATATTGAGGAGATGAAGATCGTGTGGACATACCAGAATGACAGCCGCCAGCAGCCGTTCGTGGCGTCGCCTGCCTTGAGAGACAGTTTCCTGATCGCCCCGTCAAGGGATAATTTCGTACACTGCGTCAACCCCGCCGACGGGAAGCTGATCTGGAAATTCGCGGCAAAGGGGGCGGTCGACGCCTCGCCCGTTATCGTTGGGGATAAGGTCGTTGCCGGATGCGGGTCAGGGTCTCTTTACCTGATCGAGCTGACAAGCGGTAAACTGATAAAATCGTTTGATATCGGCGGAAGCCTTAACGGTACGCCCCTTGTTACAGGTGGGATGATTATAGTGGGGGATGAAAACGGGCTTGTCACGGCATTGGGGGCTATATGAAGATTGCATATATCTGTTCGGGCACAGGCGACGCGTTCTACTGCGAGAACTGCGTCAGGGACAACTCAATGATTTCAGGATTACGGGCGCTGGGGCACGATGTAGTAATCGTCCCCATGTACCTGCCGCTCAAGGATAACGACGCGGCGGGCGGCGTTGCGCCGGTGTTGTTCGGGGCGGTCAGGATTTATTTAATGGACAAGTTCCCGTTCCTGAAACGCCTTCCGGAAAAACTGCTTCGTTCCTTAGACCATCGCAAGATATTAGACATGGCCGCATCTTTCGCCGGATCGACACGTGCCGGCGGGAACGAGGGGATGACTATATCGATGATCGAGGGGACGGACGGGCCGTTCGCGGACGAGTTCGATAAATCAGCGGAGGCTATAAAGGAGCTCAAGCCAGATGCCATCTTCCTGTCCAACGCGTTTTTGCTGGGGATAGCGTCGGCGATTAAATCTAAACTATCAGTACCGATAGTTTGCATGCTGCAGGACGAGCACGTATGGGTGGACGCCTCCGCGCCGGAGTATCGTGACAAAACCTGGAAAGCGTGCGCGGAAAAATCACAATATGCGGATATGTTATGCGCCCACAGCAACTGGTTCAGGGATAAAATCGCAGGGCTGATGGATATATCAACGGATAAAATTTCGGTCACGCCGTTCGGTATTGATCCCAACAGATACACGCTGTCGACACCGTCATCACCTGCATCAATAGGCTACATCAGCCGATTGTGTGTGGAGCTGGGGATGGGAACGCTTGCCGACGCGTATTGTCAATTAATAAAAAACGGTATCAACGATAATAACCCCCCGGTATTGGAATTTTGCGGCGGATACACAAAGGACGATATGGCCGTCATCAATACGAGCCGCAAAAAAATCAATACATCAAACGGGCGGATGGTGATCCATAAAGATTTCAGTATAAACTCAAGAGCCGAACTGCTCTCAAGGCTCTCGCTGCTCTCCGTCCCGACCCCAATAAGCATAGCCTTCGGCGGCTTCATCACCGAGGCGATGGCGTCGGGCGTCCCGGTGGTCCAGCCCGACTGCGGCGGATTCACGGAGGTCATCAACGAAACCGGTGCGGGATTACTTTACTCCCCCAACACGCCGGAAGCCCTCGCGGACGCGCTGGAGAGGGNGATGCGGGATGATGATCTCCGCAAATCTATGAGCGAAGCGGGGCGTAAGGCTGTCGTCAGCAAATACAACAATATCGAGATGGCGCGGGGGGCGCTGGCGTTTTTATAGGCCTTTTCTGATTATCCTGGCATTCTCCATAATCTTGCCGCCTATTTCTCGAATGTTTTTTTCGGGAACCTCAAGCTCTCTGGCCATTACCGGCCACTTTTCAAACGCGAACAATATCTCTTGCACCATATTCTTCCAATCCACGATATTAAACGATGCGGCAAGGTCTTCAAAATCTTTAGCAGTAGCCTTGCTGCGAGTGCTGACAACGCTCATGTAATGCTGGTCATGCGCGGATTTTGAGTAGCCTATGTCGTAAGCCGGCGCGAGCGTCCACTTGCCTTTTCTATCCATTAAAAAACTGAAATTTTTTGTGTGGTCGTCGCAGTTACTGCCCACATAATTGAAAACGACTCTCCTGTACCCTTCAACGACCTGACCGTGCTCACGGGTGAGCCGTTCTA
>WQTH01000054.1 GCA_009786415.1 Chitinispirillia bacterium | reverse complement strand
AACCGAAATCCTGCGGAGGGCGGGAAGGTGTTGGTCGATAACATTGAGTATGCGGCAGCTATAACTCGTAACAGAGGGGTACAGGTTGCTGTGACGGCGGTTGCTGCGACAGATTACGTATTTACAGGATGGTCAGGGGCATCTACGTCTACGAATGCTACGGTAACGCTTACAATGAATAGTGATTTGACGTTGACCGCTACTTTTGAGAAGAAAAGTATTGCGGGCACGGATACTTTTACAGATACAAGGGACGGTAAAACGTACCGTACGGTGAAAATAGGTACACAGACGTGGATGGCGCAGAATTTGAATTACGATGTACCTGGAGTTGATACGGATGTATGTTACAATAATTCTCCAGATAGTTGCGCAAAATACGGTCGTTTGTATGATTGGGCGACGGTGATGGGTCTTCCGTCAAGTTGTAATAATAGTTCTTGCGCGTCAGAAGTACAGAGTAAGCATCAAGGTATTTGTCCTAATGGTTGGCATATTCCAAGCAGAGCGGAGTGGGATACTCTTGTAAGATATGTTGATCCTAATGCAGGTACAAAGCTTAAATCAAGTTCGCCGGATTGGAATGGAACGGATGATTACGGCTTTTCGGCTTTGCCGGGCGGCAACCGCTTCACCGCTGGCAGCTTCGGCAGCGCCGGCAGCGCCGGCCTCTGGTGGAGCGCCACGGAGAACGGGAGCGGCTACGCGTACGGCCGGAGCATGTACTCGAACAACGGCGACGTGGTCGAGGGCAACTGCGTCAAGAGCTACGGTTTTTCCGCGCTCTGTGTCTGGGACTGAAGCGGCATAGCGCAGCTAAGCCGCCGGCGCGAGCCGCGTTTTTGCGGCACGCGCCGTAGCCGTTTTTCTGGGGTCTGCGTCTAAGACTGTGCGAGGGGAGGCCGGTAATCCGGTCTTCCCTTTATTTTTTGGGGTTATGGGTGTCAGCTGAATTTGGGGAGGGTCATACGCATTTCCGGGTACTCCATCAGCCGTAGTTAGCAGTCCCATCGAAAAAAAAGTTTCTGGCCGCCCGTACCGGAATTGCTGCACTCCGTTAATATGTTATTTGAAAATGTTTTTTATCGTCATATTGCCTAATATTAAGCCATCATGCATATCTTCGCTGATCAGCATGGAGCAATTGAAATTTAGTGCGCTTGCGACTATAAGGCTGTCCCAGATTGAAAGTTTGTGTCATAGCAATCCTAACGCCTGAACTTATAGTCCGGCGCGGCAATACTGTTTTCGTCGGCGAATTTTAAGAATTTGTTAATTTTGTTGTGCCTGTCTTTGCGTTTGATAACGCTGAGGACTTCGGAGAGGTCGTCTTCACTGTCTGATTTAATCATTAGGGTCTTAGGGTCTAGCATTACAGTTTCCAGCATTAGAGCGCCCCTTTGGTCGGATTATTGCTCCATAATATAGAATAATACATTACCGGCGTTACGAAAGTCAAGAAAATTCGCGAATTTGAGGATTTTTCACTATATCTCCGGCCGTACTGCACCTGCCCACGCTCGACCATTTTCCTGTCGCTACGGAGAACGGTAACGGCAGGGCGTACAACCGGAACATGGGCTCGAACAACGGCGAGTGCAGCGGCCTTTTCGGGGTCTGCGTCCAGGGCGGTGCGAGGGGAGGGCGGTAAATCAAGCCAGCCCGTCTTCGATTTCCCGCAGTATATCATCTATGGTCTCGCCGGAGGTGGGCGTTATGGCGTCAAATAGTGCGCGCTCGGCCTCACCGCAGAGGTCGCCCAAGGTGTCCGGGGCTACGGCATCCTCCGGAAAATCTGGGTCGCCGGGGCCGGCGGGGNCTTTGTAGGGATTGGTCCAATCGTCAAAATCATCACCGGCATCGCAAACGAACATATTTTCCTCCTCCATTTTTTGGTGGTTTGGGCCCACTATATAAATCTAATACATTATACAATAAAAAACCATTATAGATGTCGCTTATCAGGCGACATTTTAAAAAAAATGTTTGGAGTTTTTGCGTTTTTGGGGTGAGATGGTATCTCCATGAACCTCCCGCGCGATTCAGGAAACGGGTTAAGGTGTTGATAATTAAGCGGGGACAGGCGGGGCAAACTTGACTTCGCCTCCGGCCATATCTTAATTTTACGGATATGGAAAAAACAGCAAAAGCGCTGCTGCTGATAGTGAGCGGCATCGTATTAGTCAGCTTTGCCGGGGCGTAAGGCGGATTCCGCCAGTATTTAAGGGCTGGATCAGGCGGTGAGCGGCGCTGGTTTCGGCGGCAATCAGAATTATCCGAAAGAAACGGTTGATATGGTAAAATGTCCGAGGTGTGACGCGCAGAGCGGCGATCACGCGAGAGTGTGCGCAATATGCGGCAATGTGCTGCCCGTAAGGATTGTTACGATGGAGGAGGTGCTCCGGTCCCGTGTCGCTGAGGATGCCGCGAGTGGGCAGGTGGCAGGCGGTTTTGGCCCGCCGCAGGGCAGCAAGCCGTCGGCGGGGCAGATGGATGCCGGCCTGCGGGGCGCAATATTTACAGAGGATTTGGCGCGCCTTGAGAAGCAGCTGGAGTACGAGCGGGACAACAGGGAGCGCGCTGAGATGGCGCTTGAGGAGTACCGGGGCAAGGCCTCTGCGAGGGACTACGACGCCGAACGTTTGCAGGCCAGCCTCTTACGGTACCAAAAATACATAAACAAAAAGACACTATGCGTTGCCGGTGTTGTAGTTTTGCTGGGGCTTATCCTTATAATAGCCGGTTTTACCGAAAAGGGCGGGGCTGAGAGGAAGTTGGCTGAGTATCGCGGCTACAAGATTATGTACGACAGCGTTACCGTCGCGTCAAAAAAGGTAGCTGCGGAGCGGGATGCGCTGCGCCGGGAGCTCACCGGGCTTAAGGAGAGCCACGCAGCCGCGCAGGTCGAGCTTGAGGAGCTGTCCGCGCAGGTGGCGCCCGCCAAAGGGACCAGTAGCGGGGTCGGCAGGATCAGCGTCAACATAGAGATGGTACCCGTGCAGGGCGGCACGTTCGAGATGGGCTGCACCGCCGAGCAGGGCGGCGACTGCGGCGACGACGAGAGGCCCGTGCGCAGCGTGGCCGTCGGCAGTTTCTCCATAGGCAGGTTCCCGGTAACGCAGGGCCAGTGGAGGCAGGTTATGGGCACGGGCCCCTCGCACTACAAGGGCGACAACCTGCCCGTTGAACGGGTCAGCTGGCGGGACGCGCAGGAGTTCATCAGGAAGCTGAACCGGATGACCGGCAAGAACTACCGCCTGCCCACCGAGGCGGAGTGGGAGTACGCCGCGCGGGGCGGGGCGAGGAGCCGGGGGTTCAAGTACTCAGGCAGCAACCACATAGAGGAGGTAGCCTGGTACGCCCGTACCGTGGGGACTACGAGGGTCGGCACCAGAAAGTCTAATGAGCTGGGGGTGCACGACATGAGCGGCAATGTGTCGGAGTGGGTCAGCGACAGGTACGCTGGATACGGGGAGGGGTCGGAGGCGGGCGAGGAACGGGTGCTGCGCGGGGGTAGCTGGAGCAGTGTGGCTAAGAGTTGCCGGGTCAGCAACAGGAGCAATATGCCGGCGGGGACGCGGGGCAATAATATCGGATTTCGGTTGGCAATGTAATAATCAACAGATATAAAGCAGGGGTGACCGTTTTCGGTCGCCCGCAACGCCGGCCTCCGCGACATCCACAAAAATCAAAATCAATGCTAGTGTGGTTGGCGCGTAAATTATATTTTGGTTGATGGAAATAACTTTTTTGGGTACTGGAACATCGCATGGGGTGCCGCCGTTAGATTGTGTTATGGCCGGGTATGAGAGGTGCCCCAAGGGCGTCTGCTTTAAGGGGTTAACGGATCCCCGGCATCACCGGACGCGTACTTCGGTGTTGCTGCGGAAGGGGGGAATGACGCTTATTGCGGATGTTTCGTCCGATTTCCGGCAGCAGGCGCTGCGCCACGGGATACGGAAGATAGACGCTATTGTGCTGTCGCATGGGCATATAGACCACTTTGGCGGGCTGCCGGATATACGGTCTTACACGGAGGCTGGGCCGTTGGACGTGCATGCCTCCGGGGAGACCATAGATACCGTTACGCAGGCGTTCCCCTATATGTTTGAGGGGCGGTTCGGGGACGACAAGGGGGTGCCGCGGCTGCGGATGGCGGAGCTTGCGGGGCCGCGCGAGATCGCGGGGTTCATGGTGACGCCGGTGCCGGTGGTGCACGGGCTTCTCAAAGAGTGCCTGGGGCTTAAGATAGACAATATCGGCTACGTGCCGGACGTTAAGCACATGAGCGCCGGGAGCGAGCGTCTGCTTATGGGGCTTGACTGTCTGATATTGAACTGCCTGCGGGACAAGGGGGAGCACAGGACGCACATGCTGCTGGACCAGAGTATGGAGCTCGCACGGCGGCTTGCCCCAAAACGGTGTTATTTTATACACATGACGCACGATATTGACTACACGGCGGACAGCGCGAAGCTGGATTCGTGGATGGAGTTTTCGTACGACGGGCTTGTTGTGAACGTATAGTTTGGAGGTGCTGTATCTGGCGGTTGTGATTATGTGCTGGTTGTTTGAAATGTTATCATTGTATAATCTGTTGTATTTTTTGTCAACACATAAAGGATCAATGCCTTATGGATGAGTACAAAAAAGAGTTCATTGAGTTCATGATTCGCTCGAGGGTGCTTACTTTCGGTGATTTTGTGACGAAGAGCGGGCGCAGGACGCCGTTTTTCATCAACACCGGCAATTACAGCACCGGGGCGCAGCTTGAGGAGCTTGGGCGGTACTATGCCGAGGCGCTTGTCAGGAATATGGGCGGCGGTTTTAACGTCCTCTTTGGGCCGGCGTACAAGGGTATCCCGCTCGCGGTTGCCACATCGGTCGCGCTCAATGCCTGTCATTCCTGCAACATCTCCTTTTGCTTCAACCGCAAGGAGGCCAAGGATCACGGCGAGGGGGGCGTTATGGTGGGGCACAAGCTGCGCGAGGGCGACAAGGTGGTTATAATTGAGGACGTGACTACCGCCGGTACGTCGGTGCGGGAGTCGGTGCCTGTTCTCATGAGCGTCACCGGCGTTTCGGTGGTGGGGTTAGTTGTGTCGGTCGACAGGATGGAGCGCGGCACAGGGTCAAAGAGTGCGCTCGCCGAGCTGCGGGACGAGTTTGGGTTCGAGGCGTTTTCTATTGTCAACATAGACGAGGTTGTTGAGTATCTTTATAACAGAGAGATTGCCGGCGCGATTGTTATTAATGATGAAATTATAGGCAGGATAAGAGAATACAGGAAAGAATACGGATGCTAATGTTCATTTCTAAAATACTCGCGGTGTTTATAGACCCTGTTGGGATTATGCTCGCGTTTTTCGCGGTGGGGGCGTTGGCCGCTTTTTTCCCGCGTTGGGTGAAGATGTCGGCGGCGCTTTTTATTTGCGGGTTTGCGGCGCTTGTGGCCTTCAGTTCGCCGCTGACTGCGCATGTCCTGCTACGGGGGCTTGAGGGGCAGTATCTGCCAGCGCCCGAGTACGCGCCCGCCGATGCGGTGGTGTTCCTCGGCGGGGCCACCGTAGGCCAGATACCGCCGCGCATATACCCGGAGATTAACATTGCCGGCAACCGCGTGTTTAACGCCGTGCGGGTGTACCGCCAGACCAAATCGCCAAAGATGGTGCTTACCGGGGGGCTTACTGAACTTATAAGCGACGAGATAGTACCCGAGGCGAACACCATGTTTGAACTGCTCAATGAACACTTCGGCATAGACACGTCCGATGTGCTCATAGAAAACAAGTCGCGCAACACGAGGGATAATGCGGTCAATACGAAGCAGGTGATGGAGGAGGCGGGGATGGGGCTCAACATCATCCTCGTTACAAGTGCGTTTCATATGCCGCGCGCCGTGGGCGTTTTCACAAAAGCGGGCTTTACCGTAACGCCGTCGCCCACAGGCTATTTCAAAAACAGCAAATTCNCCGACAAGCCGCTGAACTGGCTGCCGTGCTCAAAGTCGCTCTTTGAGTCGTCTATAGCCATTCGCGAGTACTGCGGTATCTTATCGTACAAAATAATGGGGTGGCTGTGATATTGATTGACATTCTGCCGTAAATAAAGTATTATTTAATAACAGTATGAATATGTTAAACGACCTGCACGTGCACTCGAACGAATCCGACGGCCAGCTCAGCCCGGAGCTGCTCATAGACGCCGCCATAGGCAACGGCCTCGCCGCCGTCGCGCTGTGCGACCACGACACCACCGCCGGAACTGTGCGCTTCACGCAGTACGGCAAAAGCCGCGGGATAAACGCCCTCTCCGGCATAGAGCTCTCGGCCAAGTGGAAAAAAGGCAACTGCCACCTGCTGGGCATAAACGTAAAAAGCGACTGCGAGCCCCTTGAGGCCATATTGCGCAAAACCCGCGAGAGCCGCGACAGGCGCAACGACCTCATACTCGAAAAACTCGCGGAAATGGGCATAACGATCTCCCCCGAACAGCTCTCAAACGAGGCCGGCGGCGAGGTAGTGGCACGCCCCCACATTGCATACGCGCTGCTCAGGGCCGGACACGTCAGGTCGTTTCAGGAGGCGTTCGACAAGTATCTCTCGAGCAGCGGCATAGCCTACGTAGACAGGTTCAGGCTTGACCCTGCCGACGCCGTGAAAACCCTGCGCGAGGCCGGCGCGTTCGTAGTTCTCGCGCACCCGCGCCAGCTTGGGCTGGATAAAGACAAAACCGCCCTCTTCGACCTGCTGATAGAGCTGAAAAACGCCGGCCTGCAAGGCGTAGAGGTGTACTCGCCCGATACGACCGACGAACAGATACAGTTGTACAAAGAGATGTCCGTCGCCCTCGGCCTGGCCCAGACAGGCGGCTCCGACTTCCACGCCCCCGGCCTCGGCGGGCGCGACATAGGGTACTACCGGCCATCGGTACCCATCCCCAAAATCACAATCCCCGAATTGTCCCTTAATTGATATTGCCATAAAACCCTGGAACGCGCAAAATCGCGCCCCTACAAGTTCCGGTCCGACGATATCTTCTTCTCCACCTTGTCTATTATCCGCGAATACTCCTCGCCCATAGTCTCGTATATCTTTTTAATCGGCGCGGATTTTTTCGTTAATGACTCGAATATATCGTCATAATTGCTTATGGCCAGAGAAACTATCTCCGAGTCTATAAGCCGCTCGTCGCTCATCTCGTGCAGTATCCCGCACACCTTATCTTTGGGGTACGCCGCCTTGTAACTCCGGCTCTCGCACAGCGCGCTGAAAATATCGGCTACCGCCATTATCCGCTCGTACTGGGTAATATCAGCGCCCGACAGCTGCTTCTGATACCCCTTCCCGTTCAGCTTTTCGTGGTGATTTACCGCTATGCCCATAACCACATCGTCTACGCTGCCCGCAAGGATTTGTCTCGTTATATCCACGTGCGTTTTTATTATGTTCATCTCGGTGTCGCTCAGCCTGCCGGTGCTCTCCAAAATCTCTACCGGCACGCCCGTTTTGCCTATATCGTGCAGTATGGCGCCGGTCTTAATCTGCTCCCTCCCGCTTTCGCTTATGCCCAAAAGGCCGGCAAGGCTGTCTGCAACGCAAACGGCGGAGGCGGTATGTATAACGGTGTAATAACTGCGGAAATCCATCGCGGATACTATCATCTTCAGGTATTGGTCCGCCTCCTCCTTGCCCATAGGCGTGGTACGGAAAATGCGGTTAAACTCCGTATCAGAACCTATACCGTCAAAAACGGTGTCTATATCCACGCCCGACCCCAAAAACATATCCGCTATGTCGTCGAGGTAGGTGACGCCGCGCTGGGCGTTTACGTGTTTGCGGAACNCCTCCGCCATACCCTTGTGCAGTTCAAAAACATCGGCCCTGTCGCATAGCGAGATCAGCTGTGCTATAAACTTATGGTCGGGGGCCGCAGCGCCGCTTATATCGTCTATGTACTTCAGCTCCTCGCAATCGGCGTGGTGAAACAGGATTGCAGGCGCGAGGTCGCGCAGGGGCGAAAAGTGCTTCAGGAACAAATAGCCGTAAATGGAGTGGTTCCACACGTCTACGGTCTCAAATACAACCATCCTGTCAACCTCTTCCGTTTTGTAGGCGCCCACATCGTGCAGCATGCCGAGAATGCAGATATCGCGCAGCTGCGTCTCGTTAAACCTGTTTTGGCGCTCAAGCACCTTAAACATCAGATACGCCACACGTATGCCGTGGTCTATCAGTCGGTTGTCTACGTGGTTAAGCGTCCTTTCCATAATGTCTATGACTTTTTCGTTCTTTAACAGCTTCATTTACGGCCCCCCGTCTTTTTTATAATATAACATTTGCTATGCTGCCGTGTGAGATTTTTTTGCGCCCCCGGCTCCCGCTTGAAGGATCCAAAAAACCTGTTTCTTGCCTTGGGTTTTTGTCAAAAACAGCCATTTTTAGCCTTGGATTTATCCCCCCGATGCCGCCGTCCTTATGAGGTTTATGCACTGTTCGAGTCCATTCCAGCTGCCCATTGATACTAACTGCATGAACCCGATTACCGGCATGAACACCGGCCCGAGGATTTTTGACAGTATGGGTACGTTGATGACCGCGCCGATGATTACGAGGCCGAAGATTAGTGGCAGGGCGTGGCGGGTAGCGTTCATGTAGGGCTCGACCTTGCCGTCGGGCAGGAAGCCGGCCAGGACCTTCGAGCCGTCGAGCGGGTAGAACGGCAGCATATTGAAGAACGCGAGGCCCACGTTTATCTGGAACGCAAGTATCAGGGCATCCCAAAGGTAGTTCAGCTTGTACGCCGCGCCGTTTGCAGTTTCGGTCAGCGTCAGGAAAGACATTGGGCTGGTCTCGGCGATTATTTTTATGGCGAGCCCGAAGCAGACCGCGAGGATGATGTTGGAGAGCGGGCCGGCGAAGCTGATTACCATCATGTCGCGCTTGGGGTCGCGCAGGTTGTACGGGTTGACCGGCACCGGCTTGGCCCAGCCGAAGAGGCCGGTCATGAGCATTATGGTGCCGAGGAGGTCGAGGTGCGGTATCGGGTTGAGCGTGAGCCGCCCCGCGTGTTTGGCGGTGGAGTCGCCGAGTTTGAAGGCGGACCAGCCGTGGGCGAACTCGTGTATGGTTAGGGCGAGGAGGATCACCGGCAGGCGGAGCAGCAGGGCTTCTGCTGATAAGTTCGACATAGATCAGGATTCCTGTACTGTTAATTGTTTGTATATGTTTATATATTCGTACGTATATACATTAGTTGATACATCCGTATGTATATAGAATGTTTATACGTCAATGCGTATATACAATATATATACTATTCCGTGCCTGAATCATTAAGTAACGAAACCGCGTTGACGTTGACCCCCGATTTTTGCAGCAGGTTCGAAACGGTTAGCGGTTCGTAGCCCATCTCTCTCAGGGTGTCTATCAACCTACCTAATATAATATGTACCTGCTGGTCGCGTTGTTTTCTTTCTGTGCCGAGGTGCATTAATATTATTCCGCCGTTCAGGCCGCCCGGCTGGGAGGCTATGTGGGTTATCTTGTCGTAGACCTCCTGCGGGGTTTTGTAGGCCGGGGAGGCTGGGGTAGGGACCCAGTCGTTTGTGTCTAAGTTGCGGCTCCATGAGCCGCCCTGCCGCCAGCCGATGTGGATGTATCCGGCCTCAAGCGCCCACCCGCAGATGCGGGGGTTGTACTCGCCGTATGGGGCGCGCCACAGGGGGGCGAAGCGCAGGCCGGTGCGGTCGGCGAGTATGCGTGCGGCGCCGTCCAGCTCGTTTATAAGGAACTGGCGCGTTACCTCTGGGCGGGTAGACTGCGTCTGGTTCTCGGCGTAGGTGGTCAGGCGGGGGTGCCGGTGCGTGTGGTTGCCGATCTCGTGCCCATTCTGCGCCGCCTTGGTGACTACGTGCGGATATTTTCGTATAAACTCCCCCGTTACGAACATGGTTGATTTGACCCCCCGCGACGCCAGCGTGTCGAAGATATCCGCCGCCGCGTTGGCGATGGAGCCGCCGTCAAACGTCAGGGCGTAGTAGCTGATGTCAGTAGAGGCGTTGTCTATCATAAACGGTATGCCCGCCGGGGAGCGCGGGGAGTTTTGCGTGGTGTTCTGCAGCGACTGCGGGCTGAACGGGCGCGCCGCGGTGTACGTTGGCCGGAACGTCTGGGAGGGCCTCGCTGCGGTTTGGTCCGATTGCTGCGGTGTTTGCGCCGGCGCCTGTATCTGTGCTGATATTATTGATATATGCGGCGGGTCTTCCTTTACTATATCTGACGAGAGGTTGGCGTAGTTAATCTCCGCTGCCGGCGTATAGTCGTACCATGCTACGGTATCTGCGGAGGCTGCCGTTTCGTTGACCGTCCGGCTTTTGGCGCCGGCGCCGGCCCGCTGTTCCGCCAGCCACCCCTCTATCCGCGTTATCGCCAGAAACGTGAATACGGAGACGCTGGCGGAGAAGAGTATCATGGATATCAGGACGATGGCCTTCGCCCAGCCGGCCGGNGCGCCGGTTGGGGGATTTTGTGGGCGCGGCTTTTTGGGTTCTCCGGTCATAGCGTAAAAATAAAATCCGCCCGCCCGCAGTGTTGCATATATGTTGCGGAATTATTATATTATAGGATTATGGACACCATTCTTAAAGTCGACAAAATAACAAAAGTATACCGCCGCGGCTTCAGGGCGGTGCGCGTAAATGCCGTGAGCGGTGTCGCGTTCTCCCTGTCCCCAAACCACATAACCGGCTTTGTGGGCCCAAACGGTGCGGGGAAAACGACGACCATCAAGATGATAATGGGCCTCGTGCGCCCCACCTCCGGCAATATAACGCTGATGGGGAAACCCGCCGACAACCCGGCCTCAAGAAGCGGCGTAGCGTACGTCTCCGAGCAGCCGTACTTCTACAAGCACCTCACGGTCGGCGAAACCGTAGACTTCTCGGCGCGGCTTGTTGGGGTAAAGAGTGCGGCGGTGGGGGCCGAGCGCAGGAGGGTGCTGGAGGCGGTAGAACTGGCCGGACGCGAGAAATCCAAGGTAAGGAGTTTGTCGAAAGGCTTGCAGCAGCGCCTGAACATGGCCTGCGGGCTTCTGGGGGACCCAAGGCTGCTGATTTTTGACGAGCCGATGAGCGGCCTCGACCCCCCGTCGCGGCGCCTGTTCAGAAGCCTGTTCAAAAAGCTGGGCGACGAGGGGCGGACGATCTTCTTCAGCACCCACGTGCTTGAGGACGTTGAGGCGGTGTGCAGAAACGTGGTGGTGCTTGACGGCGGGAAACTGCGGTTCACCGGCAGCGTGGCGTCGCTTTTGGAGAAGGGGACGCTGGGGACGGAGATCGTAGTGCCGGCAATACCAGATAAACTGGCGGACGAACTGAGGGCGGACGGCCTTGAGGTATCGCGGTCATCAGGCGATGATGTGCTGATATTAATACCCGCGCACAGAGACTTGTCAATATGCCAACGCAAATTATATGAGCATGAAGTATTCTGCCAATCGATACAAAAACGCACTATGCCGCTTGAGAATTTGCTTTACGGGGATGATATAGGCACCGGCGGTAATGTCAACTCGGCAGGCAGTACGGACGGCGGGAATATTATCAACACTTTCGGCAATGTCAATAAAGGTGATGGCATTGATGCGGGGAACGGTAATAACGGCGGGAGTGACGGAAAGGGGGCTGCGCAATGAGGGTGATTTGGCTCGTGGCCGTAAATACCTTTAAGGAGACCGTCCGCAACAAGGTCCTGTACAACATACTGCTCGTGGCTGCGGTGGTGCTCCTGCTCGCCATGTCTTTTGGCGACCTCTCCGTGATGTCCCGCGTGCAGGTAATGTCCGACTTCGGCCTCGCCACGATGTCGCTCACAGGCCTATTGCTCGCGGTGTTCATAGGCGTGGGCGTACTCGGTTCCGAAATCGCGGACAAGACGGTATACGGCGTCCTCTGCAAGCCGGTAGACAGGATCCAGTTCATTGTCGGCAAGTTCTCCGGCCTGTTGGTAACGCTTGTCCTCAACTTTCTGCTGATAGCGCTGATATTCGTGGTCGCTATAACGTGGATGGTAGGGCGCGCCCCGGAGTCCGCGATCTTCTCGGCGGTATTTCTGCTGATGGTGGAGATGTCTATAATCATTGCCGCCGCCATAATGTGGTCCTGCTTTACCACGCCCACGCTGGCCGCGATCTTCACGCTCTCTTTCTACGTGGCCGGCCACCTTAACGACATGATAACGCTCAGCGCCGACGTTCAGGAGAACCCGTTCACGAAGACGGTCCTCGTCATCCTGCACTATGTACTACCGAACCTCGAATTCTTCAATATCCGCACCCAAGTGGTATTCGGCCTGCCGGTGGCTGACGGGCATGTGATGACCGCGGCGGTTTACGGGGCCCTGTATACGGCGCTGCTGCTGCTGCTCTCGTCTGTCCTGTTCGCGAGGAAGGATTTGTAATGAAGCGTCTGCTGATATCTATGGCCATAATCGCCGTACTCTTTGCCGGCATCATCGCCGCCAAGGAGCGGCTGACCGCCGTACGAGGCGCGGGTCCCGTGCTTGAGAGTATGGCCTACCTGCCCGGCAGCGAGCGGATCAAGCCGTTTATGCTCGGCTTCAACACTACCTACGCCCACTATCTGTGGATAAAGACCGTGATCTACAGCGGCGACCAAATGGAGACCGACAGGCAGTTTACGTGGCTCATCCGGATGCTCGACATGATCACGCGGCTGCACCCGCACTTCAACGAGGCGTACGAGTTTGCCGGGCTTATGGTTCCCGATCTTTGCCGCGACCCCGATGCCGCCAAGGTGATCCTCGAGCGCGGGATGAACGTATTTGGTACGGCCAAGTGGAACATTCCCTTCTATTTGGGGATGCTCTACCACAAATACTACAAAGACACCGAGCGCGCCGCCGTCTGCTTCTCTATGGCCGCGCAGGCGCCGGGGGAGCATAGCGGTAATCTGGCGAGACTCGCCGCGACCTTCTACAATAACGCCGGCAGGGATGCCGACGCGCTCGACGTGCTCGCGTTTATCTACGAAACGAGCGAAAATCCGGAGGTTAAGAGGCACATCGCGGCCAAGATTGATGAACTGATGGAAAAAAATCAGGCGGGTGGGGCTTCCAATGATGTATTTTATGATGTTGGGCCGAACCCTGAGAGGTAACAGATGAATATACGCCAAATCGCCGCATTTCTGACAGCCGCCGTCTGCATGGCCGCGCCGGCATACGCCGACGCTCCTGCCGACGATGGCGTAGACGAGAGCGCCCCAAGCGTCTACGGCGGCATGGCGGCTGAGGTCCTCGTATCCCCGCGCTCTGCGGCGCTGTCGTCCTCCGACTTGGCCTTAAACGCCGCCGGCCCCATAGCCTCGAACCCCGCGCTGGCCGCCCGCTGCGCCGCGCCGGAGCTCACGCTCAGCTATTCATCCTACTACGGCGACGTTTTCAGCACGTCAGTCCTCAACTACACGAGCAAGGTAGGCGGCAGCGGCGGCATCTCGGCGACAGCGGCGTACCTGCTTGTCCCCGGCATCGAAGACACGCGCGGCGTAGACATAGGCGCGCTCGACCCAAACGACATCAAGGTGTTCTCGGTATCAGACCTGTGGGCCCGCGTGGCGTACGGCCATTCGTTTGAGACAGAGTTCGCCGGCCTCTACGCCGGCGCAGCCGTAACCGCCCGCCGGCGCAGCCTCGGCCCAAAAACCTCCGCCTACGGGATGGGCGCAGACCTCGGAGCTATGGCCCACTTCCGTAAGCCATCCATATACGCCGGCCTGCTATTGGAGAATGTGCACCACAGCGCCGTAAACTGGCAAAACTCAGGATACTCCGAAAAGGTTCCGCAGCACCTGCGCGCGAGCCTCGCCTACGAGCGGGAAGACCCATACATTTACGGGCGCATCTCACTCTTTTACACCACACCCGACCTCCTCTCCAACGAGGGCGTAAACGCCTACGGCCAGACGCTTGACATAGAGGAAGAGCGGGAGCCTGAGGAGCGCGGCGGCATATCGGTGCTGTTCTCGGCGGGCCGCTACGGCATAGAGTACACAATAATGAACACCCTCTCACTGCGCGCCGGTTTAAACGGTGCCGGCTACTCAATGGGCGCCGGCCTAAACCTGTTCGGAGGCCGCGGCGGCGTAGACTTCTGCTACCTCAACCATGAACTCGCCGGAACCGTGATGATGAGCGTTACGTATCGGTGGATGTAGGTGCCGGAACAACGGCAGGGGAACCGGCCGCCCCCCCTACATCCTGACCCGCCCGTGAAGCGTCTGGTTGCCGGCTTTTAACCGGTAGATATACACCCCCGACGCCACCCCCTCCGTTTTCCAGTTCACCATATGGCTGCCCGCCGCGAACCTGCCGTTTGCCACCCTTGCCACTTCCTTACCGGCGAGGTTATAAACGCGTAGCTGTACGTTGCCGGCCTTAGGAAGGGTGATGTTGAACGCCACGTTCGAGTGCGGGCGTACGCGGTGGTTTACGCCAATGCCCTGCTTATTGCGAGATACCCTGCGGTCGGCCACCCCGATGGACGGCTCCTCGTACACAAAAACCGCCTCGATAGTATACGCCCCGTCGGACGAGAGCGCCACGGTCAGCACCGAATCCTCAAACTCCGTCCCGTTGACTATCCACTTCTTTATGCGGTAGTCAGGTTTCCCCGCGCCGCTCACGGTAATGGGCACGTTCGCGTAGTAGGTTCCGCTCCACGGATAGATTTGCGGCGCCGCGCCGGGCAGTTTTGAGTCGACCAGCATAGAGTTGATTTTTATGAACCCGTGCGCAGTGTCGCTGACTAATGTAACGCTGCGGTCGGCGCCGGCGTTGAAATAGGTTCGCACGGTATTGCGGAACGTGGCCGGCCTGCTTTGGTATAGGCCCTTGAGCCTTGTGATCTGGCTCTCCCATGTAGAGGCGTCAAAATTGGGTGTGCCGCCAAAACTGCCCCCTGATGACGGGATGCCCCAGCGTTTAACCTGCGCGTCCACAACGGGCCTGATGCTCCCCGCGATGCTGTCGATGACCGCCGCCGCCCTTTCCGGGTGGACAGCGGAGTTCAGCATATCCGGGAAACGGTTTATGAAGCTTTGCTTTACCGCTTCGTTCTTCATAAGGTTGAGGAACAGCTCGTTGCCGGGGTTGGTCGCGTTAAAAAGTATGTTGAATGTGGGTTCCTGGCGATTGTTGCCCCATATTTCCATAATCTGGTCGAGGTCGCAGACGAGCCAGCGGAACCGGCCGTCCCGTCCAACGGGGGCGTTTTTGTCGAAGGGCTTGCGTTCGCGCCACATCTTATGGTTGTGGTGGGTGCCGTTTGAGCTGATGCCGTCGGCATTGCCGAAGTACATCTGCACCGCGTAGAAGTCGAGGTAGCTGTCTATATCCATAAGCCTTAGCATGGAGTCCATAGCGGCTGCGTTGGAGAGGTCGTTATTTCTCGCGTATGCCGCCATGGCGCTGTAGGCGACCGTGTCCCCCGGTTCCGGCGTTACGGAGACGCCGCTTGTGGTGTTGCTGTAGAAATCGAGGAGGTCAATGCTGTCGGCGTCTACGCCGTAGATCCTGTTCAGGTAGTGCTGGTCGTAGCGCTCCCTGATGTTGTGCCACCCCCAGAACTCGCCGTTGAGGAACACGGTAACGGATCGGAACGCCTGCGTGCCGATGTTGAGGTGGGAGACCATATATTGCGCCGAGGCGTCGCGAATTAGCGTCGCTTCGCAGTCGTTCCCGCCGCCCCGCAGAAGCAGACGCTTGAAGTTGGTGTAGGGGAGGTAGTGGAACAGCCTCTCATTAAAATCAAGCCTCTCAAGGCCGTAGCTCCTGCGCGCGTAGACCCGCATCGTCTTTTGCGGGTTGCGCCTCGTCCACCCGCCGTGTATGCGGTATCCGGCTATTTGGGATATTACCGGCTGGCCGTTTAAGCCGAAGTACTCAAAGCTGCCCTCGCGCTCCCACTCGTTGCCCTTCATGTAGTAATTGCCGGTCGCCGGGTTGCCGGTCTGGTAATTTGCGCCGGGTACGTAGATGCCGCTATCATGCCCGAAAATGCCCATGCTGTCTGCCATTATCGAGATTATGGGCAGCGAGCGGTAGGGGCTCCCCTGCGGGAATACAAAGAATGTGCCGCTTATGGATTGGGATATATTGCCGTCCTTGACTGCCGCAGCGCGGATGGCCGTCCCTTTGGCCACGCTCACGGAAGGCTCTCTCCAGGCGATGATGTTCATCATGCCCGTAGCAACGGGGTTGGTGCGGATTTTGGACAGGACATTGGGGCTGTCGGTGCGGTCGGCGATTGTAATAGTCCCGTTCAAAACCGGGGAATTCACGTCCGGCTCCGATCCGTTGGTCGTGTACCTTATCTCCGCGCCCTCTTCGGGGNGGGTTATGGACAATTCGAACGGTTCGCCGTAGACCCCCGGCGTATGTGAGAATTTGGGCGCGCCAGCCAGCCACTGGCCAAAGGAGGCCGTCGCTGCGGCTGATATAAAAGCCATAGTCAGCAGAGTTCGTAACGTCATTATGGGTACTCCTTAAAGTGAAAGTGATCCGGCCTCAACCGCAGTTTTCGGGCCGTGTTTGGGGCGGCATCCGGCTATTATTTAAAGATAATACAAAGCTGCGGCGAAAACAACAATATTTTTTAATGATAAATGGGAGTAGCTTTTGCCGGCCGGTTCGCCCTCTTTAACAGCTGTCTTAAAAATTGCGCCTTCCGGGCGTCCATCAGCGCGGCGGCGCAGACTAAGGCGAAGAGCGTTATTGGGCGGGTTTTTGGTGTTGTTCTCATTCTGTCGGGGCTTTTGTTCTATAGAAAAAATTTCTAGCCAGCACTCTAATATTAAAGTTAGAATCACTGCCAAAGGTATAGTACGACCAATCTGTTCTTATTGTACCATCATTTCGTTGAACATTATAGTACACGATGTTCACGGTAGCGGGTCCTGTTTGGTATGGGTGGTCAGTTATCTGATAGTTTTCGATAGTAAACCACGTACCGCTTCGTATAAAAACNCCATTTTTATTAAGATAGGTAAAGCTGCCGTCAGCTCGCATAATAGTATACCATCCGCCGATAGCGGCACGCCATGCCTCGCCCTCCAAATTTATGAGTTTTGTGCTTAACGTCCTAGGATAACCAGTAGTGTCAGCTTCCCACCATAATCCATAACTATCTTCTCCTAAAACCCATTCGATCATCTCAATCTTAGTACCCTCCGGCATCACAACCGAACCCGCCACTTGGTGACCGAATACACTCACGGCCACGACCAAACAAAGTTTCCACAATGCCCTCATGGCTGCCCTCCAATCAAATTCTGTTTTGTTGTATAATTTTTTACTGCCATTAAATATAAATATACGT
>WQTH01000053.1 GCA_009786415.1 Chitinispirillia bacterium | reverse complement strand
GTAATGCTGGCGATAAGCGGGATAGCCGCCTCGGCCCAAAACTCCGCCAAAAGCGCGGGCGACGCGGCGCACGGAACGGAAATCGTTTCCGGCAGCATCCACGAGATAAACGAAAACGCCGGAAGGGTCAACGAGTACTCGATGGAGCTGAAAGGGTCGGCGGAGTCGCTCAAGGCCATGGCGGAGCATTTGGATTCTATAGTGTCGAAGTTTAAGACATAAGTGTTTTGACGTTCTCATTCATTTAACCGGATATCATAAGACCGGCTTGTATTTTTGGATGACAAACAAAAAGGACGCCCTTGAATTCGCGCTGACGAAACTACCGCAAACGTGTAAAATTACGGATAAAGCCCGTATTGCACTTGAAAAATCTCCATCCCTCAATATATACTATATATAATACGCATCTTGATACGGGAGGGAAAGCAACATGGGTATGGGACGTAAAGCCATATATCTGGTAGATGATGACCTGACCAACCTGACGGTCGGCATTGACGCTATCGAGGAATATTACGATGTACTTACTCTGAGTTCTGGGGAGCTGCTCCTCCAGATGCTTGAGAAAAACATTCCCGACCTGATACTGCTCGACGTAGAGATGCCGGGCATGGACGGGTACGAGGCGCTGGCGGCCATGAAAGCCAACCCGCTCACCGCGGGCATACCGGTAATCTTCCTGACCGCGAAGAGCGACGGGACGAGCGAGCTCAAGGGGCTAACGCTTGGCGCGGTAGACTACATAACCAAGCCTTTTTCCGAGCCGCTCCTGCTCAAGCGCGTGGAGATGCACCTGCTCATGGAGTCGCAGCGGCGGACGCTGGAGGACCAGACGCGCAAGCTTGAGGCGCAGACGCACGAACTGCGGCTGCAAAAGTTGGAACTTACACGTTTGAATACCAACCTGCAGGAGATTGTTGAGGACAAAACCCGCACGGTCGTGGAGCTTCAGGACGCGCTTTTGAAAACAATGGCGCAGCTCGTTGAGTGCCGCGACGACATTACCGGCGGGCATATCGAGCGTACGCGGCGCTATTTGGGGGTGCTGCTTGACGCGCTGCAAAGGAGCGGCGTTTACGCCGAAGAGGTTTCTGCGTGGGACATAAAGCTTGTGCTGCAGTCGGCGCAGCTGCATGACATAGGGAAGATAGTGGTCAAAGACGGCATACTCAACAAGCCCGACAGGCTTACCGATGCCGAGTTTGAGGAGATAAAGGGGCACGCGGCTTTCGGCGGCACGGTTATAGAGAAGATAAAGGAGAGCACCAGCGAGCAGGCGTTTTTGGAGTACGCGAAAATTTTTGCCGTTACGCACCATGAAAAGTGGGACGGCAGCGGGTACCCGGCCGGCCTCAAGGGGAATGAGATTCCGCTTTTGGGCAGGCTGATGGCGATTGCCGACGTGTACGACGCGCTGCGCTCCGCCAGGCCGTACAAGGAGGCGTACCCCCACGAGGAGTCTGTCAGCATAATAAGCGCCGGCAGCGGTACTCACTTCGACCCCGCGCTGGTCGGCCTGTTTTTGAGCGTAGCGGACGAATTCGCCGCTATAGCCGGAGAGCTATGAAGCCTGACGAATATGACGAACGCGGCGAAGTGCCGTCCAAAAAGAAAAAGGCGGACATGAACCGGCACCGCTCCATGCACGAGTTCGTTGTCTTCTCCGTGGTGATGTTTCTGGCTATCATAGTGCTGTGCACCTCCGCGTTTACCATTACCATGCAGCAGATTGTACGCACCAACAAGGGCAACGAGCTCCTGCGGATGCTTGAGAACGAGCGCATCAAGCTTGAAACCTCCGTAAACAACGAGGTTACTATAGTAATGAAGATGGCGGAGTCGCCGCTCATAGGGCGGTACTTTGCCAACCCCGGCAATATAGAGCTTGAGACAATGGTTTTTGAGGAGATAGCTTCCTACCGCGGCGCGATTTCCGAATCGGTTTTCTGGATAAACGACAAGGACAAGCTCTTCTATATGGACAAGAACCCGCCCTATGAGATCAATCCCGATGTGCCCGAAAATTATTGGTACAACCGCACTATGTACAGTAGCAGAACGCACAACTTCGATATCAATTACAATCCCGGGCTTGGGGTGGTCAAGCTGTGGATACGCGCGCCGGTGCTAAACAGGCAGCGGCGGCCCATCGGCATAGTGGGTGTGGGCATAGATGTTACCGCCTTTGTCAGCAGGTTGTACGAGCAGTACAGGGGGCGGGCTACGCTCTACTTCTTTAACGCGGCGGGGGAGATCACCGGCGCGAGGGATGCCGGCCTCATCATAAATAAATATCACATAGAGAAGCAGCTCGGCGACGCGGGCGTGGGAATACAGACAAGAGCGCAGAGGCTTGAGAGCGGCGAAACCGCCACTTACGACGCACCCACCGGAAAGATAGCCATAGGCACCGTGCCCGCGCTGGGGTGGTACTCGGTCGCCTTCATGCCAGATACCATAAACGACTATATGACGCCAATGACCGTGCTGTTTTTGGTGATGCTCATGGTTATGGCGCTCATAATCATCATGTTCAACGTATTTATAGCCGGCTTCCTCAAGTCTTTGCGCCATACCGTTGAGTCGCTTGAGGCGTCATCCCGCTACAAGAGCGAGTTTTTGGCCATGATGAGCCATGAGATACGTACGCCAATGAACGCGATACTCGGCATGGCGGAGCTCGCCACGCGCGAGCAGGTAATGGAGCGCGCGCAGGGGCACATGCGCACCGTAAAGGCCGCCGGTACAAACTTGCTCGCGCTCATCAACGACATTCTGGACTTCTCGAAGATAGAGAGCGGAAAGTTGGAGATAACCCCGGTGGACTACCGCCTGTCCACGCTCGTAAAGGATGTTACCAATATAATAGGAGTAAGGGCGGTGGACGCGCGGCTTGAGTTCAGGGTCAACGTAGACGACTCCATCCCCACCGCGCTCTTCGGCGACGAGGTGCGCATCCGCCAGATAATGCTCAACATCCTGAGCAACGCCGTCAAATATACCTCAAAGGGTTTTGTCTCCCTCGACGTCAAGTGGGAAAAGGTTGACGGCGAGACGGTGAACCTCAGTATAGAGGTGGCCGACAGCGGCAGGGGGATAAAGCAGGAGGACATAAAAAGGCTCTTTAAGGATTTCGTGCAGATAGATCTGGTTAAGAACAAGGGTATTGAAGGCACCGGGCTTGGCCTTGCCATAACAAAAAAGTTGGTTACGGCCATGGGTGGCCGGATATCTGTGGAGTCGGAGTACGGCAGGGGCAGTGTCTTTACAGTACTGCTGCCGCAGAAGGTAAGCGCCAGCGAGGATATAGAGGACGAGGTGGCGGCGGCGCACTTCACAACGCGCGGCGCGCTGGCGCTGGTGGTAGACGATGTTGCCACGAACCTGATAGTGGCGCACGGCCTGCTCGCAAGCTATGGCATGAAGGTGCACACGTGCCGCAGCGGCGCGGAAGCCATAGAGATGGTTAAGAAGCATAGTTACGATCTGGTATTTATGGACCACATGATGCCCGAGATGGATGGCATAGAGGCAGCCATGCGCATAAGGAACCTCGGCAGGCGCTACGAAAAACTACCGATCATCGCTGTTACGGCCAATGCTGTTACCGGCGCCAGGGAGATGTTTATGCAAAACGGCTTCAACGGATATTTGTCCAAGCCGATAGATATGCAGAAGCTCAACGCCGTGTTGGAGAAGTGGGTGCCCAAAGAGAAGCAGGTTAAGCTCTCGGATGAAGAGGCTGCCGCGTTCGAAAGCGGCAGCGGCGAGCCTGTTAATATAATGATAGAGGGGATAGACGTAAAAAAAGGTATGGCCACGGTGCGCGGAAGGGCCGAAAACTACCTGCGCGTGCTCACCGTATTCAGCAAGGACGGCCACGAAAAAGCCGCAGAGATTAAAAAAGCGCTCGCCGATAATAACCTGCGCCTCTACATAAACTATGTGCACGCCATCAAGAGCGCGGCGGCCAACATAGGGGCGATGGACCTCTCCGAGACCGCAAAAAACATGGAGACCGCGGCAAAGGACGGGAACCGCCCATATATAGAGATGTACAACCCGGTGCTCATGGCGCATCTTGAAGCGGTCCTGCACGGCATAGAGAGGCAGCTGTGGGAGATCAATGGCGGCGCGCGGCACACAGAGGTGGATATCATAGCGCTTAAAACCGGTTTGGCGAGGCTGCGTCAGGCAATCACCACCGTCAACATCGGCGCGATACGCCCGTCGGCCAAAGACCTGCAGCAGTATGCCGGTTACGCGGCTGTGGGCGCAGCGGTGGAAGGGGTGCTGCAGTGCACGCTGCGCGGGGAGTACGATAAGGCTGTGGAGCTTATCGACGCGCTTATAGCCTCGTTGGGATGATAGTTTGAAGTCTGGAGTTTTTAACTGTGATTTTTATTTTTAACTCCAAACTCCACACCTCAAACTCAACACAGACAGTCCACAATCCTCTTCGCGAACGGCGACAAAGACGGATCCCTCGCCCCCATAAGCAGTACGCAGGTATCATCCCGCACGCATGATTTGATGGTGTTGATCGCCTCGTCCTTACCCCTGACGGCGACGGCGTTGAAGGGGATGTCGCCCATCAATGCTATAATATCCCCTGAACATATATCCTTAACCGCCGTACCGCCAGCATAATATATAGGAAGGAGGCACAGCGTGTCGCCGCTCCTGAATATCTCCTTAAACGTTGCCGCGTATTCGTTCTTAAGGAACCGCGTAGGTCCGAACCCGTGCGGCTGGTAGACCGCAATCAGTCTTGGCGCGAGATTTTTAGCCGCGTTGACAGCGGCGCGGATCTTTTCGGGATTGTGCGCGAAGTCATCGATAACAGTTATCCCCGATGCGCTGCGGTAGAGCGAGAAGCGCCTTTCCACACCTTTATAGTTGGCTGCGGCATCAACAAGGCGGTTGTTATCGCACCCAAGATGCTTGCAGACGCACAGCGCGGCTAAAAGGTTCGCGGCGTTGTGTTCTCCGGGAACAGGCAGCTTAAAATCCGTCCCTTCTATATTAATAATAGTAGATAGTATCTCCTTGCCGGTAATCTTCCCTTTAAAATCCGCTTTATCCCCGAACCCAAACCGCGACGACGCGCTCAAACTGTTTAATTTTGAATCATCTCCGTTGACCGCAGACCATTTAGACTGCCCGATAATCTGCTTGAACATCGCCAGGACCTCTTCTTCGGGCTTGTGGTCCTTAGATATGTTGAGGATGACGCTCGCGTAGGGNGAGTATTTGATCAGAGTGCCGTCGCTTTCGTCGGCTTCTATCACCAATAGTTCTGAATCGCCGCAGAACGCGTTGCCGAACATTCCTTTCTCTTCCAAACTGCGCAGCGCGGCGCCGCTTATTAGCGACGGAGACATTCCGCACGCCGTGAGCAGCTCAAAAATCATTGCCGTGACGGTAGATTTTCCGCTTGTACCGGCTACTGCTATACTCTTTTGCCTCTGTACGATGGCTGCGAGTACGTCTGAACGGTGCAGAACGGGTATGTTGAATCTTCTGGCGGCCGCGATGTCCGGGTTATCCTCTTCTATAGCCGTTGATACGCACACCGCGCCCGTATCTTTAGTTATACCGCTGCCGTTTTGCGGATGTATCGAGCATCCGCACGAGAGCAGGGCCTCTTTGACCTTCGCCGAGTCGGGCGAATCGGTAAGCCTGTCCGATCCGCTTATACATACGCCGGTATTGGCGAGGNATTGGGCTATGGCGCTCATTCCGCTGCCGAATATCCCCGCAAAGTGGATTGTGCGGCACTCCGTACCTTTAATATTAATTGATGTAGACAAGCGTTCCCTCCTCTATCATGTTATACAGGTTGATTACATCGTCGTTCTTCATGCAGACGCATCCGTGCGACATGGGTGTGCCTATCATTTTCTCGTTATTGGTGCCGTGGATGTAGATGTAGCGCTCGTAGGAATCTATGCCGGGCCCGGCGTTAACGCCCGGCTGCAGTCCGCGCAGGCGTATTATCCGCGAGAGTATCTGGTTCTCTTCGTTCATGCCTTCGGTCCATATCACGCCCGTATCCTCACGGCTTTCGAAGATAGTCCAGGGCTGCGCGCTGTCGCCTATCTTGTGTTCTACGCGATGCAGACCGAGCGGCGTCATGTAGGATCCGTCCTTATTTCCGATGCCGAAGCGCGACGTTGACACTCGGCATGTAAGCGCAAGCGCCCCCTCTTTGTACCGGAAGAGCGTCTGCGAAGCCGTGTCTACGAATACAAAATCCGGCGGCGGAGGCAGCTCCAATTCCGCGCAGACCTCTCTCAGGCGTTGTATTGCCGAATTTTCTGCCATAGTTACCGTCCTATAGGTTAATGATTAAAAAATATATCATGCTAATCAAAAAAATTAAAATTTCCTTTATTATTAATACTTTTTTTATTTTACTTATTATCATTTGTCAATCAAAATCAAATGTTTTCGGATTATCGCCCTATAAAAAAAATAAAAAATTTTAATTTTATGGTAGAAAAGTTGAAAACAATTATAATATAATTTAATTTAGAGGCAGAAAGTTGTACTAAATTTTTTTTAATCTTAATGGAGTGGAAGCATGGCAGGAAACGATCCGGTTTACGGCATGAACAACGAGGATGTCTGGAGGATATTTCGGATCATGTCGGAGTTTGTAGAGGGGTTTGAGACCCTTTCGAGCGTCGGCCCGTGCGTTACTATCTTCGGTAGCGCCCGTACACCGGAAGATCATCCTCACTACAAGATGGCGGTTGAGACGGCGCGAGCGGTCGCGCAGGCGGGCTACGGTGTAATCTCAGGCGGCGGTCCCGGCATAATGGAGGCGGCCAACAAGGGNGCGCACGAGATCGGTAAAACGCCCTCTATAGGTCTCAACATCCAGCTTCCGTTCGAACAGTTCGCCAATCCCTACATAAAAACGATGCTCACTTTCCGTCATTTCTTTGTCCGCAAGGTAATGTTTCTCAAGTATACCTCCGCGGTAATCATTATGCCCGGCGGATTCGGTACGCTTGACGAACTGTTTGAAACGCTCACGCTTGTTCAGACCGAAAAGGTCAGCCCGATGCCGCTTGTTCTTATGGGCAAAGAGTTTTGGAAAGAAATGATAGACTGGATAAGAAAGACAATGCTGGGTGAGAAGTACATCTCCGACACTGACATGGACCTAATGCCCATGACGGACGATCCGGCGGAGGCCGTAGCCATAATAAAGAAGCTTACTGTTGAGGGGCCGATAAAACCGAACTTTTTTTGATGTTTTAATTTAACCCTTTTTTTAATCTTTTTATAAGGAGGTTGTAGATGGCTGGAGTAAAGAAGGCAGCAAAGAAGAAGGTCGCGAAGAAGAAGGTCGCGAAGAAGAAGGCCGCGCCGGCTAAGAAGGCTGTCGCGAAGAAGGCTGCTAAGAAAAAGGTCGCGAAGAAGAAGATCGCGAAGAAGAAGGTCGCGAAGAAGGCTGCGCCGGCTAAGAAGGCCGCCGCGAAGAAGGTTGCCAAGAAAAGGGCTTCCAAGAAGCGGGCTGCCAAGAAAAAGGCGGAGTAATTTTAGGGTATCCGGAATCCCATCCGGGTGGTGGGATTCAAAAGAGGGGGCTTCGGCTGGACCGGGGCCTCCAATTTTTTTTAAAAAAATATTGTACACCGGCCTGCCATTATATATATTTATAAGACTAAAAAACATTTAACGCCTCAAAAATACCGCGAATGATAGAGTATTCAAAACAAATCGGCGAAAAATGGGCCCTGTCCCAGGAAATGGCGGACTTTCTCTGCTCAGCCTATGAGAAAGGTGACTCCCCGTACTACCTTGCGGAGTACAACCGGGAGGTGTCCGCGTATTTGGACATCTCTGCGCTCTGGGAGGTGTACGGCTACTTAGACGCCATGGTAAAGCTTGAGGCGAAGCGCAAACTCGTAGCCAACGCCTACAAGAAGATCGGGAAGCTGACCCCCGCGCTCGAAAAGCGTTTGGGCTTGGTTACCGACACCCACGTGCTGGATGACATACTCATCCCCCTGCGTCCCAATCCGCGCAGCAAGGGGCAGCTGGCCGCCAGGAAGGGGATAGACGAACTGGCCGACCTGATAGCCGCCCAGACGGAAGAGGTTACGCCCATAGAAGAACTCGCCGCCTCCTATGTTGGCAAGGACCCCTCCCTCAAGACCACCGCCGACGTCATACAGGCGGTAAAAGACCTGCTCGCCGAGCGGTTCGCCTACGACGACATCGCCAGAACCATGGCGCGGGAATTCCTGCACGACGACGGCTTCTTCGAAATAATCCCCAAAAACCGTAAAGACGAAAAGTACGGCCGGTATGCTGGCAAGCAGATACCCGCAGATGAGTTCACAAGCGAAGACCTGCTGAGGTTCTTTGCCGCCGAAGACGAAAAATTGATAAAACTCAAGTTGAATGTGCAGTTATTCAGGATAAATGAACTCTTCCGCCAGCACTTCATAATAAACCCGGACTCTACCTCCTTAGATTGCATATTTGAAATCATAGACGATATGTGGACGCGCCTGTTGCATCCGTCTATCGAGCAGGATGTCAAAGAGGGAATAAGGGCGAAAGCGGAGGAGTGGGCGGCCAAAGAGGTCATAACCGCGCTCGCGAAGGATTTTGCAAAAGAGCAGGCCGCGCCGTCGGTTTTTGTGGTTGATATGTCGGCCAAGAAAGATTTTGCCATAGTGGCCGTGAGCGGCGGCGGGGAATTTTTGGGCGCGACCGCCGAGAAAAAGCCCGGCGACGGTAGGTCATACCTCACCGAGCGCCTGCGCCAGTTCTTCAACCGCCACCGCCCGGCCAAAATTCTGGCCGCCGAGGGCGGGGCCGAAATTCCCCCAGCGTTCCTGAAGCAGGCCGGTGACTACCTCGGCTGCGAATTCACGGTAACGATGGTCAAGCCCAACGCCAAATCAGACATACGCGGCTCCGACTACATGAAGCACCGCGATTTCGCCATGCTTGACGCCCGCGCGACATCGCTCTACTGCCTTGCCATTACGTACCTGCAGCCAATCACGCTGCTCACGCGCCTTGGCGCTTCGTACTACACGGTGCACCCGTTGCAAGACGCGCTCTCTGAGAGCAAGTTCCTCGCGGCGGCCGGCAGAGTCCTCGAACACGCGCGGCTTTTGGAAGGCATATCGGTCAAAGATATCGCCGACTCGCCGCTTTCGCGTTTCCGCTGCCTGCCCAAAGAGCTTATCGCCGCCATCAAAACTTTTGACGCCGCCGAGCCGGTGGAGGCCAAAAACGACCTGCTCAAAGTAAAGGGCATGACGGAAACGGCGTTCAGCAACATCGCCGGGTTCGTGCTCATACCCAACGCCGAAGACCCGTTCGACCGCTCGACGCTGCACCCCGACCAGTTCCCGTTCCTTGAGCAGGTGGTAAACGATCTCACTGTCTCTCACGAAACAATCGTGGCGAACCCCGAGATATTGCACTCGTACAGCATAGACGACCAGTTGCAGCGCACGTACACGCAAAGCAAAATCGTCTCGCAGATACAGGCCGCCCAGCGTTACCTCGGCATCGTCTCGCAGAAATCCAAAAAGAAGATGAAGCTTGTTGATGTAAAAGAGGGCGCGGTAGTATCAGGCAAGGTAACGAACATCACCCAGTTCGGCGTGTTCGTAAACATCAACGCCGTGTGCGACGGGCTGATACACATATCGCAGCTTGCCGACGAATATGTAGAAACTCCGGATCAGGTGGTATCGGTGGGCGACAGGGTAGACGTGCGCATACTAAAGGTAGATACGAAGAAGCGCCGCATATCCCTCTCCATGAAAAATATGGGCAACGTCGCGGGGATGAAAGGGCCGAAGGTCAAGGCGTCAAAGGGCCAGCTCGATACGCTCGCGGAGCATTTTAATAAGAACAGGTAAGTGAGGTATGGCGGCGTTCGCGTCATCTTCACATTGTGTTATCAACGCTATCCCTGCGCCTTATCCGGCTGTGATTCCGTCTTTTTGATCCACAGAGATTCCAAATCGTACATTTGCCTTACGTCCGGCAGCATCACGTGGACTACAACGTCCGTATAATCTATAAGCGCCCACCGCCCGTCCTCCACGCCCTCGTTGTGCCACGGCGCGGTCTTGTGCTTGTCCTTCAGTGTGCCGATTACTCCGCTTGCGATAGCCGACGTGTGCGACGTGTTGTCGCCCTGGCAGATTATGAACCAGTCCGCGATGCTCGACACCTCTTTCAGGTTGATAATTACGACCCGCTCGGCCAGTTTCTCCTCAAGCGCCGCCACAATGGCGTCTACCAGTTCTTTGCCCGCCAGAGGCTTCTCTTTTTTCGTACCCGTGCTTTTCTTATTCATACCGCAAATCCTTTCACGCCTATTTAAGCCTCTTTTCAATATCCTGAAAGTCGTGCCCCACAATAACGGTTACCGTATGCTGCTCGTTGTTCCGCACCAGCAGCACCTTGCCCGTTTTCAAATGCTTCTCTATCTCGTTCGCGATGCGCATATCTTTATCCCGCGATATGATCATCGTGGACGGATAGTTCCGCAGCGGCAGGCTGTATATCTTTTCATCAATATCAAACCCCGGATTGCGCTCCCGAAGCAGATCGGTCATGCGCTTGGCCGCGCGGTTTATGTTGGAGCCGTTGAGCACCTGTATGTAATGCTCCGGCAGCGCCGCCGCCGGCTGCGGCGTTTCTTGCCGCGTCTCCTGCCGCTTGTCCTGCCGTGTATTTTGCCGCGTCCGCTCCGGCGTCTGTACGGGTGTTTGTGCTGACGGCTGTGCCGGTGCCTCCTCCCGCGGCGGCGCGGCGTACGCGGACCGTCCATGCTCCGCCATCCACTCTTTCGTCTTCCAATCCTCCCCTTTAACGGCAACCTTATAGCGCGATACGCCGATGAGCAGCGATACGGAGAGTATCAGCAGGACAGCGCCGAACATTGCCAGATTGCGCATGCGCCTCAGTCGCCTTTCTGCGAATTCCCGACGCTTATGATAACCGGCTTGTGCGAAGCGATCTCGTCGGGCGTGAGCTTGGCGTACGTGAGCACCATGATCCGGTCGCCGACCGTACCCTGCCGCGCCGCCGGCCCGTTGAGTTCCATGATCCCCGACCCGCGCTCGCCCTTTATTATGTAGGTCGTCAGCCGCGTTCCGTTCTCCACGTTCAGTACGTCCACCTGCTCGCCCGGCAGCATACTGGCCCTGTCGAGGTAGTCGGCATCAATGGTAATGCTGCCCTCGTACTCAAGATTGGTGCCGGTAATCCGCACATCCCGAATCTTGCTGTGCAAAAATGTTCTGTACATTAATGTAAACCTCATCCATTATAATAAATATCAATGATTATTTTCACCATCCGGCACCGTCATTGTCTGATATGGATTAATTTCCGTTCTGACAATCAGCAATACAAATCCAACGATTATTCTGTTTCCCGCCCGTTAAATCGGATCCACCTCAATAGTCTCCGCCCGGTCCGGCCCTACCGACACGATAAGCGCCGGCACGCCGTAACATAGCTCGCGCAGCCTGTTGATGTATGCTGCGGCTTTCGCCGGCAGGTCCGAAAACTTTTTGCATCCGCGAATGTCGCTCTTCCNCCCCGGCAGGGTCTCGTAAACCGGTACTACCTGGTCAAGCCGGTGCAGCGCCGACGGCCACTGCTCAACGCGCCCGCCGTCTATCTCGTAATGCGTACAGACCTTTATCTCGTCAAGCCCGTTCAAAACGTCAAGCTTTGTGAACGCGAGCCTCGTAATCCCGTTAAGCTGTATCGATTTGCGCACCATGACGCTGTCGAACCATCCGCACCGCCGCGGGCGCCCGGTGGTGGAGCCGAACTCGTGCCCCTCGCGCTGCAGCGCCTCGCCTGTCGCGTCGTTGAGCTCGGTGGGGAACGGCCCGTTGCCCACGCGGGTAGTGTAGGCTTTGACTATGCCTACGCAATGGTTGATGCTCAGCGGCCCCACGCCCGCGCCGGTGCACGCGCACCCCGAAACGGTGTTGGACGACGTAACGTAGGGGTACGTGCCGTGGTCAATATCCAAAAACGTGCCCTGCGCCCCCTCAAAAAGCAGCCGCTTGCCAGCGCGCTCCGCCTCGAAAATGTAAAAAGCGGTATCTTTGATGAAAGGCAGCATCCGCTCGCGTATGTACCGGTAGCGCTCAAGTATTTCCCCCTCATCAAGCCCGAACGCCGCGCCGTGCAGCGCCTCAACCTTGCGCTTTGCCACGCTAAANCCGTCCCTGAATTTTGCGCAGAAAAGCTCCCAGTCGCAGAGATCCCCCGCCCGCACACCGGCGCGCGAGACCTTGTCGGCGTACGCCGGCCCTATGCCGCGCCCCGTGGTGCCTATCTTCCCCGCGCCTAACCCGGTCTCGGAGGCGCTGTCGAGCGCCTTGTGGTAGGGGAGAACAAGGNGCGCAAGGTCGGATACAAAAAGCCGCCCGCTGACCGATATCCCGCCGGCCTCAAGCTCGTCGACCTCCGCCAGAAACTGCTCGGCGTCCACAACCACGCCGTTGCCCACCACGCACACCTTGCCGGGGCTTATAACCCCCGACGGCACAAGGTGAAACACGAACTTGCGCCCGTCCACAATCACCGTGTGCCCCGCGTTGGACCCGCCCTGAAAGCGGATTATGACGTCCGATTTGTCCGTAAGGTAATCAATTACCTTGGCCTTACCCTCGTCGCCCCACTGGGTACCCACTATTACCGCGTTTGGCATTTATGTCTTTCTTTCCTGTTTGATGGCTAAAAACGGCAAAAGTATTATAGATTCCACGATTAAATAATATACATAATGGGGGGGATGAAATCAAAATCAAAAATCAAAAGCGATCTTCCCATTGACGCCGCAGATGCCGCTAATGTATATTTATCCATAGTCCTATAGCTCTGTCGGGTAATAACAAAAACGCTTACACGGAGAAAACGCAGTGAAGAGAATCTTGACGGTTATGTTGGCCGCCCTCTGCACCCTCGCCGCCGCGCAGGAGCCAGGCGGTACTTTTACAGACCAGCGGGACGAAAAAACGTACCGCACGGTGAAAATAGGGGAAAGGGTCTGGATGGCGGAAAATCTCGATTTTGACACAGTTGGCTCATGGTGCTACAACAACACCGAAAGCAACTGCAAAAGATCCGGGCGCCTCTACGACTGGAACACGGCGATGGCCGCCTGTCCCGCCGGGTGGCGTCTGCCAAGCCGCGCCGAGTGGGGCGATTTGGTTAAGGCGGTGGGAGACAGCGCCGTGGGCAAGGCGCTCAAATCGAAAACGCTGTGGAACGGTACCGACGAGTTCGGCTTTACGGCCCTGCCCGGCGGCCACCGTTTCAAAACCGGCAGGTTCTACAGCCTTGGAGAGGAGGGCCTGTGGTGGAGTTCCACGGCAACCGGGGGCCGCAACGCCTGGTACCGGAACCTCAGAACAGACAGCGAGAATCTGCTGGAAAACCACATCCGCAGGGTTGAAGGGCTCGCGGTGCGGTGCGTCAAAAATTAGATATCCCATTTTTGTGGCCCGGCGCACCGTTTCTCGCTACCTTTTTAAAATTTTACTTGCGAACCGCCTGTCCGTTACGTAATTTATATATATAAGATAAGAGACGGGAACCATCAATACACCTAAAAACCAAAAAACGGTAACCTATGCGCATAAAATGTTGGGGATCGCGTGGCTCATTTCCGGCAAATGGCCCCGAATTCGTCCGCTACGGCGGCGATACCAGTTGTGTTGAGTTAGAATCGTCTAAGGGCGACCTCGTGGTTTTGGACGCGGGGACGGGAATACGCGATTTCGGGAGCCAGTTTGCCGAGGCGCACGAAAAGGTCATCCACCTTGTCTGCACGCACGCCCATCTCGACCACATCGTGGGGTTTCCGTACTTCTCGCCCATATACAACGAGCGGGCCACGATACATATTTACGGCTGCCCCTGCGCCAACGATTCGCTTGAGACCGCCATCCGCAAACTGATGCGCGGGCCGTACTTCCCGGTGGATTTCAGCGCGCTTCCATCCGAGATCGTTTTTCACGAGGTCTCGGCCTCGCAGTTTACTATAGGCGCGCTCAAGTTCACCCCCATACGCCTCAACCACCCCAACGGCGGCTGCGGCTACCGCGTGGAGGAGCGGGGCGCGTCGTTTGTGTTCCTTACCGACAACGAGCTTGAGTACGGCAAACTGGGCGGCGACCCCGGCTACTTCGAGGAGCTCTGCGCCGGCGCCGACCTGCTTATCCACGACGGGGAGTACACCAACGAGGAGTACAAACAGTACGAGTCGTGGGGGCACTCCAAGTACACCGACGCCGTAAAGCTCGCGCTCGCGGCGGATGTCAAGCGGCTCGGCCTGTTCCACATAAATACACGGCGCACGGATGACCAAATGGACCTTATCGTCCGCGACGCAAATGAGATCATCGCCAAACAGGGCGCCAATATAGAGTGCGTTGGGGTAGGTACGGGGTTTGAGATAGACATACAATCCGGCACCCAGTACGGGATGCCGGTTGCGACGGCTTAAATCCGCATATCCCTGAGCCGCATGACCCGCTCCTCGGTGGGCGGGTGCGTACTGAAGAGCCTTGCCAGCATATCCCTCTTAAACGGGTTTATTATGAACATATGCGACATCGCCGGGTTGCCCGTCGTCTCCATGGGCATTGCGGTTACGCCTCTTTGGAGCTTTTCTAATGCGCTGGCCAGCGCGTTTGGGTTGCCGCACATACGCGCGCCGGATTCGTCGGCTATGTACTCGCGGCTGCGCGACACCGCCATCTGGATCATCATGGCGGCTATCGGGGCGACGATTACCGTAATAAGTATGCCGATCAACTGGCTCTTGCCGTCCCTGTTGCCGCCGCGGGGGGCATACATGAATATCCGCGCCAGAAAGCCTATCGCGCCGCCAAGCGTTGCCGCTATGGTGCTTATGAGAGTGTCGCGGTTCTTTACGTGAGACAGTTCGTGCGCCATCACCCCCTCAAGCTCCTCCATGCTAAGTATTTTCAAAATCCCGTAGGTCGCGGCTACGGCGGCGTGTGAGGGGCTGCGGCCTGTCGCGAAAGCGTTGGGGGNATTTTCGGGGATGACATACACCTTAGGCATGGGCATACGCGCCTTTGCGGCAAGCCGCTCCACAATGCCGTACAGCTGCGGCGAGTCGGCCCGGCCTATCTCCTGCGCTTTGCAGACCTTCAAAACAATCTTGTCCGAGAACCAAAACGAGACGAAATTCATCGCCATAGCGGCGGCAAACGCGATGACCGCCCACTTCATGGAACCGCCCGAACCGTCTATGGAATCGCCTATGTAGTAACCGGCGGTCATAAGCAGGACGGCCAGTGTGGCAAGCAGCATAGTAGTCTTTAACGAGTTCACAGCAGCCTCCGATACGGTTTAATCCCGTTCATACAATAATATTCTGAAATAGCCCTGATCAAGGCCCAGGCAAGGTCAATCCGGCCTTCAAATTGATACATAATATAATTTATGCCAAATCGTAATAATATCAATATTAATATTAGTGCCAAATTTAATCCCAAAACACCCCCCAAACAGTATAATTCGCGGATTATCTATAGAAATATTGTATATATTGTGCAAATCGCGCATTTTTTTATTATATTATATATTATTAAAGGGGATAAATCGCACTATGCCAGCCACATATCCTGCCGCAGCAAAAACCGTTGTCATTACGCTTTTGACGCTCACGCTCTCACTTTCGTTTACCGGATGCGGCCGGGATAAGCCCGCTGCGGAGCAGGAGTCCGCGCCGCAGGTATTCAAGGTCGAAGATTTCGCCGACAAGTCGTTCGCCATATTGAGCGGGTCGTCGTTTGAAGGCGTGGCGCGCAACACCATTGGGGCCAAGCTCTGCCGGTACTACAACAGCGCCGCCGAGGTAGTGGAGGCGGTTGTGAACGGCGAGGCCGATGCGACGCTCCTTGAAGAGCCAATCGCCAGAAAAGCTGCGGCCAACAATCCTGCGCTCATCGTGCTATACCCGCCGGTAGACATCGAAAACTACGCCTCGATATTCAGCAAGACGGATGACGGCAAGCTGCGCGACGAATTCAACGCGCTGCTTCAAAAAATACGCATAGACGGAACCTATGAAGATATGATAAAACGGTGGATAGACTCGCCGCTGGTGCCGGAAATGCCCGAGATTGAACTAGGTACGGGGCGTAATATTAAGTTTGCCACTTCGGACTGCGATGAGCCTTTCTCCTATAAGACCGGGGAGGGCGAGGCGGAGAAGCTTGTTGGGTTTGACGTGGAATTGGCCCGGAGGTTTGCGCGGGAACGCGGGTACGGTTTGGAGATCGAGGTGATGGATTTCCCCGATATGATTCCGGCGGTTACTGCGGGGCGGGNGGATTTTGCGAGCAATCTGTTTACGGTTAAGGAGGAGAGGAAAGAGCTTGTGGATTTTTCGGAGCCGGTGTATTATGGGGGTACCGTTGTTTTGACAAAGAAATAGAGTATATGGGGCGGCCGTTTCCGGCCGCCCGCTATGAATTACGACTTCAACCCGCCCTTAAAGAAATTGTATATCTGTTCCTGCGTGTTACATTCCAGGAGCGCCGCGCGGTTCTCCTCTGTGTTCAGCAGCGAAGAGATGTTGGCTAAGAACTGTATGTGCGGGCTGTCTGAGTTCAAGGGGGAGAGGATCAGCACGAATATTGTTGACGGCTCGCCGTCGAGCGACTGGTAATCTATGCCTTTGGGGGCTAATCCTACCGCTACTGTTATTTTGTCTACCGCGTCTGTTCTCGCGTGGGGCAGGGCTATGCCGCACTGCATGCCTGTGCTCATTGACGCCTCGCGGTCCATCACCGCGTTTATGGCCTCGTCGCTCTTTTCGACCAAGCCCTCGCTGTGCAGTATGCCGATCAGTTTCTCGATGACCTCGCGCTTCGATTTGGCCGTGAGGGTGGGGATAATGCTGCCCTGCGTGAGGGCTTTTTTTATCTCTCCGGCGTCCATCTTGCGCGTCGTGTCGGCTTGGGGCGCGGCGCTCTCGCCGTTAGCGGGTGCTGCTGCCTTGGAGTCGGCGCCGTCGGCCGCCGCAACCGCCGCCTTGAGGTGTCTGGTGTCCGGTGTCTTGCTGATCTCTTTCAGCATATTTTCCGGGTTTATCAGGTCTTTTACGCTCGATACAATATCGTTTATCTGCAAGAGCGTCTCGTAGGCGATGGTCTTGATGAATGTCACGTCTTTCGCGTCGGACTCGAATATCAGCCGCGTCTCCTCTGCGTGCAGAGCAATGTGCATATCGTTCTTGCGCAGGTGGTAGACGGTGTACGTGCCCTCCTGTATTGTGTGGCTGAAGAACCCCTCCGAGCGGAACGCCGCGAGGATGCGCTGCACAAGGAACTCCGTCATCTTGCGCGACGCGATGGTAATGGGCGTGATCACGTTGTCGTGAACCTGCACATCTTTGCGCGTCCCTTTCCTGTTGCTCTCGAACAGTATGGATTGCAGCGGCGGGGCTATGATGTTGTTGATTAGCACCATAAGTATCGCTACGCCGAAGAACTTCGAGTCGAGTATTGCCGCTTCCCCGGTTGCCGTGGGGAGCATGGTCGCAAGCCCAATGCCCGCTATGAT
>WQTH01000052.1 GCA_009786415.1 Chitinispirillia bacterium | reverse complement strand
AGAGCGGATATATACTTCGTTTTGATGATAGTATTCTATGCGACTCTGTTATCGCTACCGTACTTGCCGTCTTATTAGGGGAGGCACTTTCGTCATAGCCCTATAAATATACCACATTTTTTTCTGAAATGCAAGCTTTTTTTTCATTTTTTTCAAAAAAAATTACCAACCCCCGAAAAATGGCGTTTTTGGGGCCGTTTGGGGGATTCCGCCCCACTCCTCCTAATCCGCGGATGGGGGGCGGGCGGCGGAATCAGGGCCGCACCGGAGCCAAAAACGGTTATTCCGTGTGCGTTACCTGTCCGAAATCAGCTTATATCAGCGGCACTCTTTAATAACCTCCAGCAATTTTCGGATGTCATAAGGGTAAACCTCACCTATATTCCCTATCCTGAATGTGTCCGCCTGCGATATTTTGCCAGGATAGAGGACAAATCCGCGCTTTTTTACCGCCTCGTAGAACGTTTTGAAGCAGAATTTGGGGTCGGGATAGAGGAACGAGGTGATTATCGGCGACTGTAACTCCTTGGGCAGCAAGGCTTTAAAGCCTATTTCCGCCATCCCTTCGACCAGAATCCGCTGATTCTCGGAATACCTCCTGAAACGCGCCTCGACCCCGCCCTCGGACTCTAACTCGTCCATCGCCTGATAAAACGCCCGCACTATGTGCGTGGGGGAGGTGTAGCGCCACTTGCCCGATCCGTCCATTCCCTTCCACTGGTCGTACAAGTCTAAGCAGAGCGACCGCGCGTTGCCCTCGCACCTCGCGAACTCCGCCCTCTTCGCTACCGTAAACGCGAAGCCGGGTACGCCCTGTACGCATTTGTTCGACGAGCTTATCAGATAGTCGATGCCGTAATCGGCCATATCGATGGGTATCCCCCCAAACGAGCTCATGGCGTCTACGATCAGCACTTTATCGCGCTGCTTGACAACGCGGGAAAGCTCCGGCAGCGGATTCAGCATCCCCGTTGTCGTTTCGCAGTGGACAAACGCCACGTGCGTGATGTCCGGGTTGTTATCAATGCTCAACGATACTATCTCCGGATCGGGCGCTGCCGTTTCTGGGCATGGGTAAACTACGTGGTTCAGTTTCAGAACCTTTGCCATTTTGACCATGCGCTCGCCGTACGCGCCGTTGGTGAGTATCAATACCTTGCCGTCCTGCGGCACCGTTGTCCCCAAAACCGCTTCGACGGAGAATGAGCCGCTGCCCTGCATAAGTATCACCGTATAGTCATCCGTTTTTTTGGCCGATGCCATTTTGACTAAACGGCGGCGGATGTTCTGAACTATGTTCTCGTTATAGTCCGCATCCCACGTGCACCAATCCCTCAGCAGCGCGTTGCGTACTGATTTCGACGATGACAGCGGGCCCGGCGTCAGAAGCAGGTAGGGGTTATCGGGAATAAATTCGTACATAAGGCGCTCCTTATTACATTGTAAAATGTTTTTATTAAATTATTGATTCACCAATTAAAGCAATGCCCTGCAACGGCACGGCAGCCGTGATGTTTCAGGGCGGCGCAGGTATAATATTTAATCGGTGAACCTACAGTTGATATTAACTGTTCATCGATTCTATAAGTGCGGGCAGCGCGCTGATCTCACCGATCACGCAGTCCGCACCCGCGTCCATATACCTGCTCCTTGTCATCTCCATAAGCTGCGACAGTTCCGTTCCGCTCATACCTGCCGTTTCGTCCTCGCTCAACCCCTGCAGGCTTGAACCTTTCAGCACGCCCACAGTAAGACAGCCGGCATTCTTCCCCTCTTCCATATCCGCGACCGTATCACCAACCTTCAGCACGCTGCGTACCGACATCACTCCCAAAATTTCCAGATTGCGCCAAAGCATAAACGGATACGGCCGCCCTTTTCCTCCGGCATCCTCCGGACATACCAGACAATCCGGGGCATACCCATTTTTTTTTGCCGCTGGCGCCACGACATCCATCATCGCCTTAGTATAGCCGGTCGTCGATCCGATGCCGATACCCATGCTCCTGATCTTTGCCACAGCGTCAACAGCGCCGGGTATGGGTGAGGCGTGCTGCGTCAATACCTTAAACAGCGCGGGTTCAAAGCGTTCGTAGATATCGGCTACATCATTGTCGGTATGGCTCCTGCCGTACTTCGCCCGCCATTGACCGGCAATACCGGGAGACTCCAGCATTTTTTCGATATGTGCCCGTTTCGCCATACCCATAGGCGCGCGGGTCTCCTCAATGCCGGCCCTGATGCCGAAATCATTAAACGCGGAAATGAAGGCGTTGACAGGCGCGAAACATCCGTAGTCGACCGTTGTTCCCGCCCAGTCGAGGATAATTGTGCTGATTCTGCGGCTCATATTACATACTCTCCCTTGCCGATTGTTTATGTTTATTGAACTTTATAACCAATTCGTACAGCGCCCTTACTATTATGTTGACGATAATTATCAATATGCTCATCGCGGCGGCCTGGCTGTTCTCCCCGGCCTCTTCCATATGGGTAATCGCCACCGCCGCTATCTTGAAATCGGCGCTGAACAGAAAGACAAGCGCCGATACGGTTACCATGGAATTGACGAACAGGTACATCGCGACCTCAGCGACAGCGTTTGCCGACAGTGGTATGCTGACACGGAAAAATGTTTGCCAGCGCGGGATTTTCATGCTCTCGGCTACGATCTCGAACTCCTTGTCTAACTTTTTGAACGCACCGGCCGCTGTAAGATACGGTACAGAAAAATAGTGAACTATATTTGACAGTACCAATATCGCTACCGTGCCATAGATAAAATTCAACGGATTCGCCGGCGAGTTGAAAAAGAAAATGTAGGATATGCCAATAACCATACCCGGTACCGCGAGCGGCAGGAGCGATAACAGTTTGCCGTACTTCGTCAGCAGTCCGTACCCATCTGTCTTCTCTATCATATACGCGGCGAGAAAAACAAACACCGTCCCGAAAAACGCCGTAAGGGCGCTCATGCTTATTGAGTTAAAAAACGCCTGAAGCCCGCCCCTCGACTCGGTAAACGTAAAATATTTCAGCGTAAAGCTCATGTCGTACGGATAAAACGCGGTAAACGCGCCTACGCACAGCGCAGCGACTAAAAAGAGGAAACTTGCCGATACTGCCGCACACAGGATAAAATACAGCATATCGCGGAGCCGGTTTTCCTTAATTGTGAGCGCCGTTGTTTTCGCGCTCATGGCCCCTGAATTATGCGTTGATATAAACCGCCCAACGATAAACGACAGGACGGCAGGGATCAGAAGCAGCGTACCAACCACCGCGCCCATGCTCATGTTAAACTGGCCGGCAACCTGTTTATACACATCCGTTGCCAGTACATTGTAATTCCCGCCTATAACTTTCGGCGCGCCGAAATCGGTAAACGCCAGCGTGAAGCATACGAAAACAGCGTTGACTATCGCGTACTTCATCTCCGGCAGCGTCACATGAAAAAAACATTTAAGCGGTTTGACGCCCATCACATTGCAAACCTCATACAGCCTGCCGTCAACAAATTGAAACGCCGTATAAAACAGCAAAAACGCCGAAGGGAATGTGTAGATAGTCTCGGCTATTACTATGCCGTTGCGCCCGTACAGCGATATATCGAAGCCTAACTGCGTAATGATGCCCTGACGCCCGAAAATGTAGACCAACCCAAGCGCCTGAACTACCGTAGGGATAAATATCGGCAGCAGCGCGGCGTATGTAAAAATCTTCTTTCCGGGGATGGCGGTGCGCGTTACGGCGTAGGCGTAGAAAAATCCGAGCGTGGTACTGAAGAGGGTCGTCAGCAACGATATGTGTACGGTATTCCACACCGACACACTCAGCGCAGGGCTGCTGAAGTACCTTTTATAGTTCGCAAGACCAGCCCAGACTCCGGCGTCATTCGTGAACGCCTGCGAGAAGAGGGACAAAAGCGGCAGTATAAAGACTACGGTAAACGCGGCGAGTACGAAGAACAGCACACCGAAGTGCGCGGCGCTGAAACGTACCAGGCGGCGCCTGAGCGAATACCGTGTCACCGTCCGCCTGTCATCCGGCTATGCTGTAGCATACGGTGTGTTCATCCGGTATCTGCAGGCAGAGCGTTGAGTCGCGTCCGAGCTTCATGCTGTCGACACGGTCCGATGGCACATCTACAAAAAATTCATCGGCCGTATTGAGGGCTACGCTGTAGATGCGCGTAAACGCGCCCTTAAACTCTACCTCCCGCACCCGCGCCCTGACGTTATGGTCATCGGCCATGCCGACAACCCTGATCTTTTCCGGCCTGATGCCGCGCGTTTTGCCGCCGTCGCCGTAAAAGTTCATGCTGCCTATGAAATCCGCGACAAAGCGCGTTTGTGGTTTATTGTATATCTCGCCGGGCTTGCCGACCTGCTCGATCACGGCCCGGTTCATAACCATGATCCTGTCGGCCATTGTGAGCGCCTCCTCCTGATCGTGAGTTACCATTATTGTGGTGATGCCTATTTTGCGCTGCAACGCGCGGATCTCGGCACGCAGCTTGGCGCGCACTTTGGCATCAAGCGCAGACAGCGGCTCATCAAGCAGCAGGTACGACGGCGACAGCGCAAGCGCTCTGGCAATGGCCGTGCGCTGCTGCTGCCCTCCCGACAGCTGCCTCGGATATTTGCCGCAATGCTCGCCCATCTCAACAAGGTCAAGCATCTCATGCACTTTCTTCTCGCGGACAGCCTGCGTCATCTCCTTCTTCTGCCTGAGCCCGAACATGATGTTTTCGCGCACGGTCATATTGGGAAAAAGGGCGTAGGACTGAAAGACGATACCGAAGTCACGCTTTGACGGCGGGAGGAATGTACACTCCATGCGGTCTATGAATACCTGCCCCGCGTCAGCCGTTTCCAGCCCGGCGATTATGCGCAAAAGCGTGGTCTTGCCGCAGCCGGACGGGCCGAGGATGCATACGAATTCACCCCGGTCAATGCTGGCGCTGACATCGTTCAGCACGGTTTGGGTACCGTAGCGTTTGGTTACTTTTCTGATTTCCAGAAAACTCATCAGCGGCTCTCCGTTTTCCCGTCGAACTTCGATACCCACTTTTCGAGGATTGACTCTCGGTTGCCGGCTATCCAGCCCAAATCATTCGGTATAAGCTGCTTTATCGGGTCGCCGTCAAAGCCCTCGTAATTGCCGCCCTTGCCGTTCGTTATTATGGGGTAGCTCACCCTGTACGAGTTCATGGCATCGTCCGATATCGCCCAATCCAAAAATATTTTGGCCGAGGAGCTGATTCCGGGTTTCCTTATAAGCGCGTTGGCTTCCAGGTCCCAGCCGGAACCTTCGGCGGGGAACACTATTTCCACCGGGGCGCCCTTCTGTTTCTGGCTTATTCCGGCGTAGCCGAAACTTACGCCCACTACGCACTCGCCGGAGCCGGCCATACGGGCGGGTTTTGAGCCGGAGTGGGTGTACTGTTTGATGTTGTCGTGCAACCGCGTAAGATACTCCCACCCTGCCTCGCCGTCCCTGCCGCGCAGTTGCAATACGCCGGCTACGGTGAGCAGGCCGGTGCCGGAGGAGTTGGGGTTGGGCATTGTAACCTGCCCCCTGAGCTGCGGGCGCAGGAGGTCCTCGTACCCCTTTATATCGGATGCGCTTATCCCGAGCTTGGCGATTTCCACGGTATTGACCACAAACGCGGTCTCCCAGGCAGTCATGCCAACCCATGTCGGGACCGGCTTTTCGGACTTGAACTGCGGCAAAATCTGTTCAAGCCCTTTGGGCGCGTACGGTTCAAGCAACCCCTGCTCGTCGAGGATCAGCATGGAAGAGGCCGCCGTACCCCAGACCACGTCCGCCTGCGGATTGCCCTTCTCGGCCAAAAGGCGCGCGGTGATGATGCCCGTCGACTCGCGGATGATCCTCACGTTAATGTCGGGGTGGTGTTTGGTGAAAGACTTCAGGTATTCGGTGACAAGCTCGCTCTCTAACGCCGTGTAGACGGTTATACTGGGAGCCATCTGCTTTTTGGAACTGTTATCGCCGCAGTCCAACAATATCAAAACCATGATCAAAATACCGGCAATCCCCAAACGGTACAAATTTTCCATAAATTCCTCCTGAAAAGGTGTATTCAAAAAATACACGCCCTGTGTGATGCCCCGGCGAAATGATTGTAAAAAAAAGGTAAATTTTATACTGCTGGAGGCATAATTTCAGGATAATCCACAAAATTTTGAATTTCGGGCAATTTTTATGATACGGATTTGGGGCGGCCATATATTATATTGAATACAGGAGGGGGCGGCCATACCGCCGCCCCGATAAAAGGAGATTTTTCTATGCCTGTAGCAGACAAATCGTTTTTTACCAGGGAGCACATCGAGCGCAGCCGCCTGAACGCCTCGCCTATCCTCGCCGAGCAGGCGATCCACTGCCTTGAGCTTGTGGCCGAGCTGTCGTCGGCAGGGCTGTCGTTCCAGTTCAAGGGGGGGAACTCGCTGTTGCTGATATTGGAAGAGCCCAAAAGGTTTTCCATAGACGTAGACGTGGCCTCCGACAAATCCCGCGAGGAGATAGAGGCCGCCCTCGACAAAATCGTCTCCGGATTCGGCGTGTTCACGAAGTGGGAACGGCGCCAGCACAAAACCAAGCCGTGGCTGCCGATGACGAGCTACTATCTCTACTACAACAGCGTAATAGACCCGCAGCCGGACACCAACATAATGTTCGATGTGCAGATGCGGCGCAGCGCGTACAAGACCGAGTTCAAAAAGGTGTGCTGCGGCGAACTCTACAGGTCGGACGTAAAAACCGAGCTGCCGCTGCCGTCGTCCATCATATCCGATAAATTATTGACGCTTGGCCCCTCAACCCTCGGCATCCCCTTAGGCAAGGGCAAGGATGCGCAGCGGCTCAAGCACGTGTACGACGTTTCCCGCCTGTCGAAGGCTATGCCGGACGCCGACAATATGCGCATAAGCTTCAAACAGTGCCTCGATCAGGAGAACGAACTGCAGGAGACGCGGAATTTTTCGGCGGACGACGTCCTCAAAGACACGCTGGCGTACCTGTGGACGACCGCGCAGCACGACACGATGCCGGAGTCGTCAGACATCCCCAGCCTCGCCGAAAACATCAGCGGCCTCGCGCCGTTTGCCGGGCACCTGTTCCAGTCCGGCTACAACTGGCAGTGCCTGCGGCGGAACATGGCCCGCTGCGCCGTCTGCATGACCGCGGCGGTGAACGAAAAGGTCAACAACAAGGACCTGCACCAGGTTCTGGCGATGACCGTGGAGAACGTAGGGACGGATTTCAAGGGGGCGCACGGGATCGGGGACCCGCTTGCCGCGAAACTGTGGGAAGCGGTGGTCTGGTGGTGGGGCGGGGATACGTTTTGGTTAAAGTGATTACAGGGTGCAATCTGTGCGGGCCGAAACCGATGACGCTTGTCTGCGAGGACAGGCGTCGTTCTTTTTATATGTGCGGGGACTGCGGGATGATATCCGTCCCTCAACGGTACTGGTTAAGCGTTGATGATGAGAGGAAGCGGTACGACCTGCATGATAACAGCGTTTCTAACGGCGGGTACGTGAAATTTTTGTCGCAGATCGTAGACGTATTAATGCCGGTATCGCGCCCCACAATGACGGCCCTCGATTTCGGGTGCGGGGAAAATGCCGTTCTTTGCCAATTGATCAATGATAAGGGCATTGATTGCTGCGGGTATGACCCGCTGTATCAACATTTATTGCCGGATAAAAATTTTGATATCATCATATTATGCGAGGTCATCGAACACATCAGGGATATCAATGCCGAATTGAGATTGATCAACAAATTATTGCGGGATGACGGCATCGTCATCATACGGACACAAATTTACGGCGGCCCCTCCGTATTCCCGTCGTGGTGGTACGCGCAGGACCCGACGCACATCAATTTTTTCAGCCGTCAATCCCTTAACAAAACCGCCCGCATTATAAGCAGGCAATTAAAATCAACAATTCACCCCGACATCTTCATCCTGCAATAACAATTAAAAATTCTTTCAAAAAAAAACGGGCTCCCTTACCGGAAGCCCGCCTGATCAATTCATCGCAGCAACGTCAAGTTAGAATCTGGTGACTCTCCACTCGACCCTTCTGTTCTTGCTGTGGCAGTCTTCCTGGCCGCTGCAGTTCGGGTTGGCCGGGCGTTCTTTGCCGTACGACGTGATTTCCACGCGGTCGGCGTTGATGCCGTATGATACCAGGTAATCGCGCACGGCGCGGGCCCTGGATTCTCCGAGGCCCATGTTGTATGCGGATGTCCCGCGTTCGTCGGCGTGGCCTTCGGCCATTACGCGGACGCTCTGGTATTCGCGCAGCACACTCGCGGCGCGGCCCAGCGCGTTGATGGCGTCGGGCTTGAGCTCAGACCTGTCGTAGTCGAAGTATATCGTAGACAGGGCGTTCCGCACGATGCTCTCAACATCAACCGCCGCCGGGGGCGGAGGAGGAGGGGGCGGAGGAGGGGGCGGCGCTTCCACCGGCGGGGGCGGCGGGGGCGGCTGCTCCGGCTGAACCATTAACGGCCTCTTCTTACACCCGGCCATAATAGCGAGTGAGAGGGCGAGAGCAAGGACTACCAGCATTCTCATAGTTTTGTTCACAAAAGACCTCCGAATTAAAATTATATGTACCTGTTATATACTATAATATACTATTGGACAGCCGTAGACTGCACAGATTAACCCAATATATTATAAATCCCGCGATTAAATATTATATCTGTGCCGTCCGCAGACATCACGGCTGCCGTGCAGTCGCCGGATGGCGCGGGTATAATATATAAACCGTGACTTCAATAAAAATATTATTCTGCAAGGCGCAAGTCAAGTTTTTTTTCAAGAACTTGCAAAACTTTTTTCTCCCCTACACCGGAAACCACCTCCGCCGCCCCCGGCCCAACGGGCAAAATAAAGCGCAATTCGCCCGATTCAGCCTTTTTGTCGGCGAACATCGCTGTGTATATCTTGTTGATATCCGGGGGGGCCGGCAGCGGCGGCAGGGGCAGGCCAAAGAGCAGTTCGTCAAACTCCGGCCAGTGGCGCCCGTGCAGGTTCCCGTTGATTTTCGCCAGCTCGACGGCGCAGCATATCCCCCAGAGCACCGCTTCGCCGTGCAGCAGCCCCTCGAACCCGTAGAACTGCTCGAGCGCGTGGGCGAAGGTGTGGCCGAAGTTGAGCAGGGCGCGCTGCCCGGCCTCGCGCTCGTCCTGCCCCACGATGGCGGCCTTGATGCGTACGCACCGCTCAACGCACTCCATAAGGGGCTCCGGGGTGCCTTTGGCAACGGCATGCAGGACCGCGCCCCGGTTGGCCATCATATAATCAAACATCCCGCGCCCGCCGAGGAAGGCGTATTTGAACACCTCGGCGTATCCGGCGACGAACTCACGCGCGGGGAGCGTTTTGAGGAAATCAATGTCAATAAGCACCGCGGCCGGCTGGTGGAACGCGCCGATCAGGTTCTTGCCGAGCGGATGGTCGACGGCGGTTTTCCCGCCTACGCTTGAGTCTACCATGGCGAGGAGGGTCGTTGGGACCTGTACGCAGTCGACACCGCGCATGAAGCAGGCCGCCGCGAACCCGGCCATGTCACCGACCACGCCGCCGCCGAGGGCAACGACCACGCCCTTGCGGTCGAGGCGGGCCTCTACGAGGGTGTCGAGTATGGCGGACCACAGCGGGACGGTTTTGTATTTCTCGCCGTCGGGCAGCTCGTGAACAGGGCAGCTAAGGCCCTCTTTAAGCGCGCTGATGTACGACGGGTATATTGACGCAATGGCAGAGCTCGTAACAACGGCGCACCGGCGGCCGGGGAAGCGCTCATTGAAAAACTCGGGGAATCCGGCGGCGATCCCGCTGCCGATATACACGGGGTAGGAGCGGTCGCCGAGATCAACATTCAGTTGCATTGTATCTCCAAACCAAAATAAGGGCGCATCCGTTGACGCTTCTCGCCGCCTTACGGCTCAAGGACGCAAAAACATCAACCGTCCCCGGCTGTTACCGGCTTGTCGGTGCCGGCGATTTTCCCGTCGTCCAAAAACAGTATCCTGTGCAATCCCAAACTCAGGCTGCTGTTGTGCGTGGCGATCAGAAACGTCTGGTTCAATTCTTTGTTCGCTTTTTGGAACAGCTCTAACAGATGCTCGCCGTTTGCGCGGTCGAGGCTGCCGGTCGGTTCGTCGGCCAGTACGAGCGCTGGTTCATTGAACATCGCCCGCGCGAGCGCCACGCGTTGACGCTCCCCCCCCGACAGTTCCGTCGGGAAGTGGTTCAGCCGCTTTGACAGGTCGAATATCTCCAATAATTCCGTAGCGCGCTTCGTGCACTCCGCCTGCGTTTTCCCGCTTATCAATCCGGGGATAAGCACGTTTTCGAGCGCGGTGAAGTCGGGCAGCAGGTGGTGGAACTGGAATACGAACCCGATGCTGCGGTTTCTGAACGCAGCCAGCTCCGTGGCGTTGAGCTTGTCTATATCCCTGCCGCCTATGCGCACCGTCCCGCCGTCGTGCCTGTCGAGGCCGCCGAGGATTTGCAGCAGCGTGGTTTTTCCCGAGCCGGACGTGCCTACGAGCGCGACCATCTCTCCGGCCCTGACGGTGAATGACGCCTCTTTGAGTACGTCGAACACGCCGGCGTCGTCTTTGAACCGCTTGGACAGGTTTTGCACATCTACCATAAGTTCGTCACTCATAGCGTATAGACTCCGCCGGCAGCAGCGACGCCGCCTGTTTGGCCGGGTATATAGTGGCCACCCAGCATATTATGTTTGCCGCCACGTACACGGCGATGACATCGAACGTTGAGACGACGAGCGGCAGCTTGTTGACGAAATAAAGCTCGCCCGGTATTGGTATAAGCTGCCATCGCTGCTGAATGTAGCCCAGCGCCGCGCCGAGCGCGACGCCTATGGTCGAGCCGAAAAAGCCGACCACTATACCGTTGAGCATAAACACGCGCATGATGGATTTCGACGTGGCGCCCATGCTCATAAGTATGCCTATCTCCCTGCGCTTTTCGAGGATCATCATTATAAGCGACGAGATGATGTTGAACGCCGCAACCACAATTATCAGCGATATCACGATAAAAATAATCAGCCGCTCAAGCTTCATCCACTGGAAGAGCGATTTGTTCTGCGTCTGCCAGTCGACCGCGCGGAACGGGTAGCCGCCGAGGAACTCCCTTACGTCCTGCGCTATCCTGTCGGCCTTGAAGAGGTCGGTGGTCCTTATCTGTATGCCTTCAACGCCTGTCATGTTGAGCATGCCCTGCGCGGCCTCTATGGAGATGTAGACGAAGCCGAGGTCGTATTCGTACATGCCCGTTTCAAAGACGCCGGCTACGGTGAAGCGGCCCATTTTGGGCGTAAGCTCCTGTTCGTCGCTCTCTATGGGGAGGCAGTAGAGCACCACCTCGGTCCCCTCGCGCAACGCCATTTTGTCGGACAGCCCTTTACCGATGATAACGCCGGGGAAGCGGCGGTAGCGGTTTGAGACGAGCGAGTCGAGCCTGAATTCCCCGCTGACAAGCGCCTTGTGGATATCGGTCACCGTGGCCTCAAGCTCTGGGTCGATGCCGTTTATCAATATCCCCTCCTGCATATTCTGGTGCTCTATGCCGCCCTTGCCGGTAATGTACGGCGCGGCGCCAACCACCTGCGGGTGCGCGAGGATGTTCTGGCGCAGAGGCTCGTAGTCGTTGATCTGCGGCGTGTGGTAGCGCGATATCTTGGCGTGCGCGTGCGCGCCGATGATGCGGTCGCGGACCTCCTTCTCGAAACCGTTGGCTATGGAGAGCGCAACGATGAGCACAAACGAACCGAGGCAGACGCCGGCGGCTGAGATGTAGGTGATCCACGAGACAAAGCCGATAGTCTTGCGCTTGCCCCGCAGATACCTCAACGCTACAAATAATTCCATTTTTCCGTTCATGCCGTTATCTTTAATTTTGCATTAGTGTAAACACGGACTACAGCGCCAGCGGCATCCGCAAATCCTTTTTCTGGCCGTCTACGACCATTCTTACTATATATATACCTTTCGGCAATTTTGACATTGATACCATGTGCGTACCGGCGGCAAAATTTTGCTTGCGGACCAGCGCGCCGTTAAGGGCGAATATCCTCACGTCGGCACTGTTTTTTACCTGCAGCTGTAAGCCGCCGCGTACCCTTTTATAGTTGACGGCGCCGACCTTAGCCGCCGGCGCCCTGCCGCTCTGTTTTATTGATGACGTCGCGCCGTCGCCGGCAAATTTTGAGAGCAGGCGGATGTACGACAGCTGGTACCCGTTGCTGTTCTCGGTGATTTCCCATGTGTTAATCGGCCAGCCTAAGCCCGACTCTATGTACATCTTTGCCGGGGGCGTGGAATCTCTGTTTGGGATATCCGCCAGAAAGCACCTCGCGTTGTTAGCCGCCGAGCCGCATCCTGTGGGGCAGCAGCCGTCCCAGCCGTACCTTGCGTTGGGCCCGCCGGGCATAAAACCGGGGGCGGGGCCGGGGGCGGCCTCCGTTACCGCTGCCCACTTCGCGCTGCCTTCCGTAAACCACGAGTGGTAAAACTCCCGCTGGCTCCTTGTCGCGCCGTACCGCTCCATGTTCGTCAGAAAGACCATGCCGAACGGATTGACGCCGTGGATATAGTGCAAATACCCCTCCGCCCGCGCGTTAAACTCCTGCCTGTCTACAGAAGGGTCTACCCTGTGCCACTTGTAAAACGTTAAGCCGTAGTCGCCCTTGGCCTTGTTCGAGCCCCAGTTGTAGTCTTTGATAAACGCGCGGTAGCCGTCGGATGCGTAGCCGTTGGGGTGGTTGAAATCGTTATTCTTCACGAAGGCCCTTATCAGCGAGCTTCTTATATCATCCTTTAACGCCTGGCTGCCGCGCTCATCGCTGATATAGCGGATGTAGAGCATATGGGACGAGTGCCTGTAGTGATCCATAAAGTCGGACCACGCAAAGAGCGGGAACCTTTTGAGGTTGGCCTCGACGATTGCGAGGAGCGCGGCATCCTCAGTGAGCTCGTAGAGGTACCACGCGGCAGTAACCATATTCTCAACGCGGTCGGTAGTATGCTCGTTGTCGGTTATCTCCTGATTGCCGGCGGCAAGGCCGGATGAGTTATTTGACGACTGGTTGTTGCTGAACATTGAGTCGGGATGGGCTGCCCCCCACGCCCACGCCTTGAGGGCGGCGGCCTTTAGCGTCTCCGCGTAGGCATCATCCCCGCGCCCGCCGAATACCCGCGCGGCTATGGCGAAAGCCTTGACCGACCCGAACGCGGCGGTCGTGTTGGCCGGGCCGTAGTAGCTCGGCGCGGTGACGCTCGACGGCGGAGACCCGCTGCCGAGCCCCTGAACGCTCAGCATAGACCCGTCCGCGTTCTGCATCTTAAAAAGCCATTCGAGCCCGAACTTCACCTCGTCCAAAAGGTCCGGAATGCCGTTGCCGGATTCGGGGATGCCGAAGTCGTCGGTGAAGGCGGAGGGGTTCTCCTCGTACATCAGCAGCATTTCGGATATATAGTCGGCGTGCCACTTGGTGTACTTATTGTAGTCCCCGGCATCGAACCACCCGCCGCTCAAATCCCTCTCGGTCGACGCGTTGCTTTGGGCGAAAAAGCTGCGGGTCTGCCTGTCCTGATCGAAACACATCCCGTCGGCCCACTCCTCGCCCGCGAACTGGGCGGGTTTGGCAACGCCGGCGCGCTGATAGTAGAAAGTTTTGACGGCGGCCTTGAGGACGTCTTTGTAGACATCGTTGCCGATGTTGAAAGAGTGCGAGCGGAGGCCGGCGGCCGCTTGAGTGCCAGCGATATGGTAGCGCCCCGGCTCCGTCACGCTTGAAAAATCGAAGTGCCAGATAATGTCGCCGGACGCGGCGTCGGCCCGCCCGCTGTTAAACAATTCCGCTATACCCTCAAAGACCATTGTACCGGTCAATTCGTCAATCACCTGAAACGGCCCGGGGACGACAGCGGGCACACCGTTACCGGCGGGCACGTAAAGGCGGCCGACAGCGACCTTTCTGGCCTGCTCGCGGTAACCGAACTGGTCCACGAGTATCTCGCTTGGAATCTGGGCAAATGACACGGAAACAACAGCCGTGACGGCCAGCAGCAGGGCGATTTTTTTTGAGTTCATGCGGATTTTCCGCCTTTCATGGCAACGGGCGGACGGCTTGCCGTCCCCTGCATTGCAGGATTTGAGGATTGGTACGTTATTTTCCTAAATATAATATATTGGCACCCCCCATCATCGCAAAATCGTTTTTTTGCGGGCGGCCAAATCAACACCGAACACCCCGTCAAATCTTAACATTAACCCGCCCCTGCCCGACCACCCGGCCGCCGGCGCTGACCTTCCACAGAAGCACCTGCGGGGCGGTGTTCAGGTTCGTATTGACCGTATTCCGCCCGCTGCTAAGAGCCACCGTCTTTACAACGCGCCCGCGGGCGTCAAATACCGTCAGGCTGCCGGACGCCGCGCCGCCGAGGTCGTACCTGAACATCCCCCTGTTATCAAGCCTGAACCTGCCGGACGCGTTTTTGACGGCGGCCGGCGCTTTGGCAACCGGCGCGGCCTCGTCCCCGTACCACTTCATGGATCTCGGCGCCGTTACCTCCACCGGCACCACGGTGCGCCCCGCGCCCTCCGGGTCGCTCGCGCTGTTGTTATCGTTCGGGAAGTAGATGCCGCTTGACGCCGACAGCGTCCCCCTGCCGTCGCCCAGCATCTGCGCGGTGCCGGAAAGCGTGCCCGCTGAGTGCCATGACACCCCGCCCACCTGCGCGTTCCCCGACACCGCAGTACCCGACCCGTATACGAACGACGACCCGTAAACCCGCGCGTTCTCGGACACCTGCCCCTCCCACACAACCGCACCGTCGGAAACAATCGCCGAGCCAGTAACCGTGCCGCCGGCAATCAGCGCATAATCCTTAACTACGGCATTGCCGCTCACCGTGCCGCCCCGAACCACCGCCCGCCCCTCTATCCGAGCGTTGCCGCTCACCGTCCCCCCTGTAACCCGCGCTTTTGGCCCGACATACGCGGACGCGGCAACCGTCGCCGCAGACGCCACAAACCCGCCGCCGTTAGCGTGAGGCCCGCCGGCCGGGTTCGGCACCGGCTGGAACCCCTCCGGCTTCGCGCCAGTTATCTCCACCATATAAGGAAATCTATATATAGTATAGTAATACTGCCCCCACTTGATCTGATGATTGACGGCCGGCGTCGCGGCCACCACTAAATACAGCTGCGTCTCCCCATCCGCCATCTCAACAGTAACATCAGGATTCCCGTCCGACGCGCGTTTGATGTCACTATACCGCGCCGTCACACCGGCAGACGCCGACGCCGCGTCCCCCGTAACGGCCACAAGCCCGTACCGCCAGTCGCTGCCGGGGTCATCCTTAAGAAAATCGGCGTGCGGTTCCAAATCCACCCGCTTTACGTAGTTTTGGATGTTGTTCTTAGTTTGCGCATCGCCCCTGAACCGTACCTTCACATGGCCGGATTCGTCCAGGTACAGGCGGATGATGTTGAACGCGTACCGCTGCGGGGCGAACGCGAAGGGGACGACGAAGCGCCCGTTGTCGCCGCCCGTGCTGTCCAGCGCCTCCAAATACGTGAACCTGTGCCGGCGGTGCCTCTCGCTGACGCTGTTAGCGTTGTAGGCGCTGCGGAACTGCGCCTTGCGCCTGTAGTCGTATATCACGTTCTTCATGCCGAACTCCCCTATCATGTCCCCGAATTCCGCCTGGCTCATGCCGTGCACGCGCATCATCTCCCCGAACGGGTCGGCGCGGTTGCGGTTGCCGTCGTTCGGCCTGTAGGCGTTGTTCCACACGTAGTTTATGAACTCCATGCCCTTCGCGTCCATAAAATACTCAAGGAAGAGCCAGTTGTTGTAGCGGGTATGCGCGTATCCGAGATGGAGGTGCGCCTGCCGGGTATAGACCTCGGTCGCGCCGTCTACCGTGTTGTAGACCTGATTAGTCATGAAGTTAGCGTGCGATTCGTGTATCCACCCCACGAAGTTGCCGAAGGGGTTGTCGGCCTGAAATCCGCCGGAGACCTGCTGGAGGCCGTGGGTTAGCTCGTGGGTCGCCGTGGCGTTGTTCAGGCTGCCCGACCCGGTTACCCCGGCGGGGAGCCACATGATGGGCCGCCGCGCGTTGCCGCTGCCCACGGTCCCGCCGTACGCCGTACCGCCGCCGTCGGCCCAGCCGTCGCCGGACGTCCGCGGGACGATGACCTCGCACTTGTACTTAGTCGGCAGTGCCGGCGGGTGGGCGGGGTGAAAGTTGAACTCGTAAACGAGCTTGTCGTAAGCATTCTCAAGGCTGGTGAGCAGGGCCTGCGCGTTGGCCTGGGTGATATTCGCGTTTTCGTTCGGATTGTACCTGATGATGAAGCGGTCGGACTCGTAGAACAGCGTCCACGGGTACGTCTCGTTGCTGCTTACCGGCCAGGACCCGCGCAGAAAAACCTCTTTCTCCTGAGTGAGCGCGACAGTAGCCAGCAGCAGCACGGCGGCGGCAAACGGTTTTATCCTGAACATTGGGCAGCCCTCCGTTTAGATAAGCGGGATTGGATGGTATATATGGTATATATAATGAATATATAACAATTTTTTTCCGAAATGTTGGTTTTATTGAAAAATCTTGTTGCCGCCACCGCCCCATTGATTATATTATAACAGGGTGAAAAGGTGAATATATGAAACGATTAACCGCCGTAATTCTGCTCTCTCTTTGCATGGTGATCCTGCCGTGCTGCGAGAATTGCCCGTTTGGGGGCGAGATAAAGTACGAGGTTACCGGGGCCCCGCCAAACGGCATCACGGTGAGGTTCATCAACGAATGGGGCAATCTTGACGAATTCAGCACCGTCGACCTCCCGTGGTCCAAAACATTCAGGGTGCGGCAGCACATCGGCGAAGAGTACAACGACGGGCACCACTCCGACGGGACATTCACGGCGTACGTATCGGCGGCATCCACAGCCCGGCTGGTGAACCTGACGGTATCTATATATATAGACGGGAAACTGGTGCAGACGGGGACATCAACGGAGAGGTACAAATCGGCGGAGGCGTATTACAAGATCAGGCTGTGACGGTTCAATCAAACGCATTATCTGCGGCCGGCTACACCCTTTTTCGACGCCCGGCGCAGACGGTCGTTAATTGCCAGCCCCAAACCGGTGCCAGGAACGGGCACTGCGGCTATGGCGCCAACCCCGGACGCGTCTAACCGGCGCATCGCGGCAAATAAATTGCACGCGGCCTCGCGCAGGCTGCCGGATGCCGAGAGGTATTCGATTTTCGCAAACCCGCTTATATCGCCGAGATCGTCAGACGGCGCGAGCGCTATTAACCCCAATCCCCCATCGGTTGTATTAATATTAATGCCGCTGATATTGCTGACCTCGCTGATGTCGTTAACCAATACTAACGGTATCGACGTCGCGTAATGCTGCTCGCTCCTGCCGGGGGACTGGTTGATTAAATCATCATTCGCGGGGATGGCGACCTTGCCTATCGCGTCCTCGATATCTTCCAACGCCGTACCGCCCGGCCTCAGCATCACCGGCGCGCCGCCCATAAAGGAGATGATCGTCGACTCTATCCCTACAGAGCATTCCCCCCCGTCAATCACCATGTCAACCGAGCCGCCGAGCTGCGACCGCACATGCGCGGCTGTGGTCGGGCTAACGTATCCGAACAGATTAGCGCTCGGCGCGGCAACCGGCACCCCCGCCGCGTTGATTAATTGAAGCGCGGTACCGTTTGACGGCACGCGTACGGCAACGCCCGGCAGGCCCGACGTAACAATATCGGGGACAACCGCCTTTTTGGGCAGCACAACGGTGAGCGGCCCTGGCCAGAACCTGTCAATCAGCTCGCGCGCCGGCGGGGGTACGTCAATCACCAGGTCATCAAGCCAGCGCTTATCGCCAACGTGCAGGATCAGCGGGTCAAAGAAAGGCCGCCGCTTGACCTCAAACACCCGCGCCGCCGC
>WQTH01000051.1 GCA_009786415.1 Chitinispirillia bacterium | reverse complement strand
GATTCCTTGAGGATGTCCCAGTCGCCCGTTTCCTTAATATATGAGGCGACGGAGTAGATGAGCCAGAGCGGGTCGTCGTTGAAGTTCCCGCCTACCTCGTTGTTGCCCTTTTTGGTGAGCGGCTGGTACTGGTGGTACGCCCCGCCGTTCTCGAACTGGGTTGATGCCAGGTCGATGATGCGCTGGCGCGCGCGGTCCGGCAGCTGGTGGACGAACCCGGCGATGTCCTGATTTGAGTCGCGGAAGCCCATGCCGCGGCCTATCCCCGACTCGAAGTACGAGGCGCTGCGGGAGAGGTTGAAGGTGACGATGCACTGGTACTGGTTCCAGATGTTGACCATCCGGTTGAGCTTGTCGTCGCCGCTTTTTACGGTGTAGCGTGAGAGCAGGTCGTCCCAAAATTTCTTCATTTCCGCCATCGCCTTGTTGACGGCGGAGGCGGTGTTGAATTTTTTGATCATCGCCTTAGCGTTTTTCTTGTTGATGACGCCCGGTTTCGCCCACTTATCGTCGTTTTCGACCTCAACGTAGCCCAGTACGAAGACGAACTCCTCCGACTTGCCCGGCTCCAGCGTGACCTCGATGACGTGCGAGGCTATGGGGCTCCACCCGTCACCTACGGATTTTGCTTCCGACTTGCCCGGTTTCCACTTCATGACTGCTTCCGGGGCCTCGAAGCCGTTGTAGCGGCCCGTGAAACTGTCCCGGTCGCTGTGGAAGCCCGCCACCTCGGTGTTGACCGTGTAGAACGAATAGTGGTTCCGCCGCTCTCGGTACTCCGTTTTGTGGTATATAGTAGACCCGTCGACCTCTACCTCGCCGGTGTTCAGGTTCCTCTGGAAGTTGGTGAAGTCGTCGTGGGCGTTCCAGAGGCAGAACTCGGCCATCGAGAAGAGGGTAAATTTTTTCTTCTTTTTGGACTCGTTGGTCAGCTTGATCTTGTGGACCTCGCCGTTGAAGTTCATGGGGACGAAGAAGAGCGCCTCGGCGGCCAGCTTGTTTTTTGTGCCGTGGATGACGGTGTAGCCCATCCCGTGGCGGCATTTGTAGTCGTCGAGGTCGTTTTTGACCGGTTTCCAGCCGGGTGACCAGACGTCGCTGCCCTCTTTAATATAGAAATAGCGGCCGTTCATGTCTACCGGGACGTTGTTGTAGCGGTAGCGGGTTATTCGGCGCAGTCGGGCGTCTTTGTAGAAGCAGTACCCGCCCGCGGTGTTCGATATGAGCGAGAAGAAGTCCTGGGTTCCCAGATAGTTGATCCACGGGTATGGGGTCTGCGGGGTCGTTATGACGTACTCCCTCGCCGCGTCGTCGAAAAAGCCGTATTTCTTCATTTGTCCTTGTAGCTCCTGTTAAGGGGTATATTTTGATGATATTACCATAATATAAATGATGCCGCCGTCAAAAATATTAAAATTCTTGCATTAGATGCGTCCACCCATATTATATTATAGTATGGAGGGTGCCGCTTTAGCGTAAAACCTTATTCTATATAATAATAACCTGCCCAAAAGGAGGATGTCACCATGTTTAAGCGCCTTATCCCAGCCGTTGCGCTGGTCGTCGGTATCACGGCTGTTGGGGCCTTTGCCCAGAAGAACCCTGAGGATGCCAGGGCCAAAGAGATCGTTTACGAGAAGCCCAACGAATTTAAGATCTTCGCGGCTCCCGAGGCCGTGCGGGCCTTTGCCGTTCATGGCAACAGCCTTTGGTACGCCACAGCCAAGCAGGTGATCCTGCAGCCTATGAACGCCAAGAACCACCAGCCGTTCCAGAACATGGGCGGCATACCCGCTACCGATGTCACGGCCATAGCCATTGACGGTCAGGGCCGTGTGTGGATTGCGGCGGGCGGCGGCGTGGCCATGCGCCAGGGCAGCACGTTTACGGCCTACACCTCCGCCAACGGGCTCCCAGAGGGCGCGGTGAACTGTCTGGCGCTGGGTTCCGGCGGCGACGTATGGGCCGGCACCGACAACGGCGCGGCGCGTTTCAGCGGCGGGTCGTGGACCAAGTTCACCACCGAGCAGGGGTTGGTGTCAAACAAGGTTCAGGCGCTCGTGGCCGACTCCCGCGGCAACATGTATATCGGCACAAACAGGGGGTTGAGCGTGTACAACGGGGTCAAGTTCGACAACTACACCCACCGGAACACCGGCAGCAACGGTTTGGATATGAATAACATAAAGGTTCTTGCGAAAGAGCCGGAGACGGATCTTATATGGATGACGGACGGCCCGAGGAACGTGGTCACGTACAACGGCAAGGAGTGGAACCGCTATATGGACATCCACGACGGCATCACCTCCATAATGAACGACACGCGCCGCACATGGTTCGGGTCGCCGACGGGGCTTCTGCGCTTCAACGGCGATGAGTGGGTCTCGTCCGCCGAGAGGCACGGCGTGCCGGCGGAGCAGGTGTACGCCATGTACAGGGACCCCAACGGCAACCTGTGGTTCGGTATGGAAAAGGGCGTAATGATGCTCAACAACCCGTACCGCCGTTAATCCTGTATCTTTGCATTGATAACGTTTTCCCGGGGCGGCCGCTTTCGGCCGCCCGCTCTCTTAACCAACACCCGGAAAGATTCTGTACCATGCATACAAAAAAAATAATTTTGGCTATGACGGTAGTAATCGTCGCGGCAATGTCGGCATTTGCCCAGCGTCCCGGTTCCGTAACCTCCATAACTCTTGACGACGGCAACGAGGCCATCCTCAATGCCGACAGCACGTGGAGCTTCAAGCGCGAGCCCCTTGAGGATATAAGGGACGACATTTTCATAACCCTCAGGGACAACCGCATCCTGTGGCTGAAGGCCGACTTCACGTACACCTTCACGCGGACGATGCCCAAGCAGTCAACTACCAAGATACCGCGTCCCAAGCAGTATCCCAACATTGTGGTGCTGGGCCGGTCGTCGAGCCCCGATTTGGGCGTGGCCGCCGGCACGGTGGTAAACGACGCCTACACCAAGGCCACGGCGGAACTGCGCAAGATACTCCCCACCAAGATACACAAGGACGCAATGAAGTACCTGCAGGCGTGCCTGCGCGACGAGGTGAAGGAGCACGAGGCGGAGCAGTCGCACAATCAGGTGAAGGGCGCCTGGAATATGGAGGCCAAGCTCACCATACCGCATCACCGCGTAAAAAAGATAATAGATTGTTTAGAACTGCAGCTGGAGGATAAATAAATGAAGTTTAAGCCGGTGTCGCTGACATCCCCCAAAGCCTTTGTAGTCGCGATGGCGCTTGTGGCTGCCGTTGCCGTACCGTCGAACGCGCAGCTTTTGCCGTACCCGACCGCGCTGCCTAAGGTATCGTCGCCTGTACCGTACGATACCGTGCTGCTCAGGACATGGGAGGGGGTAAAGAAGCGCAACATCGATCCGTATACTACCGGCCTTGTCCACCGGCCCAAGTCGGAGACGCCGCACGACGCCGTTAGCGAGGGTGTCAGCTACGGTATGCTTCTGGCGCTCTACTGCAACGATCAGGCTTATTTCAACAAGGTGTGGGATGCCGGCGAGCGGTATATGTGGAACTCCGAGGGGTCGTGGGGCAACCCCGGCAACTACTATGACTGGCGCGTGAACCGCACCGGCGAGAAAACGGGTACAGGCCCGGCGTCGGACGCTGATCAGGATATCGCGCTGCTGCTGATTTACGCCGACGAGCTTGTGAAGAACGGTGTTTGGGCGAGTGGTTTCAGGAGTACGCGCGGGGCGACCTATGCCGAGCGGGCGAAGACGCTTTTGGCGACCATAAGGGCCACGATGATTGATCAGGGCAAATATCTGCGCCCCGGGCATTGGGGCGGGTCCGAGGACCGGGGCATTATCAATCCCGGTTACTTCGCGCCGGCGTTCTACCGCGTTTTCGCCGAGTACGAGCCGGAGCACAAGGCCGCGTGGGACGCGCTCATAGACGGTTCTTACGAGCTTATCAAAAGGTCTCCCGGATATTCCCGCGGGCTGATCCCCGACTGGTGTACGCCAACCGGCGCGACTACCGGCGGCGCGGGTTACAACGCCTACTTTGACGGCGACGCGCTCTACCGTGACGCCATACGTGTCTACTGGCGCCTTGGAGCCGACTATTTATGGTACAAGGAGCCCCGCGCAAAGGAGTTTTTGGACAACGCGATGGCGTTTATAGAGAGCAAGGGCGGGCCTGACGCAGTGAATTTCTTTGATATGGCCGGAAACCTGCTGCCGGAGGAGGATACCGAGGGCCTTGCCGCCGGCACCATCACCCGCAACCGCCGCGAGCACAGCCACCTCACTGCGGGTATGTGGGCGGCGGCCGCTATTGGGACAGGCGACAGGGAACTCGCGAAGGGGTACAGTGACAAGCTGCTGGAATTTTATCTGCCGGGTACGAATTACTGGGGCCACGCGGTTGATCCAAGCGGCGGCATAGAAGACACGCTGCGCAACGAGATGTATTTTGACCAGTTCCTCGCGTGGTTCGGCGCGAGTATGCTCGGCGGCGTATTTACAAATGTGTGGGACGATTTGAAGGACGGCGTGCCGCAGGGCCCGCCCGAATGGAAAGTTCGGCCCCCCAGCCAGCTGGCCAATTGGAATATAGACGCGAGCAAGGAGCCGTTTACGTTGGGCGCCGCCGATGCGGCGTTCAACCGCTCGGTCCGCTGGACGGTAACGCTTACGCACGATTCCACTAAGCAGTTCCGTACGTTCAGCGGCACGTCCGACGCGGTGAGCATGACATGGTACGGCCTTACCGAGACGGGCGCTTATATGCCGCAGGGGTTCTACACGCTCACTATAAGCGCGCAGGGGCTTGAGGACGATGTATATACTACCCGTATATGGCTCGGCAGGCCCTGGGCCGGCGATGTACCCAAACTGCGCGACGGCAACCGGCTGCTCATAGATGATTTCGCGGACGGCAACATTATTCCTTATATAGGCAGGGTGTGGGAGACTTATTCCGACAAAAACAACGACGGCGGCAGTTCCGACGCTGTTTTCAACCCGACGGCGGGGAGCGGCGGCGCGGGCGGGCAGCTTGAGTGGGCGTACAATGTCCGTAACGGTGCGCAGTACCCGTTTGTCTCGCTCAACTGGTCTTGCAAGTCGTCGTCGGGGGAGCCTATGGATCTGCGCGGCATAGATTCTATAATTATCGTGGCCCGCAGCAAAACCTCGCAGCTTGACATTGCGGTGCATCTTATTGATACCGAAGATCCGAACGATTACCGGTATTTTGAGGAGTCGATCACTTTGACAACCTCTTCGGCGGCGGCGTCCAAGACGCACGCCCTGCGCCTTTCGCCCGATAACTTCAGGCAGCGCCTTGACGGCAATGGCCGGGACTTTAACACGTCGCTCTCAAAGATGGTGGCCGTCCGTTTCCATTTGCAGCCCGACGCGGGCTCCGCGCAGGCCGCCGACGCGATAATTATCGAGCGGATGTACCTGTCCGGCCCCGACGCCGTACTCTCAAGGCTCTACACCCCGCCGCCCCCGCCGCCCGATTACATAGCGCCGGTGGAAGACCCGATAATAAGCGTAAAGTACAGGGCAGGCAACGCCGTAAAGTACTCTATACGGAAAAACGGCAATACGGTGCGGATAACGCTGCCCAACAGCATGGCCGGCGCAAACGCAAGGGTGTTTGACGTGAGAGGCAGGGTAGTAATGCAGGCAAACGTCAGGCAAAGCGGCCTTTTGGAGATAAACCCCCGAAATCTCGCCGCGGGCATGTATTTCCTTGAGGTGAAAAAGCCGGGCGTAGCCCCGCTGAGGGTGCCCTTAGGTAATATAAGGTGAAAAAGGCAATTCTGTTATTAAGCGGCGGCCTTGACAGCGCGACTTGCGGATTGATAGCTCGGGACATGGGGTTTGAACTCCATGCCCTGAGTTTTTCTTACGGCCAGCGCCACGGCTGCGAGCTTCTTGCGGCCCAAAGGGTGGCCGCGTTCATAGGCGTTTGCGGGCACCGCATAGCGCATATCGACCTCGCGGCCCTGGGCGGCAGCGCGCTTACGTCGAGTGATATAGACGTACCCAAAGACGGCGCCGGAACCGGCATCCCCGTGACCTACGTCCCCGCCCGCAACCTGATCTTCCTCTCCTACGCGGTCGCGTGCGCGGAGGCGCTGGGGGAGTGTTCGGACATTTTTATAGGCGTCAATTCGGTGGATTATTCCGGCTACCCCGATTGCCGCCCGGAGTTCATCTCGGCGTTTCAGAAGATGGCGAATCTGGCGACGGCGGCGGGTGTGAGCGGGCGGGAGCTGACCATACACGCGCCGCTCATGCGGCTTACCAAGTCCGAAATCATAAAAACAGGCGTCAAGGCGGGCATGGATTACGCCATAACGCACAGCTGCTACGACCCCGACCCCCAAACCGGCGCCGCCTGCGGCCGCTGCGACAGCTGCCGGATCCGCAAAAAAGGGTTTGAGGACGCCGGAATCACCGACCCCACCCTGTATTCGGCCTGATAATCACAAAATCCGTCGATAAACCCCAAATTATAGGGACAGAACCGTCCGGCAGCCCCAAAATCAGCCTGTAAATCCACAAATACAGGGACGGGGCCGTTTACACCGCCCCCCGCGAAAAATAATTAAAATATCCTGCAATATCTCTCAAGAATATCATAAATATCTAAAGTCTGTTTTTTGAAATACCGATAAATTAGTTATGAAGGGGACACGGAAGTCTCCGATAAACGCCGCAAGGAGGCCAAAAGGTTATAATTGGAGCCGTTTAGGGATAATTTAAGCCCAAAAGCGGGTTCAGAACGAACGGAAACTAAAATGTCAGGCGCGACCCGTCAGCCCCGAACCTCAAAGCGTACCCCTCGCGATGAGAACGCGCGTGTCCCCACCGCTGCCTCCCCCCAAATGGTAAGCGGTATCGCGCCGGAGCGCCTGGCATTTTTATTAAGTTTAAGAGAGAAGATATCCGGCGGGTTTTACAACACGGAGCCGGTTTTGGACGACCTTAGCTACTCGTTTACCAAGGCCGTAGACATGCTGGTCTGACCATCCGCCGCCAAAAAATATATTTCCATCACATTTTTATTGACAGCGCCCCTGCGAAAATATTATTTTACATAACTTTCACTTTTATAGGGAAAGACCGTGCTATATGGTTATTGACGTCAGGTTAGTCCCCGAGGGGCACTCTGAAATAGTGTCGGAATCGCGGCTTTCGGGCTTTGCGGGCGACTTGCCGCCGTTTGCGGAGCCCGTGAAGTGCATGGCCGGTATAGACCGGATGGAGGGGACGATAGTCGTGGGCCTGCGCTTCTCCGGCGCGTTTGAGGCGGAGTGCGCGCGGTGCCTGGAGGTTTACCGGCAGCCGGTTGAGGGGGAGCTGCGGGTCATTATCAGGGAGGAGCAGGGCAGGTACGGGGCCTCTTTGGATGACGGCGACGGGGCGGATTTTTTCTTTGACGTGAACCATGAGCTGGTGGACATAAGTTCCGCCATATATGATGAAATAATGATAGCGCTGCCCCTGAAGCCGCTGTGTTCGGAGGGGTGTGAGGGGATAAAAATTGAGGGGGCCGCCGGGGGGGATGCTGGCGGTGGTGATGAGGGGCCGGTCGATCCCAGATGGGCGGGGTTGATGAAATTGAAGTCAGGACGGTGACAGTAATGTCGGATTATTATCTCCGATGATGAAATAAAGGGCGTTGTACGGGCGGGATTTATCCCTCCCTTATGCCGTGTATGCGGCGGATAACGGATATTAACGTTAATACCATATAATACTATTGAAAGGACGGACCAAAATGGCCGAACCAAAGAAGCACCACTCACATGCGCGTACTGCCAAGCGCCGCAGTCATCTGGCGCTTACGCCGGTAAACCCCATGCTCTGCTCGCACTGCAAGCAGCCAAAGGCGGCGCACAGGGTTTGCGGCAACTGCGGGCATTATGCCGGCGCAGAGGTTTTTGTACCTGAGGATTAACGCGGGGTGATACGTTTAGCCGTTGATGTGCAGAGCGGGGATTTCGGGCCGGATGCGGTCGTGCGCGGGGTGGTTGAGGCGTACGCGTCGTCGTCTGAGCCTTTTGTTGCTTGCTTATGCGGCGACGAGGCTCAAATAAGCGGTGTGCTTGACGGTCTCGGCGGCGGGTTTGACAGGTCGAATTTTATTATAGAGCACTGCCCCGATATAATAAACGACGATGACCGGCGTACTACTGTGTGGAAGAACAAGAAGCGTTCGTCCATAGTGCGTTGTGTGTCGCTCCAGAAGGAGGGCGCGGCAGACGCCTCGGTGAGCGCGGGGGATACTGGGATACTCATAGGGTCGGCGCTCTTTATTCTGGGGCGCGCCGAGGGTGTGAGCAGGCCGGTGCTGGCGGCGTTCATCCCCACTCCGGCGGGGCCGGTGCTTATAGCGGACGTGGGCGCGAACATCAACTGCCGCGCTGAGCATCTGGCCGGTTTTGCGGACCTTGGCTGTACTTATGTGAGCCGCCTGTTCGGAAAGCGGGACGTTAAGGCCGCGCTGCTCAATATAGGGACGGAGCCGAGCAAAGGCCCGGAGGTGGTGCGCAAGGCGGCGGCGATGCTTGAGGGGGACGCCCGTTACGCGGGGTTCATTGAGGGCAGCAGGGTATTCGCGGGGGATGCCGACGTTGTGGTATGCGACGGGTTCATAGGTAACGTGATGCTCAAGACGTGCGAGAGTTTTTACGCGCTAACGTCTGAGTATCTCTCCGACAGCCCCGGAACATTTGAAAAACTGACGAGGAAGATAGACGCGCTTAACCCCGAAAATTACGGCGCGGTGCCGTTTTTGGGGATCAACGGGACGGTGCTGAAGGCGCACGGGGGATCGTCGGTGAAGTCTATAAAGAGCGCGGTGCTTACGGCGGTTAAGGCTGTTGTCAATAGTGCCGTGGGCGCAGGGGGGGATCTATCAGGTCCGTAAATAAGTTTTTATGCGGATGGGTTATAATTGTGCGGCGGGTTTTCGACGAGGGTTTTAACTAAAAAATAGAAGTTTGACTTTTAGAGGGTTTTGACGTAAAAGTGAGCGATATCAGAGCTAGAATTCTTTCCGTGGGGACGTACGTTCCCGAAAAGGTGCTTACAAACGCGTACTTCGAGTCTATTCTGGACACGAGCGACGAGTGGATAATGACGCGCACGGGTATACGGGAGCGCCGGGTGGTCGACCGCGATAACCCGATGAGCGCGGCGGAGATGGGGTGCCGTGCTGCGCGGGCCGCTATGGAGCGCGCAAATGTATCGGCGGACAGTATCGACGGGATAATCGTAGCCACATTCACGCCAGACAACTTTTTTCCGTCTACCGCGTGCCGGATGCAGGCCGATCTGGGGTGCAGGGACGCGTTTGCGTTTGATATGAGCGCGGCGTGCGCTGGGTTCGTATACGCGCTTACGGTCGCCAACAATATGATAGTGTCGGGACAGGCCAAAACGATTTTGGTTGTGGGCTCCGAGGTAATATCCAAAACGCTGGACTGGAGCGACCGGGGGACCTGCATACTCTTCGGCGACGGCGCCGGCGTGGTCGTTTTGCAGGCCGATGGCGTGAAAAGCAAGGGGATACAGTCGTGCTACCTCTCTTCCGACGGCTCAATGGGGGATATTCTGAAACTGCCGGCGTGGGGCAGCGAGCGGTACCTGAGCATGAAGGGCAGCGAGGTTTTCAAGCACGCGGTGCGGATGATGTCTGACGCATCGGTTAAGGCGGCAAAGCGGGCCGGCTTGAGTATCGGGGATATAGATTTGCTTATCCCGCATCAGGCTAATATAAGGATAATCCAGTCGATAGCGGATATGCTATCGGTACCTATGGATAAGGTTGTTACCAATTTGGACAGGTACGGCAATACCTCAAGCGCGTCTATCCCCCTTGCTCTCGAAGAGGCGTGGACGGCCGGCCGGGTGAGGGATGGGTCGAAGGTGCTGTTTGTAGGTTTGGGCGGCGGGTTCACGGTTGGCAGCGCCGTTTGTATCATATAAAAGGATTGATAAATGGAATTGGCGTTATTGTATCCGGGTCAGGGCTCTCAGGCGGTAGGGATGGGCAGGGATTTGTACGACCGGCTCCCGGAGGCGCGCGCGCGTTTCGAAGAGGCCGACAGGATTCTTGGCCGAGGGTTGACTAAGGTCATATTCGACGGCCCCGAAGAGGAACTCAAGGACACGCGCAGCACGCAGCCCGCGCTGTTTCTGGTAGAGGCGGCGCTTACGGATTTGCTGCTGGCAAAAGGCGCGGCCCCCAAATATACGGCGGGGCACAGTCTTGGCGAATACAGCGCGTTGTACGCGGCCGGAGTGATATCGTTTGAGGACGGCTTGCGGACGGTTGCCGCGCGAGGCGCTGCGATGGCGGAGGCCGGGCAGCAGAATCCGGGCACCATGGCGGCTGTTATGGGGATGGATAAGGACAAGATCGTCTCCGTCATCTCAAAAATCACCAACGGCGTGGTCGTCTCGGCCAACGAGAACAGCCCGGACCAGACGGTTATCTCCGGCTCTGTAGACGCGGTGAACGAGGCGTGCGCCCTGCTAAAGGAGGCCGGCGCTAAACGGGCGATGCTCTTGCAGGTAAGCGGCGCGTTCCACTCCCCGCTCATGCGCCCCGCCGCAGATAAATTAGCTGCGGCCCTCGAATCCGTAAAATTTTCATCCCCGCGCTGCCCGGTCATCCACAACGTTACCGCAAAACCCGAAAGTGATCCCCGGATTATGAAAAAATTGCTGGTGGACCAGTTAGTGTCGCCGGTAAGGTGGGTGGATTCAATGAAGGCTCTGGCGGAGTGCAAACCGCCGGCCTGCGCCGAGGTCGGCCCCGGGGCGGTCATACGGGGGCTTATGAAAAAATGTCAGCCGGAGATAAATGTTGTAGCATGTGACGGTGTAAATAACGTATATTCCTTATTTGGCGGTGGCGGGGAGTAGAATCCTGAAATTAATCGCGTAAATGGCGCTATGGCTGGGGTATATCCTCTCCATGCGGCTGAAATCTGCGAAAATAGATACAGAAAGGGCATAGAATGATTGATTTGTCTTCAAAAACAGCATTGGTAACCGGTTCGGGCCGTGGCATAGGCAAGGAGATCGCGGTAAAACTGGCAAAAGCCGGCGCCGACGTGGCCATAAGCGATATCGACCTTGAGACCGCTAAAGTCACTGCCGCCGAGATCGCCTCGTCAACGGGCCGCAAGACCATAGCGGTCGCCGCCGATGTCTCTAAGGGCGAGGAAGTGGAGCGGATGTTCAAGGAGGTGTTTGGGGCGTTCGAGAAGCTCGACATACTGATCAACAACGCGGGCATTACCCGCGACGGGCTGATTATGCGTATGAAAGAGGAGGACTGGGACCTCGTTTTGAACATAAACCTCAAGAGCGCGTTCCTCTGCTGCCGCGAGGCCGTACGCCCCATGATGAAGGCCCGCAGCGGCAAGATCATCAACATAGCCTCGGTTGTGGGGCTTATGGGCAACGCCGGGCAGGCCAACTATTCGGCCTCAAAGGCGGGTATGATAGGGCTTACAAAGACGCTGGCGCGCGAGTTCGCCTCCCGCTCCATCAACGTGAACGCCATCGCCCCTGGATTCATAAAAACGGCTATGACCGACAAGCTTACCGACGCCGAAAAGGAGAAACTGGCCTCCGGCATACCCATGGCCAAGCTCGGCTTGCCCGAAGATGTGGCCAACGCGGCGCTGTTTCTGGCCTCGCCCCTCTCCGACTACATAACCGGGCAGGTCATAACTGTTGACGGGGGGCTTGTAATGTAGGCTGCCCATATATCATATTATATATGGAATTGGTTTTGAATCTAATTTTTATTAACCATAACAATAAAAGTCTCTTTTGAAAGGAGCAAATTGTGAGTGACATTGAAGCAAGAGTAAAGAAAGTGATCGTAGACAAGATCCACGTAGCGGAGGACAAGATTACCCCGGACGCGAAGTTTGTTGAGGATCTCGGCGCTGACTCGCTCGATCTGGTTGAGTTGATCATGGGGCTTGAGGAGGAGTTCGAGCTGGATGATATTCCGGACACCGAATCAGACAAGATTCGCACCGTTAAGGCTGCCATGGATTATATCGCCAGCAAGCTCTGATTTTTCCGGGTGTTGACGTTGGCGCCGGCCCATTAGCCGGCGTTAGCGTCTTATATTCGTAATTTTTTGTGTTGATACAGGAACAGGTTTTCATGTCAAAACGAATAGTCATCACTGGAGTAGGCGTAACAAGCCCGGTTGGCAACGATGCCGAGTCTTTTTGGAAGGCTCTTTGCGCCGGTGTGTCGGGTATTGGCCCGTTAACGTTCTTCGATAAGTCCGAGTACCCCACGAAGATTGCAGGCGAGATCAGGGACCTCGACTTCACAAAGTATATGGACGCCAAGGAGGCGAGGCGCAACGACCGGGCGATACTGCTTGGGCTTGTGGCGTCGCATATGGCGATTGAGGACTCCGGGCTTGATTTGGCCAACGAGGACCTTGAGCGCATAGGCGTTATAGTGGGCTCCGGCGTAGGCGGCCTGCTTACTATGGAGACCGAGGGCAAGAAGTTGTTTGAGCGCGGGCCGGGCCGTGTCTCCCCGTTCCTCATCCCCATGATGATAGCCGATATGCCTGCGGGCCGTATATCCATGGCGCACGGGCTCAAAGGCCCCAACTACGCGGTGGTCAGCGCCTGCGCGTCTGCGGCGCACTCTCTTGGCGACGCTTTTATGATGATGAAGTGCGGCATGATGGATGCTGCGCTTGTGGGCGGCACCGAGGCCGCGATTACGCAGCTGGCTTTTGCCGGTTTTTGCTCGATGAAGGCGATGTCGACCAGAAACGAAAACCCGCAAAAGGCAAGTTCGCCGTTTGATGTGAAGCGCGACGGGTTCGTGATGGGCGAGGGCGCCGGAATCGTGGTCATGGAAACGCTCGACCGCGCGCTGGCCCGCGGTGCGAAGATATACGGCGAGATGTTTGGGTACGGGGCGACGGGCGACGCCTACCACCTCTCCCACCCGGCCCCCGACGGCACGGGCGCGCAGGGGGCCATGCGTATGGCGCTCTCAAGCGCGGGCCTCAAACCGGGCGACATAGACTACATAAACGCCCACGGGACATCCACCCCGCTCAACGACGAGTACGAGACGGTCGCCATATCGCGCGTGTTCGGCGAGGCGGCGGAGAAAATCAATATAAGTTCCACAAAATCGATGACCGGCCACCTGCTCGGCGCGTCGGGCGGCATAGAGTTTGTCGCGTCGCTTTTTGCGGTAAGGGATGGCATAATCCCGCCGACGATAAATTATGAAGACCCGGATCCAAAATGTAACCTGAATTATACGCCGAACAATGCGGTAAAGCGGACGGTCAGGTACGCGATGAGCAACTCGTTTGGCTTTGGCGGGCACAACGCGTCGGTTATAGTAGGGAAGTACGAGCCCTGAGGGCGCGTGCGTTGATGATTTTTTGGAACGGCGGGCGGCCGCTTATTTGCGTGGCCTTGAGTTGTATTTATGGGGTGTGATATCGACAGCGGCTGGTTGGAATCCGGTTACGGAGAACCGCACCGCCGCGTTTCGTCCCTGCAAAAATTTTCCGGCATCCGTTTGGGGGATGCAACCGTTATTCTTGGCTGATGATATCCATACGCAAAATTCTTTCGTTACTGATATCCCGCAAAAAGACGCAGGCTTGCGCCGATCCCAGGCTGGTTGAATTTCAGTCCGTTATAGGTTATAAATTCCGCGATGCCGCCCTGCTTAAACACGCGCTTACGCATAAATCCTGCGCCGGGCAGGACGACCCGCGCGGCCTGAAATCCAACGAGCGGCTTGAGTTTCTGGGGGATTCTTTCATCAACTGTTTAGTTACGGAGTACCTCTACCGTACGCATCCCGACAAGAGCGAGGGGCATCTCTCGAAGATAAAGTCTTTGGTCGTGAGCCGGAAAATCCTCGGTGAGGTCGCATGGGGGCTCGGTATGGGTAACTTCCTTATAATGAGTCACGCCGAGGAGAAGTCGGGCGGGCGGGAGCGCGTGTCCACGATGTCAAACGCGTTTGAGGCGATCGCGGGGGCGATTTATTTAGACGGGGGTATCGACCCGGTCCGCAAGTTTTTGGAGATGTGCCTGTTCGGGCGGATTGCCGGTTTTCTGGAGGACGAGCGGAATGTCAACTACAAGAGCAAAATCCTTGAGATGTCACAGAGGGACGGTTTGGGGATTCCAAGGTACGTAACCACGGAGGCCACGGGTCCCGACCACGCCAAGCAGTTCACGGTGAAGATATACATAGGCAGCGTGGAGATGGGCGAGGGGAGCGGGCAGAGCAAGAAGATTGCCCAGCAGGTGGCCGCCCAAACCGCGGTTGCCGGGTATGATAAGGGCATAATAGGCTGATTGTATTGAAATATCCCCGCGGGGGCGTTTGTACCCGTCATTTTGTCTCTTTGATATTGACATTTTAATTGCGGCATAATGTATATTAAGCTTGTGTATTGATGTCACAGTATCGTATACAATATCCATATCATATAATATTAAAGGAGTTTAGCATGAATTACTTTTTGACCGAAGAACAGCAGATGATTGTGGACACCGCACGCGATATCGCGCACAAGTATATCTTGCCGGTGCGCGAGAAGTACGACCATGAGGGCATCTTCCCGTGGGACGTGGTCGAGAAACTGGCCGAGGCGGATATGTGCGGGCTTTACATTCCCGAAGAGTACGGCGGGTTCGGCGGCGGCGTGATGGAGCTGTGCCTGGCGGTTGAGGAGCTCTCCAAGATCGACGGCGGCATCTCGCTGGCCTTGGCGGCCACGGCGCTGGGGACGTTCCCCATTCTGCTGCACGCCTCCGAGGAGCAGAAGAAAAAGTATTTGCCCGATATCGCCGCCGGCAAGTCTATAGCCGCTTTCGGCCTGACCGAGGCCAACGCCGGCAGCGACGCGCTCGGCATGAAGACTACCGCGGTGCTCGACGGTAATGAATGGGTGATTAACGGCACGAAGCAGTGGATCACAAACGGCGAGAACGCGAAGGTCTACACGGTGTTTGCGAAGACGAACCCGGCCAAGGGCGCGCGCGGGCTCTCGTGCTTCATCATAGAGAAGGGCACGCCGGGCTTCACGTTCGGCAAGCACGAGGATAAGATGGGCATCCGCGCGTCGAGCACGACGGAGCTGGTTTTTCAGGACTGCCGCATCCCCAAAGACGCTATTTTGGGCAAAGAGGGTTTGGGTGCTATAGTGGCCATCCACACGCTTAACAACAGCCGCCCCGGCGTTGGCTCGCAGGCTCTGGGCATTGCCGCCGGCGCTCTTGATGACGCGGTGAAGTACTCCCGCGAGCGCGTTCAGTTCGGCTCTCCGATTTCGTCGTTTCAGGCTGTTCAGCATATGCTCGCCGACATGGCGACCGAGGTTGAGGCCGCGCGCGCTCTCATGTACGCGACCGCCCGCTGGGTAGACGACCTCAAGAAAAACGGCAGCCGCGAAAGCTTCGCCAAAGAGTCGGCGATGACAAAGCTCTTTTGCTCCGACGTGGCGATGCGCGTAACGGTAGACGCCCTGCAGGTAATGGGCGGCTACGGCTACATGAAGGAGTACCCGATGGAGAAGCGTATGCGCGACGCGAAGATCACGCAGATATACGAGGGCACGAACCAGATTCAGCGCAACGAGATCGCGCTGCAGCTCATTAAGGGCGCCGCGAGTTGAGGAGTTACGACGCTGTAATAATAGGCGCGGGCCCGGCGGGTTTGAACGCCGGCCTGCGCCTTACTTCTATAGCCGCGCTGAAGCCGCTCTCGGTGCTGCTCATAGACAAGGTAATACCGTGGGAGAGGCCTATACCGTGCGCCGAGGGGGTAGGCAGGCTTGGGTTTGAAGAGGCGCTTGAGGTCGACCCGTCGTGGATCCGCCTTGTCATAAGTAAAGCGTGCTTCTATTCGCCCGACGGTACGTGCGTTACATATACCGACGCGAATAAGGGTTTTATCATAGACCGCGCGAAGATGCAGCGCGATTTGGCGGATAAGCTGAAAAAGCGCGGGGTGGAGATTGCCCTTGGGGTTAAGGCGGTAAAAATTTCTGCCGGGGATGATGACGGGCGGCGGGAGATCGCGCTTGACAGCGGGGAAACAGTATCGGCGCGGGTTGTTATCGACGCATCGGGGCCGGTATCCATGCTGGGGCGGGGCGAGGATATATGCTGGAAGCCGTATGATCTGGAACCGGCGTATTTTATGGTTGCGGACAATGTGCGGTGCGATAACGACGCGGTGCATATTTACACCGGGCAGAAGGTAGCGCCTGGCGGTTACGCGTGGGTCTTTCCGCGTGGCAATGGCGTGGCGAACATCGGGCTCGTTGTCGGGAGGAATCAGATAAAGGGTATTAATATCAGGGATTTGCTGCGTGAGTTTTTGGACAGGAGTTTCCCTGATGTCAACATCCTGACATATTTTGCCGGTTCAATACCCTGCGGTTACCGCCGGGGCAATATAGCGCTGCCGGGCCTCATAAAGTGCGGCGACGCGGCCAACGCCACTAATCCCATATCGCGGGCGGGGATTGTGGAGGCGCTGATGTCTGGCGGTCTGGCGGGCAGCGCGGCGTTTGACATATTGAGCGCTGCAAGCGTCAAACAGAAGAAGAAAATATGTGCCGATTACGAAAAGGCATGGCTTGAGAAACGCGGTTCGCGCCATTTGAAACTGGCGAAGGCAAAAGACTCGCTGGCGAAGGTGCCGGACGAGGATTATAACACAGCGGCAAGGACGCTCGGAGGGATGTCGTCGGACAAGATATCGATGGCAAAAATCTTCGGCGTAAGCTTGGGGCGTTTCCCACGGCTTGTTTGGGCCCTGCGGCATTTGATGTAAGGAGAGATGCTGATGTACGAAATAACAACCGAGTCCCATTTTTGCGCTGCGCACCGCCTGTTGGAATACGACGGCCCGTGCGAAAACCTGCACGGCCACAACTGGCACGTAAAAGCCACAGTAAAATGCGGGACATTAGATAAAAGCGGGCTCGGTATTGATTTTAAGGTGCTAAAGCGGAAACTTAACGATATCTTAACGGAATTCGATCACCGTAACCTGAACGACGTAATATCAGAAAGCCCGTCGTCGGAGCGCATAGCGCGCCTGATATATCAGAAGTTATCGTCAGCCATAGATGTTGACGGAGTAAAAGTAGCCCGCGTGGAAGTTCAGGAAACACCGGGCAATTGCGCGGCGTATTACGAATGATTTTGATTTTAATCTTTTAATAGGGGAACAGAACACCATGCTGAGAGTTTGCGAAATCTTTACGTCTATTCAGGGCGAGTCCACCCACACTGGCCGTCTCTGCACCCTGATCCGCCTTGCCGGCTGCAACCTCCGCTGCGTCTGGTGCGACAGCCCCTTTTCCTACGCCATAGATGCCGGCGAGTTTATATCAATAGCCGAGCTCCTGCGGGTTATAGGCGAATCCGGCGTTAAGCTCGTAGAGATAACCGGCGGCGAGCCGCTTTTGCAACCGCGCGTTTCCCTGCTCTGCGAAAAACTTTTAGATACCGGCTACGAGGTAATGGTAGAAACCAACGGCAGCCACGATATCAGCATTTTGCCTGAAGAGGTTCACCGTATTGTCGACGTAAAGTGCCCGGGCAGCGGGTCGAGCGGCAGCTTTCTTACAGGCAATCTTGGCCATCTTTGCGCCGGCGACGAGGTCAAGTTCGTGCTGGCGTCGCTTGATGACGCGGTTTGGGCGAAAGAGTTTTGCGAAGAGCACCGTATTTCGGAGAAGTGCGATGTAATATTCAGCCCGGTGTTGCGGAATCTGCCGTTCGACAAGCTGGCCGACTGGATGGTGAAGAATCGCCTCTCCGACATAAGGTTCGGCCTGCAGCTGCATAAGGTTATCTGGGGCAACAAGCGCGGCGTGTAGCGAACGCGGCGCGATAAATTTTCATTTGTCATGTATCAATCAGCGGTCTGGGCACGGAGTGGGGCGGAGACGACTGCACGACCAGCGTGATGTCGTCTCCGCCCCACTCCGCACCCAGACCTATTGCGAAAAATTATCATTTTTCCCACACCCGTCTAGGCCTGGGTGCAGGGTGCCGTCCGGCGACATCACGGCTGTCGTGCAGTCGCCGGACGGCACC
>WQTH01000050.1 GCA_009786415.1 Chitinispirillia bacterium | reverse complement strand
TGATAACGCCTGATAACATCCTCCGCCGGAACATCATGCCCGCCGAGCTTAACCCTGTTTTTTATCCGCGCGATATTCAATTCGATAGTGTCTAAAAATACGTAGATGAGGATTATCTCGTACCCCTTCTCCCGCGCTTCCCTCAATATCCGCAGATGGTAGCTGCCGGAGATGGTTGATTCCATGACAAAAGACTTTCCGTCTGCCAACACCCGTCCAACTTCAGTCAACAGTATCCTCCCGGCGGCAATACCTGCGGTATCGCCAATACCGGCAGCTATTTCGTCCGCATTGAGAAATGTCAGCCCTTTTTCCTCGCGCAACAGTTCATGCGCCAGCGTCGTCTTGCCGCTGCCGTTTGCGCCGGCAATCAGGTACATATATTTCTTCATCGCCTACTCCGTCTCCTTGCGCAGGAAGAAGTCGGCCACCGGGCCTTCGCCTATCGCCCTTGCCTGCGCGTACGGGCCGTCAAAGAGCGGCTTCCCTTTGTAGAGGAAGAGGATTTTGTCGGCGATGGCCTCTATAGACAGGAGTTCGTGGGTTACTACCACTACGGTGATGCCGAGCGTTTCGCGCAAACGGAGCAGCAGGGAGTCTAACCCCGCGCTTGTTACGGGGTCGAGGCCGGCGCTGGGCTCGTCGCAGAATAAGAGCGGCGGATCAAGGGCCAGCGCACGGGCGAGGGCGGCGCGTTTGCGCATACCGCCGGAGAGCTCGCCGGGGAAGAGGCTGTAGGCGTGCGGCATTTCGACCTGCGCGAGCTTGTAGCGCACGATCTCGTCTATTACCTTAGGAGGCAGGTGTGTGTGCATTTCGAGCGGCAGGGCCACGTTTTGCGCTACCGTGAGCGAGCCGAGCAGCGCGCCGTTCTGGAACAGGACGCCTATCTTGCGCAGGACCTCGGCATCGGCGTCGCTCTCCATGTCTACGAGCTGGCGGCCAAAGATTTTGACGCGGCCGGAGTACGGCTTGATGAGGCCGACAATGGAGCGCAGAAGCGTCGTCTTCCCACAGCCGCTGCCGCCGAGGATGACGCGGATCTCCGAAGCGTTAAACGTAGTGTTTACGCCGTCGAGCACGGTCTTCTCGCCGTACCGAATGATAAGGTTCTCCACGGATACTACGGGGCTGTTCGTGTTCATGTTCATAGTTTTTATCTTCAGACAATTTACATAATAAATGAAAACACCGCGTTCGCCACAATGATGATGAATATCCCCACCNCCACGCTCGACGTCGTCTCCCGCCCGACGGCCTCGGCGCCGCCTCTCACCCTAAAGCCGAAGTAGCACCCGACCCATATAATCAGCCACGAGAACACCATAGACTTGAAGCATCCGGCGAGTATGTGTTCGAGTTTGATGACTTTCGCCAGTTCCTTTAAGAACATAGACGTGTTAAAATCGAGGTAGAGCAGCGCTATGACGTATCCGCCAAAGATGCCGGCGGCGGTGGCGATGATAGAGAGCAGGGGCATTGTGAGCGATATGGCCCAGAATTTGGGGGCCATTATGTACTGCATGGGGTTTATCCCCATAGTGCGCAGGGCGTCTACCTCCTCGCCCACGACCATGGTGGCGATCTCGGCGGTGGTGGCGCTGCCGGTGCGCCCGGCGAGGATGATCGCGGTTAAAAGCGGGCCCATCTGGCGGATCATCGTTATGCCGATAAGCGGGACGAGGAAAATGCCCATCCCCAGGCTCTTGAGCTGTATGGCGCTCTGGAGGGACAAAACGACGCCTATAAGGAACGAGAGCAGCGTAATGATCCCCACCGCCTTGTAGCCGAGCTGGTACATCTGCTCGTAGACCGCGCCTTTCTTTATATCCTGCCGCCTGAAGAAGCCTATGGTGCTCCAGTAGAGCATTTCGGCGAACATGGAGACGGCGTCGACCACCACGCCTACCGACCCTGCCGCCGCGCCGCCTATGGACGCGAGCACGCCCTCTTTGGGCGGCACGTAGGCCGCAGCCGCCTGCGCGGCCTTGCCCGCGCCCAGCTGGCTCGCTATGCGCGGGCTGGCCCCCTGAACCGTAAACTGCCCCCCCTGCTCGGCGTAGAGGCGGCGCAAAAGCTCCAAAAAGCATACGCCCGCCGAGTCGATCCGCTCCGTCTGGGAGAGGTCAAGCACGAGGCCGCCCTTTTGGGGGCCGCCTATAAGGCCGCAGGACGATACCCAGTCGCGGTCCAGAAAGGCCGGGGCTTTTACGGTGCGCTGTTTATCCATAATATTATATGTTCCACTATTAAATATTATACCTGTGCCGCGGCGCGGGTATAATATTTAATGGCGCCTTCAATAATAAAATATAGTTAATCGCCGCCCAAAAGCGCCAGAAAGATTTTTTAAAAACGGAAATCCCACAAATATTGTCAAAAAATGAATTTTTTTGCAATTTTATTAATATCGGTCTAACTCCTTAAAAATCATCCACTTCGCCCCTTTTTGACCTGTTCTTCCACAAAAAAAATTTAAGAAAAAGTAACTTACCTATTGCTTTTTTGTCCTTTTGGCATTATATTATGTATCATTGTTCGACAAGATTTTGACAAGGGGGGCCTAAAAATCTTGCTAACGCAGTCTATCACCTTTAACACCTTCTAAATATGGAGATTTCTGATCTATGCAACTGCCAAAGTCAAGGCGGCGTCAGAAGCTGCGCGAGAAGAAGTGTCAGTACCCGGGGTGCGGTAAAATTTTCTACGGCATCCACATTTCAAAGTATTGTACCGAGCACCGGCAGGACCGCTACCGCATCCGGAAGCGCTCGAAGCCGGAGAACGTCAATATCAAGAACCAGACCATCACGCACCCGTACACCGAGGTGACTACCACGGTGATGCACTGCAAGCTTGTGGGCTGCGACCATCAGTTTGAGGTCAAGCTCTACCCGCGGCAGTTCATCTACCCTAAGTACTGCCCGGAGCACCGCAACGAGTTCAAGCGCATCCGCCACCTCCAGCTCATCGGCCGCGAGGATTTGATTGAGCAGATGAAGAGCGAGAGCGAGACCGCTGAAATCGAGCACGGCGAGATGATGGAGGACGGGTCTGCAGACGACGGGATGACGGACGTCGCGTAAGCGCATGTCCGCATCCAAAGCCGCTCTTACGGCCGGGAACTCTTTCTGATGCTTGATACGGGTTTATTGGAACTTATAGTCATATCCGGATGCCTTTTGCTGGCAGCGGCGGGCCTTTTGGCCCTGTCGCTGCGGCAACGGGGCAAAGTCAGGGTTTTGGCTGCGGCGCTCTCAGGCCGGGAGGCTCTGCTTGCCGGGCTGCGCGAGGCTTATATGGATTTGGAAGCCACAAAGCCCCTGTGCGAACTCGGCCAGTCCACGGCGTTCATCAACCATGAAGTCAAAAACTACATGATGGTCATCTCCGGCTACGCGGCGCTTTTGCAGCGGTCGAAGAGCCTTACCGACAAAGAGCGCGCCATGGTAGACAATATAGCGCAGTCCACCGCCGCCCTGCAGGGGTTCAGCCGGCGCGTGGGCGAGCTCTACAAATCAAACGCCTCGCACGACGAAACGGAGGCCGAGCTTACGGCGTTGGTACGTTCGTGCGTGAACAACAATTTTATAGAGCAGTCGGCGAATATATCCGTTGACTGCGCTGCGGAGGGCGGCGCCATACTGGTAGATTGCAGCCCAAACAAGCTGGAAAAGGTATTCGTAAACGCGCTGCGCAACTCGTTTGAGGCGGGCGCACTTAATGTAAGCGTCAAACTGACGGTACACAACTATATGGCGCTTATAGTAATAGAAGACGACGGAGCCGGCTGCAACGCCGCGAACCTCCCTATACTGCTGAAGACGTTCTACACCTCAAAACCGGGCAGCATGGGCCTTGGGCTCTGCGTAATGCGCTCAATAATCGCGGCGCACGGCGGTAACATCAGTATCTACACAAAAAACGTTCTCGGAAACAGCCAGCACGGGATGTCGGTGCAGATAGTGCTCCCCGCGAGTAAAAAAACGTCTTACACGCCGCCCAGGGCGGAGGCGCTGCTGGTCAGGGAGGACCTGAGCGATATCGACATGATTTTGGGGATACTGAAGAATCTGAAGATAATCCCCCGCGTGGCGGAGACGGCTAAGGACCTGGTGGCCGCGCCCAAAAACTCCTCCGTAGAGCTGACGGTGCTCGCGTCGGCAAAAGCGGCGCAAGCGCTGAAAAAAGAGATCGGGGGGGATGAGGGGATTAGGATATTCTCCATAGAAAAAACCGCAGGCGGGTTGATGCTGGTCAAAAACGCTGCCGCAGGCAGCGCCAACCTCTTTACCGAGGAGTACGTCGTCCGCCATTTCTGTTGATAACTGCGGATGGCATCGGCATTTCATTTTAAAGCGATTGTGGTACGAAAACCTAAGACACACATCAAGGGGGGGCGTCTCCGTGCCTTTTCCCACCGCCGCCGAATCGCACGGTATTTTGAAAGAATTGAAACCGGGAGCCTTTTGCCTGTCCGACGTCAATAAAGCGGGCGCTGATTTTGCCGTGTTCAAACGCTCCATAGCGGGCTAATTAGCGGGTGCCGAAAGGGTTCCTCCCCCCCTCAAAAGCGTAAAATAGGCCTAAATGACCGCTGTCACAGCCGTAATATAACCATCCCCCTGTATTCACGCACAAATTGCCAGTTGACATATTTTGTTTTTTATGACATATCATATACTCCTGTCTATGGCAAAATTTACCCTGAAATACCACAGCCGCTTAAAATAATTCTCTATTAAATTCTTACAAAAAGTTGATTTTTTTATCTCTTTATACTATATTATATGATACTATGGTACAAAAACGATGAAGATTATTACAATTTATTGTACAATTTATTGAAGGATTCTCTGTTATGGGATGTTCCGGTGTTGGTGAGTGCGCCTGCCCAAGCAGTGCGTGCTCAAATCACAGCAAATGTTGCGCTTGCGTTATAAAGCACAGGGAGACCGACAGTCTGCCGTTTTGTCTTTTTACCGACAATGGGGGGGATAAAAGTCTCAAAAATTTTTATTTGAAATTACGGGAGCGGTTTGAGGCATAAGTTGGCCTGCGAATCGGATCGTGTTGGGTAACGAGGGAGGAGTTTGAGCAATGGTTCACATTCTGTCGACACGCACGGCGCTCGCGTTCGCTCTTGCCCTTTCTTTGGCCATACTTTCAGGTTGCGGCCAACTGCATAAAAAGGGGGACGGCGACACGCTGGCTTTTAAATCTTACCGTGATATCCCCGGCATTACGGATGACGAAATCTCCGCCATAGAGCGGCTCAAGGCGCGGCACAGTTCGTTTATATACGGCATGGTTCCATCCACCGAGCTTTTTAATGATTGCAGCGGCGACGAACTCAACGGCTACGCCGTGATGTTCACCCGGTGGCTCACCGAGTTGTTCGGCCTCCCCTTCACCCCCGTCGCCTATGAGTGGGACGATTTGGTCGCCGGGCTTGAAAGCGGTGCCATACACTTCACCGGCGACATGACCCCCACAAGCACGCGGCGCTGGAAATATATAATGACAGATGACCCCATAGCCCAGCGCACGCTCAGATACCTCAGGCTCGCCGACAGCCCGCATCTGGCTGATATCGCCCTGAAACGCCCGCCGCGCTTCGCCATTTTCGCCGGGGCCAGCGCCTACGACTACGCGGTATCAGCGCAGGCGTTCGATACTTTGGAGGCCACAATTGTCAAAAACGCGGCGGAAGCGTACCAGCTGCTCAAGCGCGGCGAGGCGGACGCTATTCTTGAAGACAATACCATGGAGGCCGTTTTTGACAAATACGGCGACGTTGTCTCCGCCGACTTCTTCCCGCTGATATACAGCCCGGTCTCCATGACCACGGCCAAGACGCACCTGAGGCCCATTATATCGGCCGTGCAGAAGGCCCTGCAGAGCGGGGGGGCGCGCCACCTCACAAAGATGTACAAACGCGGGGAACTGGAATACCGCAAGCACAAATTCTGCATGATGCTCACAGATCAGGAACGGGCCTTTATCCGCGACAACCCGGAAATACCGTTCGCCGCAGAACACTACAACTACCCTATCAGCTTTTACAACAAGTATGAAAAGGAGTGGCAGGGCAGCGTATTGGACATATTGGACGAAATAACCGTTCTGACCGGACTCACGTTCAGGCTCATAAACGACCAAAACACAGAGTGGCTGGAGTTGTTCAACCTGTTAGAGACCGGAAAAGCGTATTTTGTGGCCGAGCTCATACCGACGGCGGCGCGCAGAGAGGCCGGTTTTTTGTGGCCCTCCACCCCTATCATGACCGACAACTACGCGCTTCTTTCCAAGTCTGAGATGCCGAATGTATCCCTTAAGGAAGTCCTCTACGTATCGGTTGCTCTGCCCCGTGGCACCGCCTATGCCGATATGTTCCACAAATGGTTCCCGAACCACCTGAACACCGTGGATTACGAAAGCTCCGACGAGGCCTTTAACGCCTTGGAACGCAACGAAGTAGATATGATTATATCAAGCCAGCGCCGTCTGCTCGCCATAACGAATTACCACGAGTTCCCCGGCTACAAGACCAATCTCGTTTTCGACCGCGCCGCAGAGTCTTACATCGGGTTCAACAAGGACCATGCCGTTCTGAACTCCATATTCAGCAAGGCGCTCAAAATTATAGATGTAAAGGGTATCTCGGAGATGTGGGCGCTCAAAACCTACGACTACAAGGGCAAGATCGCGCAGGCGCAGCGCCCGTGGCTCATAGGAACGTCCATCCTGCTTTTGTGCGTGCTCCTGCTACTGTTTTTCCTGCTCCTCATAAGGCGCAGCGAGCGGAGGCGGCTCTCTATACTGGTTCAAAGGCGCACCTCCGAGGCTGAGGCGGCAAACAACGCCAAGTCCATGTTTCTGGCCACAATGAGCCACGAGATACGTACGCCGCTCAACGCCATCATCGGCATGACGACGATATGCAAAAGCGCCAAAGACATCGACCGGAAAAACTATGCGCTCCGCAAGATCGAATACGCCTCCTCGCACCTTTTGGGCCTCGTAAACGACGTACTCGATATGGCAAAAATCGAGGCGAACAAGCTGGAGCTCTCACCCGCACAATACGACTTTGAGAAGATGCTGCGCAGCGTAACCGCCGTGGTCAATTTCCGCGTCGAAGAGAAACGGCAGAAGCTGTTTATCAAAATAGACGAAGCTATACCGCGCCTTATTATAGGCGACGACCGGCGGTTATCGCAGGTTATAATGAACCTGCTCTCGCATACGGTAAAGTTCGCACCGGAGGGGTGCGAGATCCGCCTGAGCGCGGAACTGGCCAACAAAACCGACAAAACCTGCGAACTGCGCATTGAGGTGGCCGACAACGGCATTGTCCTCTCCGCCGAACAGCGGGAGAAGCTGTTTACTGCGTTCAGCCGGTCAGACGGCAGCACCGGACTCAGCCTCGCTATCTCCAAACGCATCATAGAGATGATGGGCGGCAAGGTTACGGTGGAGTCGCTGCCCGAAAAAGGGTCGCGGATAACCTTTGCCGTAAAGGTAAAAATCGGCGAAGAGAGGCGCACCGACGAGCGGCCCGAAGACGCGGGCGTCAACCCATCCATCTACAAAAACGAATTCGCCGGCAAGTGGCTCTTGCTCGTGGAGGATGTAGAAATCAATCGCGAAATAGTTATCACGCTCTTAGAAGAGTCGGGGCTGAGAATAGAGTGCGCAGAAAACGGAAAAGACGCACTGGAGATGATATCGGCGGCCCCCGACAAGTACGATGTGATATTTATGGACCTGCAGATGCCGCAGATGAACGGCTACGAAGCGGCCCGGCAGATACGTGCGCTGCCCGCGCTGCAAAACAAAAAACTGCCGATCATCGCCATGACGGCGAACGTCTTCAGGGATGACATTGACGCCTGCTTTGAGGCAGGCATGAACGATCACCTCGGAAAGCCTATCGACATAAATGATATGCTTGGAAAACTGAGGAGGTATCTGTGACTGGAGCTAAAATATGATTAATAAATTTAAGTTAATACACGCGGCGCTGGCCCTTGCGCTATTGTTCGCCGCGCTTTTGGTATGCCGGGAATCAATCGCGCAGTACCGCGGCGAACCGTCCCTGTTTATGTCTTACCGGGAGATTCCGGGCGTAACAGCCGAAGAGATAGAGGCCATAACGCGCCTCAAGGAGCAACACAGCGAATTTGTTTACGGCATGATACCGTCCACCGAATTCTTCGAAGACTGCAGGAGCGGCGAGGCGAAGGGGTACGCCACCATGTTCGCCAACTGGCTGACCGACCTTTTCGGCACGCCCTTTAACCTTGAGCGCCACGAATGGAGCGATTTGGTGCAGGGGCTTGAGGAGGGGTCTATACACTTCACCGGCGACATGACGCTCACAAATGAGCGCCGCGAAAAGTATTTTATGAGCGATCCTATAGCCCGGCGCACGCTCAGGTACTTCAAGCTCTACGAGAGTCTGCACCCGTTAGTCATAACAAGCACCCGCACGCCGCGTTTCGCGTTCATTGAGGGAGCCGCCACGTACAATTACGTTGTCAACTCAGGCGTGTACGATACGCTGGAAGCCTTCTTTGTCAAAAATACGGCGGAGGCCTACGAACTCCTTAAAAGCGAAAAGGTTGACGCCTTTTTAGAAGAGAGCATAACGGAGGCCGCTTTTGATATATACGGCGATATTATCTCCGTCAATTTCTTCCCGCTGCTCTACAACCCGGTAACCCTGACGGCGTTCAAGCCTGAGTTCGAGCCCGTTATCTCGGTCATAAACAAAGCCTTGCAGAGCGGGGAGGCCCGCCGGCTGGCCGATATCTACAAGTATGGGGAGGCCGAGTACCGCAGGCACAAGTTCTGTATGGCGCTAAACGAAGAGGAGCGGGCGTACATACGCGACAACCCCGTAATCCCTTACGCGGCGGAGCACTACAACTACCCTGTCGCTTTCTACAACAAGTACGATAAGGAGTGGCAGGGCATATTTTTCGATGTACTGAGCCGGGTAACGGATTTGACCGGGCTTTCCTTCAGGCGCATAAACGACAAGTACACTGAATGGCCTGACCTCTTTGGGCTGATTGAGCGCGGCGACGCTTTCCTTATAGCCGAACTTATCCCCACGGAGGAGCGCCGGAGCATGGGGTTCCTTTGGCCGAAGGTGCCTACCACCGAAGACAAATACGCCCTGCTCTCGCGCTCCGAAACGCCAAACGCCACGCTCAACGAAATTTTGGGCGTAAAGGTGGGACTCACACGCGGCACCGCTTACTCGGAGGTGTTTCACTCCTGGTTCCCGAACCACCCTCACACCGTGGACTTCGAGAGCTCCGACGAGGCTTTCGACGCACTCAACCGCGGCGAGGNAGATATGGTCATGTCGAGCCAGCGCCGCCTGCTCGCCATAACGAACTACCACGAGTTCTCAGGATACAAGGCCAACCTTATATTCGACCGCACCGCAGAGTCGTACATCGGGTTCAACAGGGATCAGGCCGTTTTGAGCGGCATCTTCACCAAGGCCCTCATGACCATGGACGTAAAGAGCATCTCGGAGCAGTGGGAGCTCAAGACCTACGACTACAAGGGCAAGATTGCGCAGGCGCAGCGCCCGTGGCTCATCGGCATCTCGTTCGTCCTGCTGTGCATGCTCTTCATACTGTGGCGCATAAAGAGCAGCGAGGGCCGGCGGCTTGAGGTTCTGGTTCAAAAGCGCACCATAGAGGCCGAAACCGCCAACCGCGCGAAATCGGCGTTTCTGGCCAACATGAGCCACGAGATACGCACGCCGCTCAACGCCATAATAGGCATGACGGCCATCTGCAAAAACACGTCGGACATACGGCAGAAGGACCACGCCATCGACAAGATCGAAAACGCCTCCGGCCACCTGCTCGGCCTCGTAAACGATGTGCTTGACATGTCAAAGATAGAGGCGAACAGGCTGGAGCTCTCCCCGGTCGAGTTCGATTTTGAGAAGATGATGCGGAAGATAACCTCCGTAATCAACTTCCGCGTCGACGAAAAGCGGCAGAAACTGCATATCAAAATAGACGACAACATCCCGCGCCTGCTCATGGGCGACGACCAGCGGCTGGCGCAGGTTATAATGAACCTGCTCTCGAACGCTGTAAAATTCACACCGGAGGGGGGCGAGATCAGTTTCAACGCGGCGCTCCTCAGGGAGACCGCCGGTATCTGTGAATTGCGCATAGAGGTCACCGACAACGGAATAGGCATCTCAGCCGGGCAGCAGATGCTGCTCTTCAACGCTTTCGGTCAGGCCGACAGCGGCACGAGCCGCAAGTTCGGCGGCACCGGGCTTGGCCTCACCATCTCCAAGCGCATAATCGAGCTTATGGGCGGTTCGGTATGGGTCGAATCGGAGCTTGGAAAGGGCGCACGGTTCATTTTCACCGCAAAAGTGCAAAGGAGCGAGCCGAGAGTCTCTGCCGACGGCGCGCCCAATAACACGCACAACCTGCAAGAGGGCGAGTTTGCAAGCAAGAGGCTGCTATTGGTGGAAGATATTGAGACCAACCGCTATGTCATCCTCACGCTGCTAAAGCCCTCCGGTATAACTATTGATTGCGCCGACAACGGCAAGGCCGCGCTGGAAAAAATATCGGCGGACCCGAACTACGACATGGTGCTTATGGACCTTGAAATGCCGGAAATGGACGGCTACGAGGCGACAAGGCGCATACGCGCGCTGCCCGAACCTAAGGGCAAAAAGCTGCCGATCATAGCAATGACCGCAAACGTATTTAAGGAAGATATCGACGCCTGCCTCGCGGCCGGTATGGACGACCACATCGGAAAGCCGCTTGACATCAGTGACCTGTTTGGAAAGCTGCGGAAATATTTAGTTTAATTTTTTCCCTTTGATGTTGGCAAATACTATATTGTATTTAAAAATAACCGAACAGGGAAAATGTATACAAAAATATTTGTAACGGCGGCTATATCAGCCGTTCTGACCATTACTATTTTCGTTGTTGCATGCGGAGAGCAGGCCAAACAACCGATTCGTACGGTTGTCGCTACCTCGTATCGGGATATCCCCGGTATAACCGCTTCGGAGGTCGCGACCATCGAGGCGCTCAAGACCTCCAGGCAAAATTTCTCTATCGGAGCCGCGCTTACCACCGAAATGTTTGTGTTGCCGGACGGCACATATTCAGGCTTTACACCCCTTTTGGCCCAACTGCTCTCCAGCCTCTTTGAAATACCGTTCATTGTAGCGGTTCACGACTGGGACAGCCTGGCAGACGGAATAGACAATCTGTCAATCGATTTTATCAGCGAGCTTACCCCTACGCCGGAGCGCAGGCAAAAATACTTCATGACGACCCCCATAGCGGAGCGCTCGCTCGCCGTATTCGTAAAAGAGGGCGCAAGCATCGAAACAACGGAGGGCCTGAACGGGCTTAAGATCGGATTTTTTACCGGCACTATAACCGAAGCGTCGGTAAAGAGGGCCTACCCCGACCTGAAATTCGAGTCCGTGGACATTGATAATACGCGGAACGCGGCCGCAATGCTGCGCTCCGGCGACATAGACGCGGTTATCGCCGAAGAACCGGACGACTACGACTTCAAGCAGTACGGCAATATCACCGGCAAGAACCTGCTGCCCATCGTATACACCCCGATCTCCCTCGCTACGGCGAACCCGGAGCTTAAACCGGTTATCTCCGTAATAGACAAATATCTTGAGGCGGGCGGTATAGACGCCATCCACGATCTTTACATAAGGGGCGAGAAAGAGTACACGCGCTTTATGTTTGACCGTTTCCTTACGCCCGCCGAAAGAGCGTACGTAGCCGACCTGACCGCGCGCACGGCTAAAGTGCCGGTAACAAAGGAGGCCGACAACTACCCGCTCTGCTTCTACAACGAAAACAGCGGCGAGTTTCAGGGTATCGCGGTAGACCTTTTAAAGGAAATAAGTTTTCTGACCGGCATAGAGTTCGAGACCGTAACGGACAAAAACACCTCAATGGAGGAGATACTCGAGATTTTGAAAAAGGGCGGCGCGGCCTTTGACGCGGAACTGATCCACACCGAAGTGCGCGAGGCCGACTTCATATTTCCGCATACGCCCTATTTTACCTCCAAATTCGCCCTCCTGTCGCGAATGGATTACCCGTACCTGAAAATCTATCAGGCGGCGAAAGTCCCCGTGGGAGTAGTCAGAGGAACCGCCCCCGCCGAAATGCTCGACCTGTTAGTTCCCGACAGCCGCGTACACAAAGTGTACCGCACCAGAGACGAGGCCCTGAACGCCCTCGAAAAGGGGGATATTGACCTGTTCATGACCACAGAATATATGCTCCTCTACCAGACTCACTTCAGGGAGAAAATAGGGTACAAAATCAACATATCCTTCAACAGCATAACCGAGCAGTCATTTTTCGGCTTTAATAAAAACGAGACGGTTCTCCGCTCAATCATCGATAAGGCCCAAGACAAGATTGATGTCGACAAAATCGTCCAGAACTGGACAAACCGCGTTTACGACTACTCCAAAAAGATAGCCAGAGACCACTTAATCTACATGACAATATTCGCCGCTATACTGGCGGTGCTTATATTAATACTTATTGTGCTGCTCCTCAAAAACAACAAAATGCGCGCGCTTTACAAACGCCAGAAGATTGAGGTAGAGAAAGCGCATGAACGCGCGAGAATCATGTTGGACACCATACCTGTCGCGTGTTTCATAGGTACCACGGAGGGCAGGCTCATAGATTGCAACCTCGAAGCGCTGCGGCTCTTTGAGGTAAAGGACAAGCAGGAATTTCTCGACCGTTTCGACAAAGACCTTTCGCCGGAATACCAGCCCGACGGGCAGCCCTCCGCCGACGTAATGGCCAGGAACGGGATTCTGGCGGTTGACAACGGCAGGACGGTTTTCGAATGGACGCACCTGACATCGGACGGAGCGCCCATACCCGCCGTCGTTACGCTTGAGCGCGTTTTTTACGGCAACAACGAGGGCGCCGTTATGGCGTACGTCCGCGATATGCGCGAGCACCGGCAGATGATGGGGGTGATAGACCAGCAGAGCGACCTCCTTAACGCCGTGAACCGCGTCTCTTCGCTTTTGCTTGAGCCGGATACAGGCCACTTTGAGGATATACTTTGCAACACAATGGGCATCATGGCTGAAATAGTAGGCGTCGACCGTATATGCGTATGGAGCTGCAGCAACGATGACAGGCTGTGCTTCTCTTTGGACTACCAGTGGGAAAACGGCAGTTTCACCACGCTTAAAAATAACGGCCAGCTGGCGCCGCACCTCTACTTTGACGAGCACCCCGTCTGGAACAAGACATTGTCGCGCGGAAACTGCCTCAACTCTTTTGTAAGCGATATGCTTCCCGCCGAGCAGGCGGAGCTCACGCCAAGAAATATAAAGTCTTTGCTTGTTGTGCCGGTATTCCTGCAAGAGCGCTTTTGGGGATTCATCGGCTTTGACCATTGCAAAAAAGGGCGCATCTTCGACAACGGCGAGGTGCTTATCCTGCGCTCCGCCAGCCGTATGATAGCCAACGCCATCATACGCAACGAAATGGCTACGGAACTCATTGCCGCAAAAGAGCAGGCGGAAGCCAGCAACCGCGCAAAAAGCTCCTTTCTGGCCAACATGAGCCACGAGATACGCACCCCGCTCAACGCCATAATAGGCATAGCGGCCATCTGCAAAAACACGCCGGATATCCAACAGAAAGATCAGGCGATAGACAAAATAGAAAACGCGTCGGCGTACCTGCTCGGCCTCATAAACGATGTGCTCGACATGTCTAAAATTGAGGCCAACAAGCTGGAGCTCTCGTGCGAAGAGTATGAGTTTGAAAAAATGCTGCAAAAGGTAACGTCCGTAATAAACTTCCGCATTGACCAGAAACGGCAGACGCTCTCAATCAAAGCCGACGAAGACATCCCGCGGTTCCTCATCGGCGACGACCAGCGGCTGGCACAGGTTATAATGAACCTGCTCTCAAACGCGGTGAAGTTCACGCCCGACGGGGGCGACATCAGGCTTAACATCACCTCGCTCGAAAATAACTCCGGCAGCTGCAAACTGCGTGTAGAGGTAACAGACAACGGGATAGGCATATCGCCGGAGCAGCAGGAGAGGCTCTTCAGCGCGTTCGGGCAGGCCGACAGCGGCACAAGCCGCAAGTTCGGCGGCACCGGACTTGGCCTTGCCATCTCAAAGCGCATTGTCGAACTCATGGGCGGCACTATAGGGGTTGAGTCCGAACTGGGAAAAGGATCACGATTCTTCTTCTCTGTAACGGTGCAAAAAGGCGAAGGCAGGCACGGCTCGGAACAGCCGCAAACGCCCTCTCCCCTGCGCGACGGCGAGTTCGAGGGCAAACGGCTGCTGTTGGTCGAAGACATAGAGACCAACCGCTATGTTATCACCACGCTGCTGAAATCATCCGGCCTGACTATTGACTGCGCGGATAACGGCAAGGCGGCGTTAAGCATGATATCGGCGGACCAAAATTACGACCTGATACTGATGGACCTGGAAATGCCGGAAATGGACGGCTACGAAGCAACGAGGCACATACGTAACCTGCCGGCGCTGCAAAACAAAGACCTGCCGATCGTGGCCATGACCGCGAACGTCTTCAAGGAAGACATAGACGCCTGCATCGCGGCAGGCATGAACGACCACATAGGCAAACCGATTGACACCGGCGAAATGTTCGAAAAACTGCGCAGGTATCTGTCAAGGGGCGGCAGAACCCGTACTACAGCTTTTTAATCCGCTCCACCTCTATCACCGCGTCCTGGCCGCGGTCTTTGTCGACCTCGCCTGTGATTTCAAACCTGACCGGGAACTCAAGGCCCGCAGGATTGACCCCGGCCCTCACCCAAACCTCATCCTCAATCTCTACCGCTATACTTCCGCTGGCGTCGGAGAATATGTACCACTCGCCAAGCAGAAAGCTGTCAATAGAACCGCTTATTCTTACATAAACGCCGTCTTTAAGGCCCTTGGCCCCGGATACGGAAACACTCCTGAGATCATCCTCGCTGTTGAGCAGGCCATCGCAGCCGGACAACGCGAAAATTACGACTAACCCTATTAAAAGACTCTTTTTCATAAGGCCCCCCCGGCATTTAAATCAGTATTTAACCGCTATTTGCAACGCCATATATAAAGATACTGAAAAAAATGCCGCCTGTCAACAACAATCTTAGAAATTTTTACGCCGCCCCCAAATCCGCCTCAGCCCGACAACCGCAGACAATTTATCCTGCTGTATAAACGAAATGCGGCGCTGCAAAGCAGCGCCGCACACTATGCATAACTATCATTTGTCAATACATCACATATCTTCCAGCTCTTTACCCTTGGTCTCCCGCACCTTGGTCAATACAAAGAATATGCTCACAAACGCGAAGAAGCTGTAGATGCCGTAAGCCCCGCCCAAACCGATTTTAGCAAGCATCAGCGGGAACGTGCCGGATATGAGAAAGTTTGACAGCCACTGCGACAGCCCGCCCAGCGCAAGCGCCGCGCCGCGGATACGGTTGTTGAACATCTCGCCCAGCAAAATCCAGCAAACAGGCCCCCACGAAAACGCGAAGAACACAACGTAAAGATTGGCCGATATAATTGCTATATAAGCAGCAGCGCCGTGAATTTCTGGATTGCCGTTCGCGTCCAGCCCCGCAGTGCCGAATATTACCGCCATAATGCCGAGCGCGATGAACATGCCTATGGACCCGGCAAAAAGCAGTGGCTTGCGGCCTATCCTGTCCACCAGCGCTATCGCTACCAACGTGCTGGCGATATTCACGACAGACGAGATTACGCTCGTCATCATAGCGTCCTGCTGGGTAAAGCCTACGGACTGCCATAGGACGTTGCCGTAATAGAAGATCACGTTTATGCCCACGAACTGCTGCAGCGCGGCGACGCCTATCCCGACCCATACAATCGGAACCAGACGCCTCTTGCCCGCTACCTTCTCTAAAAGGTCGCTGAACTTGGGCGCGACCTCGGAGGTCAGGCTCTTTTTGATATCCGCTATCTTCTGCGCGACCACGCCGGGCGTAAGTATCCTGCCCAAAATCACGCCGGCCTTTTCGGTCTGCCTGCGGGCAACTAAGTAGCGCGGGCTCTCCGGAATAAACACGACGAACAGGCCGTAAGCCGCCGCCGGGACGCACTCTATCCAAAACATCCACTGCCAGGTCTCAAAGCGGCCTATCGTGGTCACGCCCGTAATGACGCGGGCCTCGTCTATAATAGCGGCCCCCCCGCCGGCAATATTGCCAAGTACATAATTGGAGAGCAGCGCCGCGAATATCCCCAAAACGATTGCGAACTGCTGCATGGCCGCAAGCCGCCCGCGCAGCGGCGCCGGAGCGATCTCGGCAATGTACGCCGGAACAATAATGCTCGCCGCGCCTATGCCCACGCCGCCAAACACGCGCCAGAAAATAAACTCCTCGATCATGTGCCCCGACACGCCCGCAAGCGTAAGGAAGTAGGGCCAGCCGGCGCCGACCGAACTCACAAAAAAGATAACGCTTGCCGCCATCATAACCTTGCGCCGCCCAAACTTGTCCGCCAGCGTCCCCGCGAAAAACGCACCCGTGGCCGCGCCCAAAACCGCCACCGCCGCCGCAAACCCCAGCTGCGCGTCGTTTGCCCCAAGCTTAAACCGCAGCGCGTCCAGCGTACCGTTTATAACAGATGTATCAAACCCGAACAAAAAACCGCCAAGGGCAGCCGTACAGGCAATAAACAGCGCGTACCCAACGGAGTACTCTTTCTGCTTCATAACTCTTCCTTTCATAAAATGCCGCGGAAATATTGTCTATTATATACATATAGTATAGAATAGCCGCACACCAAATATCAATCTTTTTATCCCATTTCGGCTTTTTATCCCATTCCGGCAAAATCGCCCTGCACGCGGATGTCATCCCCCAACATGCCGCTGTCGGCTAACCCCCTGCCCTTTCAATCCCACCAGCTGTACAAATTATCCCTGAACAAAATAAAAAGCCGCTCAAAATCGGCCTCCGAGTCGGCCTCCGCCTGCCTGTAAGCGCCGTGGAGCTCCCCGTGATACCTTTTGACCTCCGCGAGCAGCCTCTCCGTTTCGCGCTGATCCGGGCTGGCAGCCGGCTCCAAACGCCCGTTTACGACCTCGAAATACCCCTCACGCGGGTTGCATCCCGACTCCATGCCCGTCCAGCCGCCCCCCTGCGCCACGAAATTGCCGCTGTAACTTACGGCGCCATCCTTATACTCCGTCACTAAAGATTTGTACTTGGGATACCGCTCCCTTACCGCATCGCTGCGCCTGAAGCTGTACCCATCCGGCTCCTTCATACGCAGCAGAATCTCGACTGCCTCCCGTGCCGTGGCGATTTTGCCGGCCTTATACTCTTTTTCCGCGATACCGTACCTCTCCTCCGCCTCAATATAATCCCGCAGGTGCGTTGCCATAACGAGAATAAGCCCCCCAAACCCCTCCCACGGGCGGATTTTGAACAGCGTCAGGCCCCACTTCACATGGTTGCGGACAACCCATTTCATCCTGCGGTATACCCTTGCGATATACCCAAACGCCCACTTAACGCGCGTTATGAGGCCCGGCCTCCAATCCCTGCCGCAAAGCCCTTCAAACCCATCGCCAACGTACTGCGACTTGATATCTTCATCCCCGAATGACCCGCCACGGCCATCCGTAACCCCCAAATATTTCGCCGCTTTTGCCTCAATCGGCTGTGAGTGCAACAGCATATTACCACCCCTTCGTAAAGTGTTTTCCCCGCTGCCGGGGCGCCATAACGGGCCAATCCGCGTTACTGCCTTATATTATACCATAAAATCCCCCAAAGTTGTCGCCTGCCGGGCGACATTTTGCAGGAGGGGCAGGCGGGGGGAAATCGCGGAAAGGTCGGGATAAAAACCTTTTTGAGAAAGCTCTTGAATACCGCTGTGCAAATAATCTATACTTAAAGAACGAGGATATAACCCACTCACCGTGGGATGGACGGGCGGGGCCTTTGACGGGAACATGATTGTTGACTGGCTGATTTGGAGGGTTTATATGATTGTGTTTATTGTGTTGACAATAACGTTTTTATTTGCGCGCGCCGCCGAGGTGACTGTGCCGGGCCGCGTTGCGCTTGCGCGTTGCTTGACAAACACATCCATCAACAATATAAATACCCCCCCCC
>WQTH01000049.1 GCA_009786415.1 Chitinispirillia bacterium | reverse complement strand
GCGCTCCAGCCGTTGTACCCGTTGGCGTCGTTGCCGCCGGTGATGCACTGGTTGCCGCAGAGGCCGGGCAGCTTGCCGCCCTTAACGAAGTCGAAATTATCTTCAAAGCGCACCCAGTAGCTTGCCCATGCGGTGTCGGAGGCCTTGCCGCCGGGGAAGCGGGCCTTGATCTGAATGGCGGTGGCGGAGCCTATCCCTCCGGCAATGTAGCGCACTTTCAGGGCGTTGCCGCGCCCCTCCCTGCCGGGGACGACCTCGCCCCAGCCGCTGTCTAACCCGCCGCTGTACCACGCCGCCCCGGGGAAGTCGGCCTGCGCCATAGCTCTGGTGTAGGCGCCCAGGGGGTGGTTGTCGAAGCCCACGTTAAAGATCACCTCTGCGCGGAGTTGCGCGGGGGCCAGGATCAGGGCAGAAATTATAAGGGCGGCTCGGGTATATTTGGTCATTTGGGGCTCCTTTGCGTATGATATAACGTACTATAAATATAATGGATATTACGGCGGATAACAAAAAAATTTCAATAATCCTGCAAAAATTTGCATTTTCGCCTAAAACAATATATATTTACATTTGGTACTAAGCATTGCCGAACAATTCGCAGGCTACCGTTTAGGAGTTGCCGGGCGGCTATACCGGGGGGTAGGCATCCTTTTTACATTTGTATCTTTATACAGGGGGGCAGGTTTATGTCGCCGATTATTTCGTACACGCGAAGAGCGCTTTCCGCGTATCTGCCGTACGTTCAGGTGGTGTTTGTATTTATGGCCTTCGGGCTGATGGTGTTCGCCAGCTATCTCCTGTGTGTTGACATCGAAAAGACGCATCTCAAGGAAGATACGGCCTCTATGGCCGAGTACATAGGCTCCCAGATTGCCGTGGGGTTGCGGGAACTGGATACGGTGCAGAGCGTCCTGCCCGAGACCGAGATCGGGATGTTTTTGATGGACAGGTTTTCTGCCAGCAACCGCGGCAAATACAATAACAACTGGCTGCTGCTCAATGAAAATCTGATAGTTATTGCGCACTTCGATTCGGATCTTGTAGGGAAACCGCTGCGGGAGGTTCCGGGCGGGCTGGCCAATCTGGCGGAAGACCTGGAGGTAGGGGATACCGTTTATGGCCGCAAGATGATAAACCACATAGGCGAGTCGAAAATCATATCTGTGGGGCGGCTCGAAAACGGCTGGCATCTGGGCGTCGCCACGCTTGCCGACAGGTACTATCAAAATCTGCATAAAATACTGGCGGTCCTCATTATTCTGGGATTAATTATGGCTTCGGGGCTCAGCGTTACCCTCATGCGCATTTCCAGGGGGAAAAGCAAGGCCGAAGAGCGCACTAAAATCATGCTCAACGCCTCGCCCTACGGCATAAACATCCTTGACAGGCAGTACCGCATACTCGACTGCAATCAGGCGGCGCTTAATATGTTCGGGGTGGCCGACAGGGATGAGTATAAGGCCAATTTTCACAAATATTCGCCGGAGTTCCAGCCAAACGGGATATTGTCAGACGAGTGGCGTGTTACCGCGTTCGAAAACGTGTACCGCAAAAACGGCGCAATGTTTGAGTGGACGCACCAAAAGCCGGACGGCGAGCTGCTGCCGCTCGAAATCACGTTCGTATGCTCAACCTACGAGGGGCAGGGCATATACATTGCCTATATGCGCGACTTGCGGCAAGAGAAGGAGATGGAGAAAGAGAAGGAGAAGGCGATAACGGAAAAAGAGGCGCTTGTCAACCTCGCGAATATCCTGAACGGGATCGACGTGATGATATACGTTACCGACCCTGTTACCGCCGAAATCCTCTTCATGAACGACACCATGAAGCGGCACTACAGCATTGAGGGCGACTGCATAGGTATGCAGTGCTATAAGGTATTGCAGAAAGACCACGACGAAAGGTGCAGTTTCTGCCCATGCCGCCAGCTTGAAAAGGAGCCGGAAAAAACCATAGTCTGGGAGGAGCGCAGCACCCTGACGGGCCGCATATACCGCAATGTTGACAGGTACATTGCATGGCCCAGCGGGCAGAAGGTCCACATACAGCACTCGGTTGACACGACGGAGCTGGTAGCCGCCAGAGAGGCCGCAGAGCAGAGCAGCCGCTACAAGAGCGCTTTCCTCGCCAATATGAGCCACGAGATACGCACCCCCATGAATGCTATTCTGGGTATAGCCGAAATCCAGCTGCGGGATGAAAAACTTACTTCGGAGGCGGAGGAGGCCTTCGGGAAGATATACGAGTCCGGCGACCTCCTGATCAGCATCATCAACGACATACTCGACCTCTCCAAGATCGAAGCCGGCAAGATGGAACTGGCTCCCGTAAAGTACGATATACCGAGCCTTATAAACGACACCGCGCAGCTCAACCGCCTGCGCTACGAGAGCAAGCCTATACTGTTTAACATAAAGATAGACGAGAACACCCCGTTTGAGCTCTTTGGCGACGAGCTGCGCATCAAGCAGGTGCTTAATAACGTGCTGTCCAACGCGTTCAAGTATACCGATGAGGGCAGCATCGACCTTACGATTCACTGCGAGCCAGCGGCGGATGTTTCTAACGGGAACGGCGGCGAGAAGCAGATGCTCGTATTCCGCGTGAGCGATACCGGGCAGGGCATGACGAAAGAGGAGATCAACAAGCTCTTCGACGAGTACACGCGCTTTAACGCGGGCGCCAACCGCACCACCATGGGCGCAGGGCTTGGCATGAGCATTACCATGCGCCTCGTTGAGATGATGAACGGCACAATAGATGTGGAGAGCGAGCCGGCTAAGGGGTCGGTATTTACGGTGCGCCTGCCGCAGCAACGCGTGGGCACGCAGGTGTGCGGGGCGGATCTTGTAGAAAAGTTGCAGAGGTTCCGCTACCAGAGCATGTCAATCTCCAAAAAGGCGCAGTTTTTGCGCGAGTATATGCCCTACGGCAGCGTATTGGTAGTAGACGACGTAGAGTCGAACGTATACGTGGCCAAAGGTATGCTGGTGCCCTACGGCCTTAAGGTGGCAACGGCCGCAAGCGGGTTCGAGGCCATAGACAAAATCAAGCGCGGCAACGTATACGACATAGTGTTTATGGACCACATGATGCCGAGGATGGACGGGCTGGAAGCGGTAAAAAAGATACGCGATATGGGGTACACAAACACTATAATAGCCCTGACCGCCAACGCCCTCATAGGCCGGGAGGATATGTTTTTGCGCAACGGCTTCGACGGGTTTATATCCAAGCCCATAGACTCGCGCGAGCTGAACCATGTGCTTAATGACTACATCCGCAACAGGAAGCCGCCTGAGGTAGTGGAGGCGGCGCGGCGGGACCAGCGCGAGAGAGAGCAGAAAAGCATAGCCATCCCCTCGCGCGACATAACAAACGCCGCCGAGCTGAAGATGTTTTTTGTGCGCGACGCCGAAAACGCCGTAGCCGTGCTTAACAGGCTGGTCGTAAAAAGGGAAAATCTCAACGAAACCGACGTAGACTCGTACATCACCATCGTGCACGGGATGAAGAGCGCGCTGGCGAACATTGGCGAGAGAAGGCTTTCGGGCACCGCGTTTCGGTTAGAGTTGGCCGGCAAGGCCCGCGATTTCACCGTAATGTCCAAAGAGACCCCCCCGTTCGTGGACGAGATACGCACCCTAATAGCGATGTTCAAGCCGGCGGAGGAGTTCGGCGACGCGGAGATTTCGGTCGAGGACGAAACGCTCCTGCGCGAAAAGCTGCGAACCATAAAAGAGGCCTGCGAGGCGTTCGATACTAAAACCGCCAACGCCGCCCTGAGCGACCTGAAGCAAAAAATCTGGCCGGGCCGCGTAAACAAGGTACTGAACGACATCTCGGCCCACCTCCTCCACAGCTCCTTCGAGGAGGCCGCGGCGGTGGCGGGGAACGCGGCGGNGTAATTGTGTAAAGCAAATCGCCGGCAATATGTAAAGTAGTTTGCCGCCAAAATGTAAAATGATTTGCCGCCAATGTGTAAAATGGATATATCATGACATACAATAACAGATTGACAGACAACGAGTTACGCAAAAAGCTCGATTCTTCGGATGCGGTGCTGATCCGTGGGGCTAAATCGTGTGTCAAAAATCCCTGCCAGCGTTGGGCCGGGGAATCGTCTTTTTGGCATCCCGGCTGCATTTCTTTGAAAAATTCTTGCATTTTGTAAGAAAAATAGATTAATTTATATAAATTATATATATCAACGCATGTTGCCCTTGTTGGCGGACGTATCCCCGGAAGCCAGTGCGACCGGTTTTTTTTACCCTTTTTTGAATTTTTTTGTACTCCGGCCCCCGCTTCTATTATATTCTATAGATATATGCTACCGAAAATCCCAAACCAGGAGATATGGCAATGTCATCTGAAGATCAGGAAAAGACGGCCCCTGCCGCTATCGGCAATGTTCGCCACGATGTAACGCTTTTGACGGATTACGACATCTATCTTTTCAAGCAGGGGAGCCACTCGCGGCTTTTCGAGAAGCTCGGCGCGCACACCACGGTGTCGCCGGACAAGGAGAAGGGGACGCATTTCGCGGTTTGGGCGCCCAACGCCCGGCGCGTCTCGGTTGTCGGCGACTTCAACTCGTGGGACAACGGCCGCCACCCGCTCAAGGCCCGGCAGGACGAATCCGGCATCTGGGAGGGGTTCATTCCGGGGCTTAAGAATGGTACGCTCTACAAGTACCACATAGACTCGAACACCGGCAAGTACAGCGTAAACAAGGGCGACCCGTTTGCCGTATTCTGGGAGCAGCCCCCCGCCACCTCGCCGCTTGTGTGGGATTTGGACTACAAGTGGGGCGACAAGGAGTGGATGAATACGCGCAAGGCCAAGAACAGCCTGAACGCCCCCATCTCCATATACGAGATACACCTCGCCTCGTGGCGCCGCAAGGGCGACGACGGGCAGGAGTTCCTGTCTTACCGGGAACTTGCGCCGGAATTGGCCTCCTACTGCAAGGAACTCGGTTTCACCCACGTCGAGTTCCTGCCGGTGATGGAGCACCCGTTTGGGGGGTCGTGGGGGTACCAGACCTGCGGCTATTTCGCCCCGACCAGCCGCTTCGGCACGCCGCAGGATTTTATGTACATGATTGACTATCTGCACCAGAATGATATAGGCGTGATCCTCGACTGGGTGCCGTCGCACTTCCCCAGCGACGAGCACGGGCTTGTCTATTACGACGGCACCTGCCTGTACGAGCACGCCGATCCCAAGAAGGGGTTCCACCCTGACTGGAAGAGCTATATTTTTAATTACGGCCGCAACGAGGTCAGGGCGTTTCTGCTCAGCAGCGCGATTTTCTGGCTCGACAGGTACCACGCCGATGCCATCCGCGTTGATGCCGTCGCTTCCATGCTCTACCTCGACTACTCGCGCAAGGAGGGGGAGTGGATCCCCAACAAGCACGGCGGCCGGGAGAATCTGGAGGCCATAGACTTCCTCAAGGCCATGAACGAGGAGATCTACAAGTCGTTCCCCGACGTGCAGACCATAGCCGAGGAGTCTACCGCGTGGCCGATGGTGTCGAGGCCGGCGTATGTTGGCGGCCTCGGATTTGGGATGAAGTGGAACATGGGGTGGATGCACGACACGCTCGTTTACATGAGCAAGGACCCGATCCACAGGAAGTATCACCACAGCGAGCTGACGTTCAGTATGCTGTACGCTTTCACCGAGAACTACGTCTTGCCGTTGTCGCACGACGAGGTTGTGCACGGCAAGAACTCGCTGGTGAACAAGATGCCGGGGGATGACTGGCGCCGTCTGGCCAACCTTCGGCTGCTGCTCAGTTATCAGTTCAACCATCCCGGCAAGAAGCTGCTCTTTATGGGCGGCGAGTTCGCGCAGTTTGTGGAGTGGAACCACGACCGCAGCCTGAATTGGGAGCTCACGCAGTGGGAGCGGCACAACGGGATCCAGCGTATGGTAGGCGATCTCAACCGCATATACCGCAAGGAGCCCGCGCTGTACTATTATGATTTCGAACCCAAGGGTTTTGAGTGGATAGACTGCAACGACTGGGAGCAGAGCATCCTCGGCTTCATCAGGAAGGGCCCGGATGATTATGACCGTATGCTGATTGTTTTGAATTTTACGCCGGAGCCGCGCAAGGGGTACCGCGTGGGCGTTCCGGTGGCGGGGTTCTGGGAGGAGATTTTCAACAGCGACGCCAAGGAGTACGGCGGGAGCGGCATAGGCAATTCCGGCGGTATGGAGACGGAGGAACGCGCGTGGCACGGGCACGACCAGTCGCTCATGCTTACGCTGCCGCCTCTGGGCGCGGTGCTGTTCAAGGTCAGAAAGCCGGAGGCCAAAAAGCCTGTCGCCGCTGTTGGCGATAAGGTACCGGCGCAGGTATAATATTTAATCGCGGGGTCTACAAACACTAATCATAAAAGGGGAGGGATTAATGTTGAAAAAGAAAATCATGCCGCTGGTTATGTCGGCGGTAATGGCGGTTGGTGTCGTCGCGGCTGTGCCGTGTGTGGGGTCGTCTGCGCACGCGCAGCAGTCCGAAAAGGGGCTCAAGGATATTTACGCCAACTATTTTCGGGTAGGGACGGCCTACCAGTGGCGTAACGATGGTTTGAACAACACAACGTACCGGAATACGGTGCTGCGCGAGTTTAACAGCGTTACGCACGAGGACGATTTGAAGCCCTACGCGACGATGGTGCGTTCCGGGTCGACTAATAGTGACATAAAAGTGCAGCTCAATTCGGGCGCGAAGCAGATCATGCAGTTCTGCGTTGATAATAGCATCGCGCTCAGGGGTCACGCGCTCGTGTGGCACCAGCAGACGCCAAACTGGTTTTTCTTCGCCGATATGCAAAACGGCAGCCAAAGCGCGTTGGCGACCCCGGCTGTGATGAACCAGCGCATGGAGAGTTACATAAAGAATTTGCTGGAGTTGATAAAAACGGAGTATCCGGCCCTGAATCTTTACGCCTACGATGTGGTCAACGAGATATTTTTGGATAACGGCGAGGCCAGAAGCCCCGGCGGGGTTGGGGATGCAGGCGGCAATAACAGTACCGATCAGTCCCCGTGGGTGCAGATCTACGGTAACAACTCGTTCGCCGACAGCGCGTTTGTTTATGCCCGCAAGCACGGCGCCACGACTTTTCCCAACATGAAACTGTTTTACAACGACTTTAACGAGTACCNCCCCGACGGCAAGAGGGACGCTATAGTGGCCATGGCGAACAGGCTTGGCACAAAAAATGGCCGCGGCGTGATGGACGGTATAGGTATGCAGTCGCACCTGTCAACGAGCTGGCCGCCCATAGCCACCTACAAAACCGCGCTCACCGCGTTTATAGGGACAGGCCTCGAAATTCACGTAACGGAGCTTGATATTACCATAGAGAGCGGCTCTAACCAGACCGCGCAGGCGACTCTTTACAGAGATGTGTTTCAGGCCCTCAAAGAGGCGAGAGAAGACGGCGCGCCAATTNCCTCGGTGTCCGTTTGGGGCGTTACCGACGACAGAAGCTGGCGTTCGGACAGGAACCCTCTTCTGTTTGACGCGAGTTTCGCGAAGAAGCCTGCGTACGAGTCGGTTGCGGCGCTTGTTCCTCCGGCCAACTGGGGCGACGGTAAGAATCCGGGTTTGATCCCTCCCGATCCTGAAGCGGTGCTGCCGGATGCCAATGGGTTCTTCTTCCACCATAATTTTGAAGATGCCTCGCTGCAGGGCTGGGTGAGGCGCGGCGATGTCACGGTTGCGAACAGCAATGCGGAGAAAAACAGCGGTTCAATGTCGGTTTTCGTAAGCGGCCGTACACAGAACTGGAACGGCGCGCTGTTCAGCCTGAATGACCGCGCGTTCAAAGCCGGTAACGAATACAGCTTCAGCGTGATGGTAATGTCGCCCACGGCGGGAACCATCAGCCTCTCGCTGCAGTACAACAACCCGGCCGGCACGGAGTCGTACGGCAATATCGCGTCCGTAGAGGTTGAGGCCAACAAGTGGGAGCAGGTCGCGAATACGAACTTCACGCTCCCCGACGGCACCGGTTTTTCTATTTATGTAGAGATGGACGTCAGTACCGCCAATTTCTACTTCGATGATGCGATGGGTGGGGTGAAAGGCGCCATTATCAAACCCGACGGCACACCGGGCGGCTCCGCGTCGGTGCTGACAGGCAGCAAGAGCGCAGTGCGCGGGCATAGCCAGTTTGTTACCTTAAAGGGGCGGACGCTGAACGTAAACGCGGCGGCCGGTTCGAAAGTTAATGTCAGGGTCATCAACCCGATCGGCAGGACGGTCGCAAGCTTCAACGCAAGGGGCGGCGCGAGCCTGTCCCTCCGCAAGCTTCCCGCCGGAGCGTACATCGTAGAAGCGAGGATGGACGGCAGGAGGGTGACGCAGCCGGTGGTGCTGCGGTAGCCGTAAATTTGTATTGATGTGCGGATATCTCGCAGGGGCGGCCATATGTGGCCGCCCTTTTTATTGTGTAGGGATGATACCACGCATCCGCCATCCCCGCCAATTCATATTATATATGGGTAATATCCCCCAAATATCCCCGAATAAGCATATCTACATACGTTTTACCATATTTGGTATAAAAGATTTGGTTATTCGCTCAAATCCGGTTATATTACATATATGGGTTGTAACTCTAACACAGGGGACAGGGGGACTCTATGGTGAGGAACAAGATTATGCCGCTGATAATGTCGGCGGCCGCAGCGGTTGGCATAGCGGCTTTCGGGGCGCAGGTCTGCGCGCAGCCGGTGTTGATTAATGACGATTTCGAGGTTAACTACGACGGTTGGGCCGAAACCGGCGATTTTACAAGGGTGACGGCGCTGCGCGAGGCGGCGTACAACTCCTCGCGGGGGATGAAGGTCTCCGGCAGAAAGTTGCCGCGTGATGGTGCATTCTCCGAAAAAGGCTTTTATCTGGACGGCGGCGAGTTGTACAATTACAGCGTTTTTGTAAGGAATGACGGGAAATCCCCTGAGAAATTCNCCCTTACGCTGAGATGGCTCTTCCCGGACGGCATAACCTACGGCTCGGAGGCCATAGCCTCGGCGGATGTCAAACCGGGCGAGTGGGCCAATTTGTCCGCAAGTTATGCCGCCCCTGAGACTGCTGTCAACCTGACATTGTTTTTGGCTTCAGGCGGTACGGCTGATTTCTCCTTTGATAAGTTCACGGTTACCGGTACGGGCAGGCTCGCCAAAGCGTTGGCGGTTCCGGCCAACCCCGGCCTTAAAGACGTTTTCGCCAACAAGTTCCGCAACGTAGGCACCTGCATTCCGGCGAACGGCGTCAACAACAGCACCAACACCGCGATCATTCTGCGCGAGTTCAACAGCCTCACGCCGGAGAACGAGCTAAAGCCCGACGCGACGATACAGCAGAGCGGGTCGACGAATGCCAATGTGTCGGTGAGCCTGAGCCGCGCCGCCTCCATACTCAAATTTGCGGTGGATAACAACCTATACGTGCGCGGGCATACGCTCGTGTGGCACAGCCAGACGCCGGGGNGGTTCTTCAGGGAGAATTTTCAGGCGAGCGGCGCGGTCGTCTCGGCATCGGTAATGGATCAGCGCATGGAGAGCTACATAAAGAATATGTTCGAGGCGATTGCGTCGCAGTATCCGTCCCTCAAACTGTACGCCTACGACGTGGTCAACGAGGCGATGAGTGAGAGCGGCGGCCCGAGAACTGCGGGAAGCAGCGCCGCCGACGGCCAGTCTATGTGGGTGCAGGTTTACGGCAACAACTCGTTTGTCAGAAAGGCCTTCGAGTACGCGCGAAAGTACGCGCCCGCCGGGTGCAAGCTCTATTACAACGACTACAACGAGTACATCGCGGCAAAGCGCGACGGTATCATCAACACCATTGTCAGGCCGCTGTATCAGGACGGCCTTTTAGACGCGATGGGCATGCAGTCTCACCTTGACGTGCGCGCCGGCAACGACGCCTACCCAAGCGTAACGCTTTACGGGCAGGCCATAGACCTGTACGCGGCCATAGGCGTGGAGGTGCAGGTTACGGAACTCGACGCCACGGTGAACAACCAGAACTTTACTGCGCAGGCCACGTATTATAAGGATATAGTGAACGCCATTCTGACCCGCGGCGGTACGAACAAGGTTACCGGGCTGACCATTTGGGGCACTATGGACAATATGTCGTGGCGCAGCGACCGTTACCCGCTGCTCTTCAACTCAAGCGGTAATAAAAAGCCCGCCTACGACGCGATAGTTGCGCTTGTCCCCCAAAGCGAGTGGGGCGACGGAAGCGGCGGCGGCGTTGTAGAGCCCCCTCCGCCAATAGAGCCCGACTCAAACGGTTTTTTCTTCCGCCACACCTTTGAGGACAACACCGCCCAAGGCTGGCAGGGACGCGGAGCGGCGGCAGTTGCGCCAACAAACACCGCCGCGGCGGGCGGTACGAGGTCGCTATTGGCAAGCGGCCGCACAGCCGAGTGGAACGGCGCGGGGCTGCTGCTTGACAGCAGGGCATTCGCCCCCGGCGGCCGCTACAGCTTCAGCGTGGCGGCAATGTATAACGAGGGCGGCGCGGACGATACCATCAAACTCACTGTGCAGTACGATCTCAACGACACCACCCGCTACGCTCAGGTAGCGGTGGCGCACGCGTCAAGCGGCCAGTGGGCGCAGCTGGCGAATACGGATTTTCTGATTCCCGCAGGTGCGACAGGCATGCTGCTCTACGTAGAAATGCCGAAATCGCTCTCGAACTTTTACATAGACAACGCGGTTGGCGCGGTGGGCGGGAAGATTATCAATATCGAAGGTATGCCGGGGGAGGGCGGGTCGACGTATGTGCCGGCCGGCAGGAACGCCGCCCGCGTAAATACGAAATTTGTAACGATAAGGGGCAGGACGCTGAATGTCAACGCGCCGTCGGATTCTGAAGTAAAAATCAGGATCATCAGCCCCTCCGGCAAAACGGCGGCGAATTTTTACGCAAGGGGCGGCGCGAATCTGTCTCTCCGCAAGCTTCCCGCCGGCGCATACATAATAGAGGCGAGGATGGGCGACAGGAGGATGACATTGTCGGTGGCGCTGCGGTAGATGTGCGGGTTTAATGTCAAAATCAGTCTTAATGAATCACGGCAGGCCGTTCAATGTCGCTATATATTTGTCTTTTGAGAGGATATCCCGCATAATGATGGGGTTTGCGGGGGAGTCTGAGGGGAAGATTGCCAGAAAGGGGACGCTTCTTGAGCCGAGGTGGTGGAGGAGGTTCTGGGCCGGGGTGTTGTGGTTTGTTATGTCGGCGGAGAGCAGGGCGATATTTTTGCCGATGTAGAGCTCCCGCGTTTCTGGCGCGTCAAGTACTGCGGCTTTGTTGATTTTGCAGTTCGAGCACCACTGCGCGGTGAAGTTGACTATCACGCTGCGCCCCTCCCTTTGGGCGGTGGCGAGGGCCTGCGGGGTGAATTCCTGCCATACTGTGCGGTCCTCCCGCACGAGCCCTATCTGGTCGTCGCTGAAGAGGGGGATGTCCAAGCGCAGGTATTTTACCGACAGGACCGCGCCGGCGGTTATCATAGTCAGGGCGATAATTATTGCCGTTACGCGCTGTTTGACGGGTGCGCCGAACGGGCCGAAGCGCTTGTTTACGCTTGCCGCGCAGAGGATGCTCAGGCAGATGCCGATTGCCGTGAGGGTGAGCCGCGGGTCAAGGCTTTTCATCAGCAGCACGGCGAATACGAGGAGCAGGAAGCCCATGGCATATTTCATGTCTTCTATCCAGCGGCCCGGTTTGGGCAGCAGGGCCATCAGTTTTTTGCTTGATGAGAGTAGTACGTACGGTGCGGCCATCCCCACGCCCATTACGGCGAATAGGGTGAAGATGGTGAGCGGCTTTTGCAGGAGCGCCCAGGCGAGCAGCCCGCCGAGGAACGGCCCGGCGCAGGGGGTGGCCATTACCGTGGCCGCCGCGCCCTTCAGAAAATCACCGGCCAGCGTCGCCCCGGTTTTCTCTCCGGCGTTGGCTATTGCCGGCGGCGCGATCATCGTGTAGAAGTCGAACATCCCCAGCGCGAAGAGGAATATTATGGCGATGATCCCGACCATTATGCCCGGATTCTGGAACTGCTGCCCCCACGAGAACCCGGCGAACGCGGCCAGCGCGGCGAGCAGCAGGAATACCGCCACTATCCCCCCCGCAAAGGCGGCGCTTCGGGTAACCGCCTGGCGGCGCGACTCCCCCGCGCTCTCGGCGAACGACAGGATGCGGATGCTCAGAACCGGAAAGATGCAGGGCGTAAGGTTCATGGCCAGCCCGGCAATTAGCGCGAAGATGACTGCGGTGAGGAAGCCGTACTCCCGCTTATTCTCCTCAAGCGGCGTGTAGTTCCAGTTCTCGCCGTCCCAGTTCTTGCCGTCCCCGCCTTCGTTTTGAGATACCGGCGGTGATTCCGCCGCCGATGCGTCCGCAGGGGGCAGCCTTGCCGCGCCGTTCAGCCCGATCAGGCCGAGGTTGATCCCCGCGCCATCTTCGCCTGCCGCAGCGCTGCTGAACGACGGGGTATCCTCCGGCAGCCCTATCCTGAACTCCATTGGTTCCGACCGCGCGTAGCGGGCCTGCCAGCTCTGCTCGGCGGGGAACGCCGCTGACGGGTCTGACGCGGCGGTGTCGGCCGATACCGTAAGGGAGAACAGGGTGCTTTTCCAAATGGGTACGCAGGCGGTATAGCAGATCAGGGCATCTACGATTACTTCGTAGTGTGTGCTGTTTATGATGGCTTGGACGGTGTCGGCAGGGATAGAGGTCCTGTTGGCGGCGGCGTTGCGGGTATTGGGGGGCTTAACCTTAGTTTTCGCCGCTGCCCGTGCCGCCGCTGCCGCCTGTATGCTGTCACGGGCCGCAGTTGCGCTGTCAACGCTTGTTTTGTAGGCCTCCGCGTCGAATGTCAGTATGCCTTTTACGAAGAAGAACGCCTCGGTGTCATATGCCCACACCCAACTCCCGATGGGCGGTTGGTACCGCTTTGGGACGCTTTTGCGGGCCTCGGTCCACTCCACCTTCCACGGGGCGCGCCAGTCTAAATTGACCTTGTTGACGACGAGGTTGAGCGGCTTGCCTATGCCGGGGCCGAGCGGGTTGGCGTACAGGTGGTAGTTTGGGGGGATTACGGCCCTGACCCCCACGACAACGGTGTCCCCCGCGCGGTACGCCGCTTTGCCTGCAAGCGCCTCAAGGGCGAGGTCCCCGCTGCGGTCCTGCGCGAATGCCGCTACCGACAGCAGGAGGATTTGGAATATAGTTAAAATTTTTAGCCTTGCCATATACATAATATACTATATTTGTTGTAAGCAGTTGGTATTTATTTATTGATAATTATTGGGTAATCAGGGACAAAAACCGTTTTTTCTGATGATTATTTATCTGTATATAAATGACTGTCAGCAGATAATCCGCCAAAAATATTAACAGGATGATTATGGACGCTCAATCCGCACACATAGGCACCGAACTTGGCCGGNTCACAGGCCGCTTTTTGGACTACGTCCGCAAGGAGAAGGGGTATTCGGAGCATACCGTGAGCGCGTATTTGAGCGATATTGAGCAGTTTATGCTGTTTTTGGGCCGCAAGGGGATCGCCTTAACGCCGGCCGCCGCGCTGGTTAAGACCCCGCTACGCCTGTTTATGCACGACCTTACATCGCAGGGCCTCAAGCCGCGCTCGGTCGCCCGCAAGGTCGCGTCGCTCAAGTCGCTATGCCGGTACTGCGTAAAGCAGGGGGTTATAGCCGTCAACCCGTCCAAGGCGCTCGCCGTCCCCAAAATGGACAAGCCGCTCCCGGTCTTTCTGACGGCAACGCAGGCCGGCGAGCTGGAAAAGGTAATGGACAGCGGCGACAACATCCGCAACCGCGCGATAGTGGAGCTATTCTACGGCAGCGGGATAAGGCTGTCTGAGCTGCACGGCCTGACGGCAGGCGACATAGACAGGCGCAACCGTACGGTCCGCGTGATGGGCAAGGGCAAAAAGGAGCGCATAGTCCCCATGACGGATCAGGCGCTGGATGCGCTGGACGCCTACATGAAGATAAGGCCGGGTCAGGCAGCGGGCCAGCATGATGTAATATTCGTAAACGATAAGGGTGCGCAGCTTTCAAGGCGCCAGATAGAGAGGATAGCTGCTGCCAGCCTCTCGCACGTAACAATGCAGAAAAAACGCAGCCCCCACGTCCTGCGGCACTCATTCGCCACGCACCTGATGGACTCCGGCGCGGACATAAGGGCGGTAAAGGAGCTGTTGGGCCACTCCTCTCTGGCGACAACGCAGGTTTACACGCATATCTCGCGCGAACACCTGCAAAAAGTGTACCGTCAGGCGCATCCGAGGGCGGAGAACGATCAGGTGCAGTCATAGTAACATATGTGTTGGTACAGGTAAAAATCATCATCAGTATAATGTGTATTGATTAACACAAGGAGAACTCTTGCACAAGGGAATAATATTAGCCGGCGGCTCAGGCACCCGCCTCTACCCGATGACCATCGCTGTCTCCAAGCAGCTGATGCCCGTTTACGACAAGCCGATGATCTACTACCCGCTCTCGACGTTAATGCTCGCGGGCATAACGGAGATTCTGGTCATCACAACCCCCGAAGACGCCGCCGCTTTCCAAAAGCTTCTGGGCGACGGTTCCCGGTGGGGCATAAGCCTCACATACGCCGAGCAGCCGCGCCCCGACGGGCTCGCGCAGGCGTTCATCATAGGCGAAAAGTTTGTAGGCGGCGATCCGGTTGCGCTGATCCTCGGCGACAACATCTTTTGGGGCCACGGCCTGCGCGAGTGTTTGCAGGTGGCGGTCGACAGGCCCTCCGCGTCGACCATATTCGCTTACCGGGTGAACGATCCGCAGCGCTATGGGATTGTTGAGCTTGACAGTGACGGCAAAGCTGTGTCGATAGAGGAGAAGCCGTCTGTACCCAAATCGAAGCTGGCGGTGACGGGGCTTTATTTTTATGACGCGGACGTCTGCGCCCTCGCCCGCCGGCTGAAGCCGTCGGCCCGCGGCGAGCTGGAGATTACCGACCTGAACCGTTTATATCTTGACATGGGGAAACTGCAGGTGGTGGACATGGGCCGCGGGATAGCGTGGCTTGACACGGGTACGCACGAGTCTATGCTGCAGGCGTCGCTTTTCGTGGAGACGCTGCAGTCGCGCCAGGGGCTTAAGGTCGCCTGCCCGGAGGAGATCGCTTACCGGAATGGGCTGATAGGCGCGGAGCAGTTGATGAGGCTGGCGGAGCCTATGCGGAAGAATACGTACGGGCAGTATTTGATTGATATTGTCAGCGGGCAATAAGAGCGTACGCTGTCGTGTTACATTTGTTAATGGTGAGAGGGGTTGATGTTTAAGCGCACCGGGGGCAAGCCCGGCAGAAACGTGTCCCCATAAAAATTTTTCGGCGCCCCAAAGGGTGCAAGGATTTTTGGGAATGGAATTCATCAAGACAGATATTGATGGGCTGGTGCTGGTCAAGCCCAGGGTCCACACCGACCACCGCGGATTCTTTTTGGAGACCTATTCGTCCCCGGTTTTCTCGGCGGCGGGGATTGACTGCGTTTTTGTTCAGGATAACCACTCAAAATCCGCCGCGAAGGACGTGCTGCGCGGCCTGCATTTTCAGACGCCGCCGTTCGCGCAGAGCAAGCTGGTGCGCGTCATCAAAGGTTCTGTGTTTGATGTTGCGGTGGATTTGCGCGAGGGGTCGCCGACGTTCGGGCGCTGGCAGGGGTTTGAGCTGAGCGAGCGGAATTTCCACATGCTGTTCATCCCGAGGGGGTTCGCGCACGGATTTTGCACGCTTGAGGAGAATACGGAGATCGTCTACAAGGTTGACAATCCCTACTCGCGGGAGAATGACGCGGGGATTATCTGGAACGATCCTGATATAGCTGTAAAGTGGCCGGCCGGCGAGCCTGTTCTGTCGGATAAGGATAAGTGTCTGCCGCGGCTTAGGGACTTGGACTAAAAAACCGCGTCATCCGGCAGAACGGGCGCGGAACAACACCGCGCCCCACGCCGCACAGCCATCCCCCGATACACCGGGCGGCCATTGCGGCCGGGCAAGGTTACATGAGACTGCCGGGGATGACGCAGGAAACCGGGGGGAAGTGAGACCCGTACCGCTCTACCACAACCGCACCGCAACCCGGACGGCAAAGACGCCTGCCGCCTCGGGGCGAGGCTCAAGGATTTGGGCGGAAAGTGGTTCGCGTTTTCCAAGATGGGGATGGGCGGGATTGAGGTGATTGGGGAAATTAAGGGCGTGACCTGACAAGTCGTTCTACCCCAAAGACCTCCAGTACCACAGGGATCACGAGGGAACGGTGAGGAGGCTGGAACGGTGGAAAGCGGCGAATTTTTAAGCAAATCCTAAAAATGTAAAAAAAGGTTGAATCTCCGGGAAAATTATCGTATATTTTAGACAAAGCCGATGTCGGCCACAATAAACAAGGATATCACGTGAAAAACGCGAAAATATACCTCGACACCTCCGTAATAAGCCATCTGGACGCACAGGACACCCCGGAGAAAATGGCCGATACCAAACTGCTGTGGGAACAGATACGAAAAGGGAAGTATGATGTCGTGCTGTCGGAAGTCGTATTCGCCGAACTGTACGATTGCCATGAACCAAAAAGAAGCTTCCTCACGGCATCAGTACAGCAAATTCAGTATGAACGCATAGACTCTAACAACAGCGATGTCGTAGCACTTGCCAATAAATTTGTTGATATGGGCATTTTGGGTGCAACCAGCTTTGACGATTGCCGCCACATATCGACCGCAATTTTAGCCGGCTGCGACATGATCGTATCATGGAATTTCAAACACATCGTAAACCCTAAAACCATAAAGGGTACAAAAGTAATCACAATCATGGAGGGCTATAAGGATATACTCATTTGCTCTCCAGCCATGCTCATAGGAGACGTAAACGATGAATAATACGCTGCCATGTCCAGATATCAGCCCGAACTTTACCGTTGAGGATATCCGCAAAATCAGAATGTGGAACCATGAACGGTACAAATCCATGACACCACAGGAAATTTGTGAAGATACACACCAACGGGCAGAGAAGTTTCTGGCGCTGATGAATAAATCTGATGCCGGACGCTGACGGTACAACAACGGACCACCGATCCAAAGACCGCCGGGACACGGGCGGCAGACAAAGGATTTCAGAAATAAAGGGGAGCCCGGTTGACGGCCTCCCCTGCACATCCTAACGAACGCAACGCACCGACAACCCGTTGCCCTTGCCGATGCCGTACTCGTTCACGATGTCGTTGTCGTTGTACATGTACCAGCCCTCCGCGTCGCCGCTCACGTACTCCGCTCCGTGGCGCTCCACCAGCGGCCGATGAAGCCGGCGTAGTAGAAGTAGCCGTCGGCGTTGCGGTCGCCGCCCGGCAGAGCCGAAAAGCCGAACTCGTCCGTACTACTGATACCGCTATACGCTTGCCAACCCGTTTTTGATTTCAACTTACTGCCGGCAACACTCCAACCTCCGGCTGCTGTAACCAAATTATTCCAGTCTTCATATGTAGGCAACCGCCATCCGGACGGGCATGCCGTCTTTGCCGCTTTCCACGTATATAATCGGCCATATTCTGCACAGCTGGAATTATCATTACGATAACACCAACTGTTGCTTGTAGCGCGGTTAAGGTTTTCCGCCATCCACGTCAATCCGCCGATTTCTACTGTTCTGCCGGTGTAATTGTAACTACCACCGACATTACTGGGATTATCATCTTCCCCGCACCCAACCATAACCACCGCCGACAACGCCACCGCCGCAACCAATACCGCAACCTTACGAACTGAGACTTTCATACCGTACACTCCTTTGATTTGAATTGTTGATATGTAAAAAAACAAAAATTTTCGTATTTGGGGGTATGTAAAATAATAATTTGTTGCGATAATGACATTGTAGGGGCGTTGCGTGCAACGCCCTTTCGGTTGGGTGTCCGCCAAATGGGAAAATTGGGAATACGCCGTAATCCCCGGCGTTGTCGGGCGTTGCACACAACGCCCATGCGGGATATCCTCCAAACGGCAAACCGCGCGCCGACGTTGGCATCCCTGTTGTCCTTAGCGTCCTTAGCGTTGTTACGCCAACTGACGATTTTGCAAATATCAGGCTTTTTTTGAGCTTTGAAAAGCCTTTGGGTTTTAAATAAGCGTATATATATGGGGGGGGGGGGGGGGGG
>WQTH01000048.1 GCA_009786415.1 Chitinispirillia bacterium | reverse complement strand
CTCGGCGGCGGCCCCGGTTTCAGGGTAACGTCGGTACTGCGCAGCGTGTGGGACGTACCGGTAATATTCATCACCGGCGGCGCGGCGACAATATTGGCGTCCCTCATGGCGTATTTCCCTACTAAGCGGGCGGTTAAAATGAGGATTACGGACAGTTTGAGGTTTGAATGATATTGACAATAGGAGAACCGGTATAAATGTCAACACAGCAAAAAACAGGCGGCACGGGGATGCTTGTAACCATCGCCTACCGCAACATCTGGCGCAACCTGCGCCGCACAATGTTCTGCTTCGCCGCGGTCGGCATCGCGGTGTTCTTCATCATCGTCTACTGGTCGATGATAGGCGGGGTGCAGAAGGGCATCCGCGACCTTGTGCAGATATTCGACCTCGGCCATGTGCGCGTGGTCTCCGAGCAGTACGACGCCGACAGCGAGTTCATGCCCGTGCAGTACCCGGTGGCCGACGGCAAAAACTGGAAAGAGATGGCGGAAGAAGTAAAGAAGATCCCCGGCGTACGCGCCGTCTTCCCGCGCATCGCCACAAGGGCGACATTGCAGGAGAGCACGACCAAGCACGCAGTCCTGTGGGGCCTGAATGTTGAAGACGAGATGGCAGAAAACACTTTCAACATGACCGACCGCAGCAATGGACTCGTAGAGGGCCGCTACCCGGCGCCGGGCGCGAACGAGTGCGCGGTGGGCCGCGTATTCGCCGAAAACTCCGAGCTTAAAATCGGCGACCGCATCCCCCTCAAAACCGTCTCGGCGCAGTTTTCCGACAAAATGTGGAGCCCGGAGATCACCGGCATCTTCAATTTCGACTATCTTAAGTTCGACGAGCGGTTCATCATCGTAGACTTCGAACGCCTGCAGAAGCTGCTTGTCATGGGGGAAGGGACTCAGCAGCTCATTGTCTACGCCGATGAGGAAAAACTCAGCAAGCCCATCGCGGATGAGTTGCAAAAAGCTTTCGGAGAGGGCAGCGTCGTCTCCGAGTGGAGGGATAATTATTGGGCGGCGGTGATGGAGTCAATCACGCCAATATATACCACAGTCTTTATGGTCTTTCTGATAGTGGCAAGCCTGCTCATCATCAATACGGTGGTGATGATAATCCACGAGCGTATCAAGGAAATCGGCATGATGGGATGTTTGGGGATGACACGGCGCGAGATCGTAACCGTCTTCTTCTTCGAATCGCTCTTCCTCGCCGCGTTCGGCGCGCTCATAGGGGTAACAATCGGCGGGACGCTCGTCGGCATAGGGAGCAACTACCCCATACGCCTTGGCGACCTCGTAGGGAGCACGTTCAGCGAAATGCCGCTGGCCAACGCCATATTTTTCAATTTCAATCCGATGAAGTTAGTCTACGCATGGCTACTCGGTGTAGCTGTAGCATCAATATTTACGTTGATACCGTCTTTAAAAAGCGCGTTTGTGGAGCCGGTGGAGGCGTTAAGGAGATAGCTGTTGATTTTATGATGTTGACGCTGACTTTAAGGTGTTGACTTTGACTTTGATTTTGACTTTGACTTTAGGATACATAAGGATATCGGTTTTAGGGTAGGGGGCGTTACGGGGGGCGGAGCCCCCTGTCCCCAAAAAAAGACTTTGATTTTAATATTTTGACTTTAATGTTTTGACTTTTTTCAGGAGGAATGGTATGAACAGAAAGATTGTATTAATGATGATGACTGTGATGGCGATGACGGCAGCGTTTACATTTGTCAACGCACAAAACAAGACCCCTACCGCCGAGGAGCTTTTGGCCAAGGTCGACAACAACGAGGTCTTCAAGACCGCGGAGTACGACGGCGAGCTTATCATCGACCACAACAACCGCAAATTCGTCAAGACGATGAAGGCATGGGTGCGGGATAACTCCGACAGCTTCATCGAATTCCTTAATCCCGAAGACAAGGGGACTAAATACCTGAAAAAGGGCGGGCGCCTGTACGTCTACTCCCCCGACAACGAGGGCGTGATGCTGATATCAGGCCATATGCTCAAGGAATCGATGATGGGGTCGGATATGTCGTACGAAGACGCCGTCAATAACGAGACGCTGGCGAGCCGCTACAACGCGGTGGTCGGCGGAACTGAGAAGTGGAGGGAACGCGACGCCTGGGTGCTGGATTTATCCGCAAAGAAGAAGACCGAGAGCTACCCCAAGCGCAAGCTGTGGATAGACAAGGAGAACGGCGACCTGCTGCGCTACGAACTGTACGCCCTCTCCGGCGCGAAGCTGAAAGAGTACAACCTCATAAAAGCGGAAGTGATTAACGGCAAGCGGTTCCCTGTAGAGGTGGAGATGAAGGACCTGTTGAGAAAGAACAGCAAGACGACAATGAAAATGAATAACGTCATTCTGGATAAGCCGATACCCGACGCGGTGTTCAGCCAGCGTAATCTGGAACGATAGGTACATTATGAACCGTTTGGTATTGATATCGTCAATATTAATCACATTTGCGCTGACAACNCCCGCCCAAAACAAATCCGGCGGGATGTCGTTCTCCGGCGTCTTTGAGTCCGCCGTGTCCGCGACAGCCGGCGCGGGCGACGCGCCTGCGGTGTCATACGGCATCGAAGAGTACGCGAATATCCGTATGCAGTCCCGCATCGGTGATAACGCCACGTTCTTCGGCGCGGTCAACCTCATAGCCGCCGGCGGCAATTACGCTGTCAGGGCATCATCTTTGGGTGTGGATATAGACAGCGGGCAAAATTATGCGGCGATGATCGAGCTCGAACGCCTGTATCTTCGACTAAAATCCGAGACTATCAACTTTGACGCCGGACTGATGCGCCTGCCGTTCGGGTTCAGCACCGTATGGGGGCCGTCTGACTTCCTCAACCCCAAAAATCCGCTGAAGCCCGACGCCCGCCCGCGCGCAGTTCTCGGCGGAGCGTTATCGTGGTTCCCGATTGATGATTTCAAGCTGCAAGGTTTCGCCGTAACAGGGCGCGACCCGCTCGCGCCAAACAGCGGCATCGCCGGAATATCCGCTGACCGGCACTGGGACAAAGCAAGCATCCAAGCCCTGTACTCATTCGAACGCTCGGAGAATTTTCCGGGAACAGCGTCAAGCCCGCTGACGCACCGCGCCGGACTCTCCCTGAAAGCCGATGTCGAAATCGGATTAGTGATGGATATGCTCTATACTTATAATGATAATATCGAAGACAAAATCGACGGCCTCTCTTTCAGCGCCGGTTTCGACTACTCGCTCTTCAAGGCCAACCTCATCATCATGGCCGAATACCTCTACAGCGGCGCGGCCTCGGCCACATCAATGCGCGGCGGCGGCAGCTTTATCAACGAAAACTACCTCTACACGGGGCTGACATGGCGATTCAGCGACTTCACAAACGCCGGAGCGGCATTAATCACCGGCATAGATGACGCCTCATTCACGCCGATGATGACATTCAACCACGAGATCTCACAAGGCGTATCCCTAACCGCCATGGCGCAAATCCCGCTTGACAAGGATCTGTTGTTTGGCGACGGCAACCGCGGCGAGTTCGGGCCCACAAATATCCGTACCCATTTCTATCTCGAAACCAAAATCAAAGTGAGGTTTTAGATGTCCGTAATATCCTTTTTCCAGAGCCGATTTTCCGCCGAGTCTATATACCAAAAATCAAATTTGATGTTACATCGTTTTCCTGTAAGCATAGCGCTTTTGACGGCGCTGGCCTGCTATCGGTTTATCTTCCGGATCTTCGATCCCTACGGGCTTTCCGGCAACACGGGCGGGGGTTTCTATAATACATTGATATACTCTCCCTGGCGGATGTATTCTTTTCTCATAATCGGCACGATAATAAGTGTAACTGCCACACTTCTGCTCGAAGACCTTGTCGGCAACATAAAACGATATGTCATCACCGCCGCTGCCGTGCTGATGTGGTGCCTGTACTGCTGTTGGCTGCCTGCCGCAGAGAGTGTCTTTGAGCCTGCATTTCTCATGAGCGACGGTATAGGACTCTTTGCCATCGGGGTGGCAGCGTTTTTAGCGATGTTCTTTATCTCCTTTTTGAAAAAGGATAAAGATAAATCATTTTGGAATTTCACATCGCGGACGCTCTTTCAGCTTATTCTGGCGTTCTGTTTCGGGATGATTCTTTTTTTGGGGCTGACTTTTGCGTTTGTTGCGATTGATTCGTTATTTCAGGTAGATATCACCGACAAAATACGTCCACACGTGTCAACAATCTGCAATGTCTTATTCGCGCCGCTCTATTTTCTGGCAAACATCCCCGACAAAACCGCCAAGCACCGCGACGAGATACTACCAAACAAAACTCTGAAGGTATTGTGGCTGTATATCCTCGCTCCGCTCGCGGCGGCATACGTCCTTATTCTGTACGCTTATATGTTCAAAATCATCGCCGTATGGGAACTGCCGCGGGGCATGGTCTCGTGGCTCGTATCCATCCTCTCGTACTGCGGGCTGGCGGCCATAACGTTTCTGTACCCATACCGCCTGCTTGGAAAAAACAAAATTATAGAATTCTTCTCCCGCTATTTCCCGCTTGTAATCATGCCGCTTCTGGCGCTTATGAGCATCGGGATTTTTCGCCGCATAGACGACTACGGCATGACCGTCCTGCGCGGCTACCTGCTTTCGGTAAATATCTGGTTATACACAATATACATCTATGTCTTCATCACCAAAGGCATGCGCGTAAAATGGATACCCATCTCCTCCGCCGCGCTGCTCCTGCTCTCATCAGTAGGAATACAAAGCGTCCCAAACGTTACAAAACATATTCTGATCGCGGATATAAAAAAGGTGCTGGCAGACGATAATGACAAAATACCACTCTCGGACGAAGGTTTTTTTGCGAACATGACAAATGAGGATAAAACGGCCATGTTCGATAAAATAAAGTATCTGCAGGATATGTACGGCGACGAGAGCATGAAATCGCTCTTCACCGGCAGCGAACGAACTCCGGCTGCCGATATCAGCAGCCTTAAACAGATGCTGTCGATCAGACAACGGGTAGTCGATGGCCAAATAACATTGACTTCCGAATCCTATAGCAGTTCCGGATTTAGCCGCTACTATGGGAAAAATGAAAACAAGGCGCTGCCTATGCCCGCATTTAATGCATTCGTTCCTCTATCCTATTCTCAGTACATGTACTTAAGAAGGCATAAGAATGAAGAATACGACATTTTCAGCGAAATAGATTACTCTTTCAAACAAAACCTGGTAACCATAAAAATCATCCCCGAAAAGCGCGTGTTCACAATCCGGCTGCCGGAAATCGATTCACCGTCAAAGATGGATGTGAGAAGCAAAGATAACCTCTTCATTGAGGGCGACGGGTACGGCGTTATGGTTACGCGGTTTAGCGGAATGTACTTCTATGACGCCGATACTGTCGCGATAGACGACTTTAAAGGTTTTTTGTTTTATAACAGATAGCAGGGTGGGGCTCCGCACAAATCGCAAAAGTCCTGCAAAACGTTCGGAATAAGGCTGCCGTTATACTCAAGCGGCGCGTATCAGAACGTAGTACCAACAAGCCGCCGGCACCGCTCGCACGGCCCTTTGGATTTGTCACCTTCCTTGTAAGTATGCATAATATTATCCATTGCTGTAGTCATTCTTTATACAATTCCACCTTGTTACCACGCCGCAAGAAGTTTTCGGGTACGTGGATATTGTTTTTAACACCTATCCCAATATTCGGCTTTCGGTCAAGATTGCCAAAACATACCGTAAACTTTTCAAGAACAAATTCGCTGATAACAAAAACGTTATTTGCCGCATCGCGTATGCGCGCACGGTTAGAACCGGCATAATCACCGTCGTACGGGGTACAAACAATTGCGGTAATATCTTTAATATCAAAAACTTCTGAAATTTCACACATAAAGATCACCTTTCGTTAATGTTTAATTTATCTTTAACCATGCGCAAAGAGATACCTCTTTTATGCAGCCGATAAATCGCATCTCTTATGAGGTCTATTCTATCAGACCTATCCAAATTCGGTGCGAAACGCGCCGCCCTGATACTAGCCTGTGCCTCTTCAAGAACATGGATTGGCTGCGTAAGGCCTTTTAACCACGCCTCTCTGTGCCCTATTATTTCATGCGCAATAGTGCCCTTTAACGAGACATTGTTATTAGGGTCTTTAGACCTTTTGTTTCCGGGCAGTACATCCGTTCCTATTAGCAATATATCAAGCATCGGCCCGTAACAGGTAAGTTCATAAGACCCGTAAGCAATCCTGTCCTCCGGCATTCCCAGCAGTACAGCGTAAGCTTTCGCCTCACCGTACTGCTCGGCAGTCAGTTCCTCCTCGTTGCGCCTGCCGCCTGTATAGACATTCCTGAAATCGCCGCCTGTATCTTCTAATATACTATTTTTTCGATTCACTGTCAACATTTTTTCACGCAGCCCCCTGCTTCCCGAAATCCGCGATTGCCGGCGCGTTTTGCGCTATCATGTCCTGGGCCGCTTTTCCGTAAAGGTTCAGCATCACCTCCTCGCCGCGGATTACGCGGTTTTCTGATGTTATGCCTGCTTCCAACCCCTTTGGGGTGGGGACTTTCTGGGTTTTGGATTCGCCGTTTTCGGCGGTGATGACCGTCAGGTAGCCTTGTGCCACTAACCAGTTGTTGATCCTCAAACCGCTGATTTTTTTCTTGCCGGACTCTATGAGGACGCAGTTTATCCTGTCGGCTATGGCGCTTACCGTTGTCGGTTCGTCGCTGCTTTCTATCATTGCGGTGTCGAAGGGCCTGGGCGGGGGCGGCGCGGCTTCGGCGGAGATATCGCGGCCTTGCAGAAACTCCGCTATAGCGTTCAGGAACTGCCCGCCGTATTTTTCCAGCTTAATGTCGCCTACGCCTGATACGCCTAAAAACGCCTCCCTTGTTTGAGGGAGCTTTATGCACATATCAATCAACACGCTGTCGGAGAATATCACAAACGCGGGGACGCCTTGCTCCGAGGCTATCTCCAATCTGAGCTTGCGCAGGACCTCGAACAGGCGCTTGTCTACCGGGCGCGTCGGCGGCGTTTCGGCGTCTCTCTCCCTGCGGCTTCGGCGGTTGCCGCGGCTGTCATCTTCGTACTCTCTGACTTCACCTGCACCGCCGCAGTCATTATTGCCGCCGGCCTCACGCTCATCTTTGGCCGGCCGTATCTTCAGCATTTTCATCATTACCGTAGCGCGGCCCCGCATGACCTCGGCGGCCCGCTCGCCCAGTTTTATTACCGGGTATTCGCCGCTCGTTTTTACGAGGTACTTCTGCGCTATCAGGTGGGTAACTATATCCCGAAGATGGCGCACCCCCCTGCTGCTCGACCCGAAGAGCGGCAGTGTGTTGAGCCCGTGGCGCTCTACCTTTTCGCACACTTTGCCGTTAAGCACGTTTATCACGGTATGTATGCCGAAACGTTCGTTCATGCAGACTATGGCCAGCATAATCTGCCGCGCGTCTTCGGTTACGTCTACCGTCTCGAAGTTGGTGTTGCAGCTGCCGCAGTTCCCGCAAAAGTGGAGCGGCGCCTCGCCGAAGTATTTGAGGATGAAGGCGCGCAGGCAGTCGTTTGTAGTGCTGTAGATGGTCATATCGCGCAGGCGCTTGCGGGCGCGGTCCTTTATTACAAGGGCCNCCTCTTCGTCGCGGTACTGCACTTCGCGGTCGTTCTCTATCATCCACTCGTGCATACGCACATCCTGACCGCTGTAAAGCAGCAGGCAGTCGGCGTGAGAGCCGTCGCGCCCTGCCCTGCCCGCCTCCTGATAGTAACTCTCTAAGTCTTTGGGCATATTGTAGTGCACCACGAACGATACGTTTGACTTGTCTATGCCCATGCCGAACGCGTTTGTAGCCACCATCACCTGCGCGCGATCGTACAGGAAGTCGTCCTGATTGTCGTGCCGCTCCTGATCGGAGAGGCCGGCGTGGTAACGGGCCGCGTTATAGCCGTCGGCCGTGAGCTGCCGGCACACCTCCTCTACCGTTTTGCGCGTACCGCAGTAGATGATCCCGCTGCAGTCCGCCCTGTCGCTCAGAAACTCGGTGAGCGCGTCGTACTTGTTCTTAGGGCGGCGCACGTCGAAGCGCAGGTTGGGGCGGTCGAAGCCGGTTATAAGCACCCGCGGGCCGCGCATACCCAGCAGGGCGACAATGTCATCGCGTACGCGCGATGTGGCGGTGGCCGTGAACGCGGAGACCACCGGGCGCTCCGGCAGCCCGTTTATGAACTCTGGGATTTGCAAGTAGCTTGGGCGGAAATCCTGCCCCCACTGCGATATGCAGTGCGCCTCGTCTACCGTGAGCATGGATATCCTGACAGCCTCGGCGAAGTAGATGAACTCCGGCGTGAGCAGGCGCTCCGGGGCCACGTATATGAGTTTATACGCGCCGTGCCGGGCGTTGCGCAGCGCCTTCTCGATCTGCCGCTCGTTGAGCGATGAGTTGATGAACGCCGCCGGCGCACCGGACTGGGTCAGCGCGTTGACCTGGTCCTTCATCAGAGAAATAAGCGGCGACACTATGAGCGTGACGCCCTCCATCATCAGCCCAGGAACCTGAAAACATACGGATTTCCCCGCGCCGGTCGGCATGATGCCCAACACGTCCCTGCCGGCCATAATGCCGGAGATAAGCGTCTCCTGGCCGCTGCGGAACTGGTCGTAGCCAAAATACTGTTTAAGGATCTTCTGCACCGTCATGGGCAGCCCCCTCGTTTCTTGTGTTAAATTGTTGGCGTCCGGCACAACGTGAAAAACGGCCTAAAAGGCATACCAGAAAATTAAACCAAGAGAGTACCGCCAACTTCCAAGAAAATAAACCGAGAGAGTACTGCCAACTTCCAAGAAAATAAACCGAGAGAATACTGCCACTGCCAAACATTAAACCAGAAAAAAACCGCCACCCTCAAAAATAAAACCGGACTTTGAAAAATTAACGCCCAACCTTTGCCGGGGCATTAATTATTTTATTATACTAAATTTAATATATTGGCATTCAATTGTCAAGGATTTTTTTTGGAATTATCAAAAAAAGATAACGCCGCCGCCACGCCGGCCCGAAAAATGCCGGTACGCCTCCTGCGGGCCGCGCTGGCCATAGCGCCGCTGGTATGGATATACACCCGCACCGACGCCGACGCCCTGGGGGAGATTCTGGCCTCAATAAGCCCCACCCTCCTGCTCGGAATAGCCGCGCTGGTTTTCGTCAATATGCTTCTGCAAGGGGTCAAGTGGTGGGTGCTCATCCGACGGTTCGTTCCGGAACTCAAACTCACCCGTACCGTATCCGTACACATGGAGAGCGCATTCTACGCCATAGTGCTGCCGTCGGGCGCGGCGCAGGATGTCGTTAAGTCGGTGATGCTCTCCAAAACCCACAACCCGTCGGTGGTCTGGGCAGCGGCGTGGCTCGCGCGGCTCATGGGCTTTTTCTCGCTGCTGCTGTTCTCGTTTATAGGGATCCTCTATTTGGACAGCGATATCCTCCCGGCGGAATTCCGCGTATCCATGGTCACCGCCGTGGCCGTCATAGTGCTATTGTGCGCGGCATCGTTCTCAAAAACAGTAACCCGCCCGCTGCGCGGGGNGGCTGTAAGAATCATACCGCCGGGGATAATGGCAAAAATCGAAAAGCTGCGCGACGGGATATACGCTTTCAAATATGCGCGGAAGACGCTGGCGCAGACCTTCGCCATCTCCACCGCCATCCACTTCCTGATAATATTCGGCGCATCGCTGACCGTGTACGCGGTGTCGGGCAAATTCTACCTTATCGAGTGCCTCGCGTTCGTGCCGCTGGTGGAGATTATGGCCATATCCCTCCCGCTTACGCCCGGCGGGGNGGGCATACGCGAGGCGCTTATGGCGCTGCTGTTTACTACGCTGGGGTTAAGCGGACCGCAGATCGCATCGTATGTTACTATAAGCCTGCTTGTATCCATGCTGGCGAGGCTTGCGGGCGGCACCCCTATATTATATAGGGNGATCGTCAGACAGAAGCGGCGTTGACGTGTTTTTCATGTTGCAGGTCCCGCGATTAACGGTTATTTAAGCAGCTTTTCGGCAAAAGCTCTTAATTCCGATTCCGTACGCTCGAATTGAACCAAATTTCTCGCCTGCTCGACCTTNCCTTTTCCGCTATCCTGCCGGCCATAATGCTTACGTATTTCGACAACGCCTCCTTCGGTTTAAATAACAGGGTATGAATTGGGATTTTATTTTCCGATTTCGACAGGCGGATTATTTCCGGAAAATGCTCAAGCGCTATCATCCCCGCTTCAAGCGTGTCCTTTTTATTAGGGAAGAATCTGTACAGGGTATTTATTAACAGCGCGTGGAACTCGAACCGTTTGAAGATGTGCACCGTTTGCAACCAGCACCAGAGACGCATGGACTGTCCGGCAAACGCGAGCAATCCCTCGTTTGTGGTAAAGGGGAGGATGCCGTTCCGTGTCCCATACGTAAAAAACAGGTGCGTGACGGCGATGAACAGGAACAGCATATAGAATTTTATGGGATAGACAAGCGTCAACGGTTTTTTGTGATTCAGAGATAACGCCGTAAACGAGAATAAGGCCGCCGCAGATGCCAATACCGCCATATTGCCGATAAACATTAGCGATACCGATACCGCAAATGTCAATATCACGATAAACTTGTTGATGAATTTTATAGGCCGGCAATTGAGGCGGCCGGCAGCATCGGCTGTGCTGATAACAACGCCGTCCCCGCAATGAACGCCGGCAATCTTATTGATGACAGGCGCAAGCCCCCCAACTATGCTCCCGAATATTACAGCGGCCCCAACCATAAACGGTATCTGATTGAACAACCATACATTCTGCGACAATATAAGGTAAACAACCGCAAACTGCCCCGCGTTATGAGCCAGCGCCCCGGCCACTCCCAGCCCAATCGTACCAATCAGCTTACGCTTACCGAATATAATCCACAACAGAGACATAACCGCAGTAGACAATAATCCACCCGACAGGCTTAATGAGAGCGTGAACAGCGAGAACCCGAAATAAAATCCCGAAATCCAAATCCGCAGCGCGGTATAGAGCAGGGCGTCCTTAAACCCGAACCTTACTATCCATATTATGGTGATGATATTGGCGAACCCCGGCTTGAGCCACGGCAAAAACGGCAGCCGCGGTATCGCCACTTCAACGGCGTTTAAGGCAACGGCGATAAGCAGCAGGACCGCCTTGTGCATGGCGGCCCGCCGCGCGTCGGCGGTATCATTAATAAGCGACGCCGTCGACATCTTTTCCTCTGCCGGCTGGCCTTATCTGCACCAATATATTGTTGGGCGCGCAAACCAACTGCGCCTGCGGGCTGTTTATGCCGCCGGAAAGTTTACATACGCTGCGCGGGCAGTCGGCGTGGACAATCCTCACCGCTCCGTTTTTTATCTCAATGTCAACCGGCCCCCTTTTGCCGTTTACGGTAAACGTGATGTCGTTGTCAACCTGATACTCGGCGACGACCGTATTTTGCCTGTGGACGAGGACCCGCCCCGGCTGCCCCTCCATAGTCCCCGGTATGGTGTAAACCGCGCAGAATATCAGCGCGATTATTATCACCGCGTCAACGATACCAAAGGCCCGCATCAGTAATTAACCATCACCTTCGCATAATACTGGTGGTCGTGCGTGGCCAGCCCCACAAGCACCCTCGGCCTTGCCGGGCCTCTCTCCCAGTTTGCTGTTATAGAGAGCTTTCCCTGTTTTATGTCGCGGAAGCCCACGCGGTTTACAATGGTGGGCGGGCCCAGCATCTCTTCGTATGCCCGCGTCAGCTTCGCGGCCCAGTCCCTTACCGTGTTGTCAATCCTCTCGGCGCGCACCGCTTCGGTCTCTATCTCGTACCCGTTGAACTTGTCGGCGTCGTCGAAGTAGAACGCTATGCTGACGGTGATGTCCCTGAACCTCACTCGGTCGGCCTGCAGGTGCCTCTGCACGGGCCTCGCTGCAATTTTATGGCGCGCCAAAAGCGTTTGCAGCGATGATTTTGAGAGGCCGGCGGGAATGTTCATCAGGTCGGCGGGACTTGACGTGAGCGAAGCGAGCTCGCGGAACAGGTCTACCGAGTCTTTAATAACCTTTTCACGCGCGGCTTTCCGGGCGGCGAGGGTGCTGTCAGTTTCGCGCTTCTCCCTCTCTCTGCGCTCCGCATAAATTATCGGCTCGCACGGCCTCACGTCGTGCGCCTTGATGCCTGTCGCCGCCACATAGGCGTGAAACATCTCCGGGTAGCGCCCGGCCATTACAACCGAGTCTATGCCCGCCTTCCAACGGGTGAGCTGGTCTCTGCTGAGTCTTGACGCGTCGCCGACGCAAATCGCGTAATCGTTTCTTATTGCGGCAAACAGCGAATCTTCGCTCGCCTTGGCAAACCTGCGCATAAACTCCGCGGCCGCAGCGCTGTCGGCTTTCGTACGAGCGGCGGCGATGCTGTCATTATTAATGATAATCGGCGGGGCGGTATACGGTACGGCCTGCCGCGCAGCGGGTGAAAGTAGAGGCGTTTTGGTTGGTGGTGCGGCTTCGGGCGCTTTTTTCGTTGCGGGTGTTGGTGGTGCTGCTTCGGGCGCTTTCGTCGCGGCAGGTGTTGATGGTGCAACTTCGGGCGTTTTCGTCGCGGCAGGTGTTGATGGTGCAGATTCAGGCGCTTTCGTCGCGGCAGGTGTTGATGGTGCAGATTCAGGCGCTTTCGTCGCGGCAGGTGTTGACGGTACGGATTCAGGCGCTTTCGTCGTTGCGGGTGTTGACGGTACGGATTCAGGCGCTTTCGTCGCGGCAGGTGTTGACGGTACGGATTCAGGCGCTTTCTTCGCGGCAGGTGTTGATGGTGCAGATTCTGGCGCTTTCGTCGCGGCAGGTGTTGACGGTGCGGCATCATGCGTTTTGGCTGCCGGGGCCTCGTGTGTCCCTGATGTCGGCGGAGCAACTTCCGGCGCTTTTGCCGCCGGTACCGACGGCGCGGGTGCGGGCGTTGGCGCTTTTGCTGCCGGCGCTGCCGGCGTATGCGTTGGCGATGGCGCCGCCGGTGTGGACGGAGCAGGCGCAGGCACCGGCGCGGGCGCGGCAGGAGCTGACGGCACGGGGGCGGATACCGGCGTTGTTGTCGGCGCCGTTGGTTTTGAGGGCGCGCCATTTTGCGCAAACGCCGCAGCAGCGCATACAAGCACACTCATACAAAAGGCCATAAATACTTTTAACTGCCTTTGGCTCAGCCTCATAACTCGTCTCCTATAAACCGCGAGGCCCAGCTTCTCACGCTTTTGCCGTTAAGCACGTGAAAGCGCCGCAGCCGCGACAGCGTTTCGGTTGAAAAGGTTGACAGCGGTATCCACACCAAATGCTTTTTTAAGCGGCCCGCCACCGTGCGAAGGCGCACCGACGGCGCTCTGGCGGCTATGAACGCTATGTTTTTTTCCTGTGAGTAAAGGAGCGACCCCGTAACAAGCTGCTCGGCGCAGCCGGTCACACCCATAGTGCCGGCCACGTGAAATATATCAGGCACATTGCGCGGCGGAAACAGCATCGCGATACCGCCATAAGTGCACCGCGCGATTCCGGGGCCTATCAGGTCGTCAAACGGATCCGTGGCGTAGAAACTCAGCGTAGACTCCTCCTCGTGCTCGGCGTACCACGTCGTCCGCTGCGGATAGCGGCTGTCATTATTCTCGTCAAAAATTATTACCACCGTATCAATCTTGTTCACCGTCGGCGGCAGCTCCTTTACATATATGCTGCCGGTATGCCAGTTGCGCAGCGTCTCCCTTATGTCAATGCCGTCCTTTACCGATGACGAAAACTTTTCGGTGCGGGCCAGATGCTCTGTAACCGCGCGCATGGCCTTGCCCCGCGCGTGCGCGTTGAAGTTCTCTATGCGCGTGTCCTCCGGCAGGTGCGAACAGAAGCCTCCCGGATTCCACGAATAGCGGTATTTTTTCTTCTGCAGCATGGATGGGTCGGGCTTTATGTCTATCCTGCGCCAGTGCAGGTCCATATCGCGGAAGAGGTTTACCGCCTCATAAACCTCCCTATCGGAACCGGGGTACTCATCTTCAATAAGCGATATCCTGTTTATCCCTATATTAACAACAGAGGCATCGCCGCTCTCCAAAGGCAAAAACGGATAGTACCGCGCGCTCTTGAGAATACGCAGGGCATACGCATTGCCCCCCACGCCCTTGGCCGCCTCCACAATGTCTATGAGCGACGGCAGTAGATCGCCCGACATAACCGTAAGGTTGCGCAGATACGTGAGCGCTGTCTGAATCCTTACCGGCGACAGCAGGAACGCCTGATCCTTATCCTCAAAATAGTTGTCGCGCGTCTCCGTAAACAGCTCCTTTACCGCGTCCGTCAACTCCATCGGCTCGGCGAAGGGATCCTGCCGCTCCATCTGCGTCTTTGCCGTAACAAACGGAAGCTCGCCCAGCGCGAAATACAGGTGGTCCGGGTTGACGTAGCGCGTCAACACCTTGCAGGCGTATTCGTTTTCGTCAAACATCCCGCCGTCGGCCTCAACGTACATCGCGACTGTGCTATATATTTTTATATGAGTTATAGCTAAAATATTGCGGTACCGCCCGCGCAAACTTTGCAGCCCTCCGGCAACGTGCACAGCGCTCTTGAACTCCGAAGTGCCCGGCGGCGCCTTGCCTATACCGGCGCAGCATAGAGCCATATAGGCGTCGAACCCGATTTTTTTGATGGAGTACTCGTCGGGCAGCGACGGCAGCGGCGCGTGGTACTCCGGCAGCAACGGACCTACGCAGTAAAACGGGATGCGCCGCTGGCGGGCCTGACGCACACCCTCTATCATCGCGTCGCACGGGTCAACCGGGACGTAATACACGCAGTCATCCGAAAATTCGCTTTCATCATCATAAGCTATAAGCGCGGAGATCAGGGGAAGATTGTCAACGGCTTCGGCGATATCGTTTTGAAACAGAGACGGGATGTCTATGGCAATGCAGTCAAACTTCTGCTCTGAGCACAAACGGCGCACCTCACGCGCAAAGAGCTCCTTGCCGTGCTTTACCGCTATCATCTCAATTTCGGGACATACTCTCATCCGTCAATTCACCGTTCGCCGTTAGGGAGTTACATATATTAACCATTCTTTATCCCCCCGCCCCAGTCCATTCCGGGGATAAGAGGCTCATCGTCATCGTCTTCTCCGTCATCATCGCCATCAAGGTCCGGGTTAAGGTCCTCGTCGTCCGAGAAAAAGTAGTCGCCAAGGCTCATGGACGTGAGGTCAATGCCCGACATCCTGCGGGTCTGCGCCATCTTGTCCAGATCCATCGAGCCCTCGCCGAGTATCTGGGTTACGGCCTTGCCAAACAGCCCCTCAACATCCTCGCTTTTGCCGCACTCTTTCATTTTGAGAGCGTAGCGGATGATGTTTATGCCGTCGCGCACGGAGTACGGCAGTTCCAGATCGTGCGCCCTCTGCAGGTAGTCTACGCACATGTCAAGTATCTGCCCGCTCGAAAACGGGAGGCTGTACGACAAAATCTTCATCTCGTCTTCCCTGCCGGGGAACGGTATCTTGATGCCTGGCTGCAGGCGCGACATTATGTAGTCGGGTATCTCGAACGTAGACGAATCCTCGTTCATGGTTACCGCGGCCCTGAACTCCTTGTGCGCCGTAACGGTTATGCCGGCGGCCACCGACTCCACCATCCTGCGTGTGTCAAAAAGCCCGGCGAGCGACGCCCACGATTTCTCAGACATCCTGTTACCCTCGTCGAGTATGGCGATGCCGCCCTTTATGGCCGCGGTGAGCAGCGGGGACGCATGGTACGATATCTTGCCCTGATCCGACAGCACCGGCGTAACAAGCAGATCCTCGGGGCGCGTGTCGGATGTGCACTGCATTATGTACACATCCTGCCCGCGCGAACGCGCCGCCGCTATGGCCAGCGTCGTCTTTCCGATGCCTGGGTGCCCTATAACGCGCGGGGTAAGCGGAAAATCGCTCTCGTCAAGCACTATCCAGCAGGCCTGTATCTGCCGCATGGGCTCAATCTGCCCGATCCAGTCCGATTTTACGGTTACGGGGTGGGCAAGAACCAGCTCCACATTGTCAATTACAACCTTCTCCATCGCCTATTCTCATTTGTTAATGTATGACCCCAAACATCAATCCTCCACAATACCGCCCGCGATTACAATTTGTGAAAATATTCCTTGTTATCCCGCTCTTCCCAGTTGTACTTCGCGCGGTCCTGCCATTTTTGTATCCATTGCGTATTGAGCGCGGGATTCTTTTTCATGGCCTCGGTGCGCTCGGCAATCAGTCTGCTGAAAGCGGTCAGATACGAATTGGCCTTCGTGAAATCATCGAGCATGATGTAGAGCGTCGTTATAAGGTATAATACCTGCATCTCTATCTCATCGGTCTCGCACTCGGACTTGGCGTACGACTTTTCAAAAATAACGAGCGCTTCCTTCATGACCTCGGTGTCGTCCTGCCCGCTGTTTTTCATTATGCGGGCGATTTTAAGGAGATAGGAGCCCATCTTGAAGTAGGCGTAGGGCTGCGAGAGCTCGGCCTCGACCTCGGCCCGCGCCATGGCGAGACGGTAACTCTCTATGGCCACCTTAGGCGAGCGCTCCCTCTTGAAGTAATCCAGATTGTCGAGCGCCTCCGGCAAGAGCTTCTTCTGGTCCTCTATTTTATCTTTGAGCGCCAACAGCACGCTCGCGTTTAACGTCGACTTCTCCTCTTTGTTGCCGGTGAACGACGGGTAGTTGAAGTTCTTTCGGTCGGGCGAGGCGAACAGGCACTTGGGGCAGACCGCCACAGCGAGCAGTGAGTAGTCCACCGTCTTGAAGCCGGTCGCGCCGTTGAACACGGGGACAAGCAGCACGGTCTGAAGCACCTGCTGGCTCTTGGCCCGCATCTCGTAGCTGGTAAGCCCGGTGTGCCCGCATATCGGGCAGTTCACGGTGGTCTCGAATACCGGATCCTCGTCATCCTTATTCGCCTCGGCGGCGGGAGGAGGGGCGCCCTTGGGCCGGCTCGCCGCCGCCTTGGCCGCCATGGCCTCGGCGTTGGCCTTGTTCTGCGCCGCGATAGCCGCGGCTCGCGCCGCCAACGTCGGATTCGGCCCCGTAGCCCCCGCAGCCGCCCCCGCAGCCGCAGCCGCCAGACGCACACCGCTCCGGCGAGCCTTCAAATCGGCTATATTTCGTGCGGTTATCGTAAGCCCGTAACGGATAATGTACTCCCCAACAAGCTGCGGCTCCTTGAGCAACGCCAGAAGCTTCTTCGCCTCCGCCATAGCCTTCTCGTCCATTCCACTGTCTTCCATAACGGCGATACTCCCCTTTCTTAGTATGATTCATTCAAAAACAGATGGGTATTAATATCAATATATTAATATAATATTATGGCAGTAAAAATATCAAATCGGAGCGGATTTCTCCAANCCCGCCGGCAGAGCCGCCCACCGACCGGCGGACGGTTCAAAGGGCGGGATAATGGCAGGATCGGCAGCCCCAGTACGCCAGTAACGCGTTCCGGCGAGTATGGAAGCATAAACTTCTTGACTCCGGTTGAGGCCAAGGAGTATTTTAAGAAAATGCGGCTTAACCTTGGGTGTCCGCCTTATTTGGGGAATACCATGACCGGCAGGGGAAGCGGGGAATGGCGCACGGCATTTGATTGGAGGACAGCCATGAAGGCATTGTGGAAACTTTGTTTAGTCGTGGTTGTGGTTGTGGGTGGTTTGGTGGGGCAGGTGGTGATGCCGCCGGAGGGTACTAAGATTGAGATGATCGAATGGGCTTTAGGAGAAGATTGTTATGGATTAGATTGGAGACCTGACACTGCTGGTTATCCTAGGACTTTAAGCACAAAACTCATAAATTCGGAGGGTGAGGTATGGCGTGCCGGTGTCGGCGGACTTTATACTATTATGCGAGCTGATGGTAGCTTTACCGACCTTGATATAAATGGTGTTTTTATACGAAGCGGTACGTGGTTTACTATCGAAAACTATCAGATAACTGACCACCCATACCAAAGAGGGCCCGCGACCGTGAACATCGTGTACTATAATTTTCAACGGAACGATGGTACGATAAGAACAGATAGGTTGTACTATACCTTTGTTATGGGCCTTGACGAGAGTACTCACGCACAGATCAGAAATTGTGAATATATAACAAAAGTTCCGACAGAATAAACTACCTGCCTACTTGTTTTTTTCGTCATACTCCAAAGTTTTTAAAAGTCGGCTTCTCGCTTGACAATGGTGTTTTTTTCTGGTATATTTTTCAGGAACATCCCTGTTTTTGTTACTAAGCATATCTTGAATACACTCGTCACTATCAAATGTTTCACGAATATATTCACGATATTCTCTCGCTCCCCATCCTAACTTGGCTACAGCAGTTTCATCCGCGACATATTCAGAACGGATATTTTTTTCTTCTTCTTTTTTGTTGTCAATTTCTCTATCGCGTGGAACCCCCTCAGGATGTAAAATATGCGCCAACTCATGATAATACGCAAACGCGAAATAGTCNCCACCATCACGATAACGTTCCCCGAGCCTATAATTCTCGGGCACATATATATAATGGGTGTTTCCTTGCGAAAGTTTTTTATGCACATCCGGTAAGTGCTCTTTTATTGCGCGTAATTCATACATTGGAGGATCCGTTGCAATATACGGTTTCACCATATCTTTACGATATGCAGCTGGCATTTTAAAGATTTTTTGCATATTATAATCAACATAGATTTCCTCACCGGCAACAGGAATAAATCCTGCCTCTAAGACATCCGGAAGGATAAGATGCAACACGTTAAGACCTCTCACAAACGGGTTTCGGTAAGATGCCTCCCCTTTCAACTCCCAAAAATAAACCGTCCCGCCTTTATCAATATT
>WQTH01000047.1 GCA_009786415.1 Chitinispirillia bacterium | reverse complement strand
TCGGTCGAGAGTGTGAAAGAGATAATCCATTTGCGGCAATGTGGTAAGTTTACATCAAAGAAACAGATGTTTACGGGCAGTGTTGTCGATTTTATTAACAATGAAACGGCGCTGGAAATCAAGTCCATAAAAGAGGAGCACATTAAAACGCTCGAGCGTATTCCGTTTTTACACGATCACAAGGATCCCAGTGACAGGATTATAATCGCTCAGGCGATAACCGAAAAGATCCCGCTTGTCAGCAGCGATACGAAGTTTCCGTTGTATAAAAAGTATGGGCTCGAGTTGATTTTTAACGCTTAATTACAGTGTGGAGAGTGGAGAGTGGAGTTAAAGTCAAAATCAACGGATTCGGGGGTTTTGACGTTAACTCCAGACTTAACACTCCAAACTTAACACTCACACAAATGATAATTTACCGATAACCCCATTTTTTGCGGAAATCTTGACATCCCCAACCGCTATAATGTAGATTTATGGTACGGCTGTTTAACCATGATTTAACCCAAAGGAGCTTGCAGGATGAACGCATCAGTCGGCGGTAAAAGTAGACGTACTGCAGGCCGCGTTTTTGGTGCAGCGGTGATTGCGGTACTGTTGTCGGTTTCGGCGGTTAACGCGCAGGGTGGGAGTTTTACTGATGCGCGGGATGGGAATACGTATCGTACGGTGAAGATTGGGAATCAGACTTGGATGGTGGAGAATCTCAATTATAAGACCGATAAATCCGTCTGTTACGATAATGAAGAAAGTAACTGTCAGAAATACGGACGGTTGTACGATTGGAAGACAGCGATGAAAGCTTGTCCCGCAGGATGGCATTTGCCGAGTGATGAGGAGTGGGAGGCGTTGACAGATTTTGTGGGCGGAGAAAAAACGGCAGGAAAGAAATTGAAGTCGAAGACAGGGTGGTATGCGGATAGGCATGCGGTTAAGGACTATAGGGTAGCTACGGACGATTACGGATTTTCGGCCCTGCCGGGCGGCCTCGGCTACTCATATGGCAGCTTCGACTACGCTGGCTACTACGGCTACTGGTGGAGCGCCACGGAGGGCGATGCTTACTTCGCCTGGTACCGGAACATGTTCTACTACAACAAGTACGTGCGCAGGTACTACGGCTACAAGAGCAACCTGTTCTCGCTGCGCTGTTCGCAGGACTCCGCGGCCCCGCAATAGCGCAGCAATTGCGAGCCGCCGCCCCGAGTCGCGCCTTTTGCGGCACAGGAATGTGGCCCTTGACATCCCCGGCCGCTATAATGTAGATTTATGATACGGCTGTTTAACCATGATTTAACCCAAAGGAGCTTGCAGGATGAACGCATCAGTCGGCGGTAAAAGTAGACGTGCTGCAGGCCGCGTTGTTGGTGCAGCGGTGATTGCGGTACTGTTGTCGGTTTCGGCGGTTAACGCGCAGGGNGGGAGTTTTACTGATGCGCGGGATGGGAAGACGTACCGTACGGTGAAGATTGGGGACCAGACGTGGATGGCTGAGAATCTCAATTATAAAACCGGTAAATCCGTCTGTTACGATAATGAAGAAAGTAACTGTCAGAAGTATGGACGGCTTTACAACTGGGATGACGCTATGAAAGCTTGTCCTGCCGGGTGGCGTTTGTCAAGTAGTGCGGAGTGGACGGCGTTGACGTATTTTGTGGGCGGAAGAGAAGTGGCAGGAACGAAATTGAAGTCGAAGACAGGGTGGTCTACGGATAAGGGTTATGAAGCAGCTACGGACGATTACGGCTTTTCGGCCCTGCCCGGCGGCTACGGCGATTCCGGCGGCAATTTCAACGATGCCGACTACTACGGCTACTGGTGGAGCGCCACGAAGTTCAATGCGTACCGCGCCTGGGGCCGGATCATGTTCTACGGCATTGAGGGCATGGACAAGTACTACGCCGACAAGCCAGACCTGTATAGCGTACGTTGTGTTCGGGATTCCGCGGCCCCGCAATAGCGCAGCAACCGCAATCCGCCGCCCGTTGCATTTGACGTTGACTTACCGGTTTTAAAAAGTGTTCTCCTTAAAACGGTTCCGCCGCTTTCTCCTTGTCAGTATTTTGCAATACCTCGACCTTCACTTTTTCGATGCGCTGATTGTTCATCTTAAGTACGGTAATCCGCAGCCCGGAGTGCTCAAACTGCGTATTTTCCTGCGGGACATCCCCGTACTCGTGGTATATCANCCCGCCCAGCGTATTATATTCGGCGTCTTCGTCCAAGTTGACATCCAGCTCGTCGTTCATGCCGTGCAGGTCGATATGCGGCGAGACAAGGTAAGTATGTTCGTCAACCTGTTCGATCTCCTTCTCCTCTTCATCGTACTCGTCCTGAATATCCCCTACGATTTCCTCCAGAATATCCTCCATGGTGACGATACCCGCCGTACCGCCGTACTCATCAACAACCACAGCCAGATGGAGGTGTTTTATCTTGAACTCTTTCATCAGGTCGTTAATCTTCTTGCCCATCGGCACATAGTGGCATTTTTTCATCAGTGACTGTAAATGCCACTCTTCCGTATTGTGTTCGGAGAGCCATGAGAGGATGTCTTTTGCGTAGAGTATTCCCACGATCTGGTCGACCGTATCCTTGTATATGGGGAACCGCGAGTGCCCCTCTTCCCGTATCAGCTTCAGCACGGTTTTCAGGTCTGAGTTGATATCCGCCGCGGTAACGTGGATTCTCGGCATCATGATTTCGTCGACGGTTGTTTCGCTCAGGTCGAAGATGCTGCGTATCATTTCGCGCTCTTCTTCGTTGAGCGCCTCGGTCTCGTGGTCGCCGGCGGTGATGCGCGCCTTCTCCTCTTCGGAGAGGAACGCCAGTTTTTCGTTGTACTTGAGTATGGATAGCAGCCCCGACTGTATGGTGGAGCAGAGCCACGAGATGGGCAGGAGCAGCCACGAGAGCAGGCAGTAGATATAGTATGCGGGTACGGCGTAGTGGTTGTGGAACCTCAGCGCTAACGCTCTGGGGATGTAGTGCGCGAACAGGGCGAGCGTGACGATTGAGACGGCGATGGGGACGCCCCACTGCTGTATCGGATCGGCGTCGAACAGTTTGCTGTGGTACTCGAACGCAATTACCGCGAACGAGACGTTGCAGAGCGTCTTGCCCACCGCCACGGTTCCGCTGAGCTGCGTGCGGTTCCTGAGGATGGCGCTGATCTTGGGGACGTAGTAGCGCATACGCTCGTTGTCCGAGCCGGCGGCGCTCTTCTCCGTGGCCGTGAAGATGATCTTAATGACAGAAAAAAATGCTGACAGGATAAATACACAGGTCAACGCAATAATATAAATGAGAGCGGTACCCGCAGCGCCACCGTCCAAAAGGACACTCCTTTGATCAGGTTAATATTTAATCGAATCGTTTTTTCAATAACTACAATATAATTAAGGGGTAAATCCAAAGTCAAATTTGTGCGTACGCCCTCTCTTTTTCTTCCATGGCCTCCCGGTCCGCCTTTTTGTGGTGGTCGTACCCCATCAGGTGCAGCAGGCCGTGCACCAAGAGGCGTTTCAGCTCCTCTTCGTAGGTTAATCCATACTTTTTTGCCTGTATTTTGGCCCTTTGGAGGGATATGTAGACCTCCCCCAGCAGGTCGTCGTCGCCGAACGGGAAGGAGAGGACGTCGGTCGCCTTGTCCTTGCCGCGGTAGAGGCGGTTGAGGCGGCGGATGGTGCAGTCCGAGCAGAGGATGACCGTGGTGGCCTGCCCGGCGGCGGCGCCCTCGCGCCGGCAGACCGTTTTGGCCGTTTTGGCCAGCGCACCCCCAGGGCATGGCAGGGATTCGTATTTATGGATTATCTCTATCATAAAATAAAAGATACTATATGTGCGCGGCGGAACATATATTTAATGTTTGGATTGTTGATGTTAATTCCAAAAAAGGAGGTTGCAATGGCTTTTGTTCGCAGAGGCTCTGTTGACATGGCGTTGCTGTTGGTGCTGTTTTGCGCGGTTTCGTCCGCGCTGGGGGATGAGGTTGAGGAGCGTTTCTGCACGGTCAGGGGGATTGTGGGGAGCGTTCAGGTGCGCCTGAACCCCAATTATCAGAAGGTCCGGCGGGAGATGGCGGTGAGCCGGCCGGCTGCCGGCGCGGCTGCCATATCGTCGAGCGTTACCGAGGAGTGGACGCCCCTGCGCCTGAATATGGTGCTGGGGGAGAGGTGCGAGATAAAGACCGCCGCGCAGTCCGAGGTCCGCCTTGAGACCGCCGAGGGCAGCATGATAAGGGTCGAGGAGAACACGCATATTGAGATTTTGGCACTGAATATTGAACGTAAGAAGGTGAAAGGCGGCGTGGATGCCACGGCAAACACGAGGGTCAAGGTTACTGACGGCAGCCTTGTGGGGAACATAAAGAAGCTGTTTAACGAGAAACAGAACGTGCGGTTCGAGACGCCCACGGCCACGGCCGCCATACGCGGGACCACCGTTGAGGTCGAGGCGCAGGGGGGCGCGAACACGGTAGTTCGGGCGTTCGACGGGACGGTGGAGGTCGCGCCGGCAGGGTTGAGCAACTTCACGCGGCTGGCCCACGGCAAGATGGCCGAGGTAGGGCAGGGGCAGCGGGCGGTTATAGTGAAAGACGTGCCGAAAGATTACAGGCGCAAGGGGGTCTACCTGAAAGGCGAGGCTCCGCCGGCTGAAGATGGCAGGGGCGCCGCCCCGGCCGGGAAGCCGGCGTTGGCCATGGCCGACACGGCATCCAAAGCCGCGCCCGCCAAAGCTGCCGCAACGGCGGTACCGGCTAAAGAATCCGCACCGGCTAAAGCCGCCGGGCCGGAAGTTCCGGCCAAAGAAGCCGCGCCGCCCAAAGCCGCGGTTCCTGTGGATTCGGTTACCATCACGCTGGGCTCAGGCCTCGGCGGCGAGAAGGATACGCTCCGCTGTTACACGGGGGCGACCATAAATGTTACCGGCACGGTTCGTCCTGCCGGCGCGGTGGTGAGCGTAAACGGGGTGCAGGCGATGCCCGACGCCAAAGGCGTGTTCAGCCGGACCTGGTCGGCGCCTGCCGAGCCCGGTGTCCTCACGCTGACCATATCGGCGGAAAACGGGAATCAGGTGAAAGCGGTCGTCCGCACTATTAAGGTTACAAGGCCGGCGGGAGATGGCCGGAATCAGAATAAAAAGCCCGGTGAATGAACAGAATACTAAATATTTAAGGAGCAGAGGGGTATTGATGGCTGTATAGGTGAAGTCAGGCAGCGCGTACGGGCGCGGTTTCAAACCAACGGTTTCAAGCCAACGGCTTTTCAAACCGGTGGAATTAAACCGTGCCCATACCTTTCCGGGTACGCGCGGATCATCTATATATGCCGCGCATGGTATGAATCAGCACAAAATCAGAAACATCGCGATTATAGCCCACGTCGACCACGGCAAGACGACTTTGGTTGATGTACTTTTCCAGCAGAGCGGTATGTTCCGCGAGAACCAGCAGGTCGCCGAGCGCCTCATGGACTCCATGGATCTCGAACGCGAGCGGGGAATCACCATCGCGGCGAAGAACGGGTCGTTCCGATACCGCGGGCACCACGTCAACATCATCGATACGCCGGGTCACGCCGACTTCGGCGGGCAGGTGGAGCGCGTGCTCAAGATGGCCGACGGCGCGCTGCTCGTGGTCGACGCGCAGGAGGGCCCGATGCCGCAGACGTACTTCGTCCTCAAAAAAGCCCTTGCGCTCTCGCTGCCGGTCATTGTCGTCATCAACAAGATCGACAAGCCAGCCGCGCGCCCGGTTTGGGTGCTCGACCAGGTGTTCGACCTGTTCGTCAAGTTAGACGCGCCAGACAATGTCCTCGACTTCCCGGTAGTCTACGCGTCCGCCAAAAACGGATACGCGAAAGACGACCCGGACGACGACAGCGAGAACATGATCCCGCTGTACGAGAAGATCATCAAGCACATCCCGCATCCGGCGGGTGACCCGGAAGCGCCGCTGCAGATGCTTGTCAGCTCAATAGATTACTCCCCGTACATGGGCCGTCTCGGCATCGGCAAGATTACCGCCGGCACGCTCAACGTCAACAAGGAGATCGCGGTCAGCATGCGCGACGGCAAATTGGTCCCGGCGCGTATAACGAAGGTCTTTTCGTTCGACGGCGTGCAGAAGGTCCCGGTGGAGATCGCGTCGGTCGGGCACATTGTCGCGGTCGCGGGGATGGACGAGGTTACGGTGGGCGTTACGTTTACCGACCCGGAGAATCCGAATCCGCTGCCGCCGATTGTTATCGACCCGCCCACCATCTCCATGAACTTCATCCCCAACGATTCGCCGTTTGCGGGCAAGGAGGGGAAGTTCGTTACGTCAAGGCACTTGCAGGACAGGCTGATGCGCGAAATTCTGTCGGACGTGGCGCTGACTGTCGAACCGCTTCAGGATACCATAGGCTATAAGGTATCGGGCCGCGGCGAGTTGCATCTGTCAATCCTCATAGAGCGCATGCGCCGCGAGGGGTACGAGTTTCAGGTGACAAGCCCGCAGGTCATAATGCAAAAAGGCGCTGACGGCAAGCTGCTTGAGCCTTTTGAGGAGCTGACTGTCGACGTAGATGAAAAGTACGCCGGCACGGTCATCGAAAAGATAGGCTCACGCCGCGGGATAATGCAGGAGATGTCGCAGGAAAACGGTATGGCGAAGATGATGTTCAAGGTGCCTACCCGCGGGCTGCTCGGATATAAATCCGAATTTATGACCGATACCAAGGGCATGGGCGTTATGAACTACGTCTTCCTCGAATACGCGCCCTACGCCGGCGATATCCGCACCAGAGGGAACGGGGTGTTGATCGCTAAAGAGCCGTGCACCTCGGTAGCGTACGCGCTGTTTAATTTGCAGGACCGCGGCGAGATGTTCGTGGGCCCCGGCGTGAAAATTTACAGGGGGATGATAGTGGGGGAGCACTGCAGGTCGAACGATCTCGTAGTCAATCCCGGCAAGGAGAAAAAGCTGTCGAATATGCGCGCCGCAGGTTCGGACGAGAACGTTTTGCTTACGCCGCCCGTAGATATGAGCCTTGAGGATTGCATCGCCTATATCAATGAAGATGAACTTGTCGAAATAACCCCTTTATCAATCCGCCTTCGCAAAAAGGATAACAAATACTGACATGACAAACCGCTGCAAGAAGTGTGACGCCTACTGCTGCCGCCACGTGGCCATAGTAATTGACATCCCCATGTTTTTGGACGATTACGACAACATACGCTGGTACCTGCTCCACAAAAACGTGTGGGTATCAATCGGCCACGACGACACGTGGACGGTTGAGTTCAAAACGCCGTGCCGCCACATAGCCGGCGATTTCAAGTGCTCTATCTATCCCAAACGCCCCAGGATATGCAAGGATTATCCGGGCAAGGGCGAGCTGTGCGAGGGCGAGACCTCCGAGCCGTCTTACAAAAAAATATTTAAAAACGCGAAAGAGTTTGAGAAGTACCTGCATGATGAAAATATCACTTAAGCCCGGCAAGGACAAACCGGTGCGCGCCGGCAACCCGTGGGTCTTCTCCGGCGCGGTCGCGGATGTCTTTGGAAAGCCCGATGAGCATAATCTGTGTATAGTCTGCAATGATAAGGACGAACAGCTCGGCATCGGCTACTATAACGAAAAGTCGGCGATACGTATACGCATACTTAAGTTTAATTACGGCATTGACGCGGGCGCCGGTAAGAGTGCGGGCGGTAAGGCGAAATCCTCGAAGGGCGACCGCGGGGGCGGTGCGGATAAAAATACCGCCCCGCTGACCTTTACCGGGGATGACCTGTATCAGCGCGTCAATTCCGCCGTAAGCCGGCGCAGGAATGATATGGTGTTGGCTAAGGGCACGGACTCCTGCCGCCTTGTCAATTCGGAGGGGGATTTTTTGCCGGGGTTGATTGTCGACAAGTTCGGGCCGGGGGTGTGCGTACAGATAGGGACTGCCGGGATGGAGACATGGCGGTTCGCTATAATCAGCGCGTTAGAGAAGATACTCGCCCCCGCGTTCATATACGAGCGTTCCGATACCGAGTCCAGAAAGCGGGAGGGGTTGGAGGAGAGCGAGGGGTTGGTCTCCGGGGCGCTGCCTGACCAGTTGATAATACAGGAGAACGGCGTCAGGTACCATACGGACCTGCGTGGGGGCCAGAAGACCGGATTCTTTTTTGACCAGCGGGCCAACCGCGCCCTTGTCCGCCATTATAGCGCCGGGCGGAACGTTTGCGACTGCTTCTCCTATACCGGCGGTTTCGCCCTCAACGCGGCGCTGGGCGGGGCGAAGTCGGTCCGCGCGGTTGATACTTCCGCCGCCGCCGGCGTGCATCTGGCCGAAAACGCGAAGCTGAACGGCGTAAGCGTGGAGTTTATCGAATCGGAGGTTTTCGGGTATCTGAGAAAGCCGCAGCCCCCGGCCGACCTTTTGATCCTCGACCCGCCCAAGTTCGCCCGCCATCCCGGAGAGGTGGAGAGGGCGTCGCGGGGGTACAAGGACATCAACCTCGCGGGACTCAAAATGCTGCGGCCGGGCGGGATAATGTTCACGTTCTCCTGTTCGGGGGCCGTTGATCCGTATCTTTTTCGCCAAATCGTCTTCGCGGCGGCCGCCGACGCCCGCCGGCAGATACAGTTGTTGCACGTGCTGACGGCCGGTTCGGACCACCCCGTCAACATCGCTCACAAGGAGGGGGAGTACCTGAAAGGGCTGGTATTGCGGGTCATTTGAATTTTTTTAAAATTTTTCTTGACACGCCCCGTCCATTTCATTATTTTTAGTAAAGATAGTCGTAAAAGCCATCATAAAAATCATTTACATGGCCTCGCACTGGTGTTTAATTTGATAACGAAAAGTCCGGGCAGGGAATAGTTTTACTGGTTTCGCCCCGCGTTTTTGGCGGGAAACGAACAACCGTTATTTATCAATATGTAATATGTACCCTTCTATTATTTGATTGAGGTGTTCTGATGAATGTGGTAGAATTGAAGCAGATGTCTATGTCGGATCTGTACAAATTGGCGGAGAGTAACAATGTCGGCGAGTGCCGCAGCCTGGGCCGCCAGGAGCTTATTTTCAAGATTTTGCAGTCTCAGGCTACGCAGAACGGGCAGTTGTTTGCCGAGGGCGTGCTGGAGATCATGCAGGACGGTTTCGGGTTCCTCCGGTCGCCGTCCAACAGTTATCTCAGCGGTCCGGACGATATTTACGTTTCGCCGTCGCAGATAAAGAGGTTTTATCTCAAAACGGGTGACACCGTTTCGGGGCAGGTACGCCCTCCAAAGGATTCGGAGCGGTACTTCGCGCTGCTGCGTGTCGAGATGATCAACTACGAAGACCCGGAAGAGTGCAAGAAGAAGATCAATTTCGACGACCTCACACCCCTTTTCCCCGAGCAGAAGTTCAATCTCGAATACAGCGCCAAAGAGACGGCCACCCGCATAATCAACCTGCTGTCGCCGATTGGCAAGGGCCAGCGCGGCCTGATAGTCGCCCCGCCGCGTACGGGTAAGACGGTGCTGCTCAAGAGCATCGCAAACGCGATCCTCGCCAATCACCCGGAATCGGTTTTGATAGTTCTGCTTATAGACGAGCGCCCTGAGGAGGTTACCGATATGCAGCGCTCCGTTAAGGCCGAGGTTATCAGCTCGACGTTCGACGAGCCTGCCGACCGCCACGTAATCGTCGCAGAGATGGCCATAGAGCGTGCGAAGAGGTTAGTTGAGCACAATAAGGACGTTGTCATCCTGTTAGACAGCATCACCCGCCTCGCCCGCGCGCACAATACCGTGGCGCCGCACTCCGGGCGCGTACTCTCCGGCGGTGTGGACTCCCAGGCGCTCTACAAGCCCAAGCGGTTCTTCGGCGCCGCGCGCAACATCGATAACGGCGGCTCGCTCACCATCATCGCCACCGCCCTCATCGAAACCGGCAGCCGTATGGACGAGGTCATCTTCGAAGAGTTCAAGGGCACCGGTAACATGGAACTTGTCCTCGACAGGAAGGTCGCCGAGCGGCGCATCTACCCGGCCATCGACCCGTTCAAGAGCGGTACGCGCAAGGAGGAGATGCTGCTCAGCCAGGAGGAGCTCAACCGCACATGGGTGCTGCGCAAGTTCCTTGCCTCTATGAGCCCTATCGAGGCTATGGAGTTCATGTGCGACAAGATGGGCGCGTCTAAGAACAACAAAGAGTTTTTGGAGATGATGAACAGGTAGGGAGCATAAATGAACATCGCGATTATAGGCATAGGCAATATGGGCAAGGCTATCGCCGCCGGTCTCAAAAAGGCCTACGGCGCCGAAATTCGTATAGCCGGGTGGGACAAATTCCCGGAGGTGATGACTGAGGCTGGCAACGGGATAGAGCCCATTGACCCGTGGGGCTGGCAGGCCGCCGGCTTTGCCCCAGACGCGCTGATCATGGCCGTCAAGCCGGGTGACGTTGCCGGGCTGCTCGGCGTGGTGTCTGCCGTATCCCATGAGCACAAGCTCGATTTTTTAGTGATCTCGGTGGCCGCCGGGGTCTCCATATCCTCCATACGCAAGAGCGTGGGCGACGGCGCCCGCGTCTGCCGCGTGATGCCCAACACCCCCGCGCTGATAGGCGAGGGGATGAGCGCCTACGCCCTTTCCGAGAACTGCGACCCGCACGACGCGCGGATTGTCGAGCAGATTTTCGGCGCGTGCGGAAAGGTGGTAAGCGTTTCCGAATCCATTATGGACGCGGTAACCGGGGTTTCCGGCAGCGGCCCGGCGTTTGTGTACAGCTTTATTGAGGCGCTTTCCGAGGGCGGGGTAGCCGCAGGGCTCTCCTACAAGGTGGCGCAGGATTTGGCCGTGCAGACGGTTATAGGCGCGGCTATGATGGTGCGGCAGACCGGCGAGCACCCGTCGGTACTGCGGTCTCGTGTGATGTCACCCGGCGGCACAACGGTCAGGGGCCTGCAGGCGCTTGAGAGCGGCGGGTTCAGGAGCGCTGTTATGACGGCGGTTACGGAGGCCGCGGCCCGGTCGGCCCAAATGTCGGCGGAAAAGTAATTTTGCGCGCCGGAAGGCATTGACATGATAAAGTAGCATGGGACGGCAGCCCGCCGTCCTTTTTTTATATAAAGATACCTCTTGATTTCCATTTGTCCCTAATACTATCCTTTATATACGGGCTTTATTATCCGAGAGGGGATGTATGAGCAGCAATATCACAAAAAAGAAGCTGGTCGAAAAGGTTTCGATCCGCACCGGGTTGACCCAGATAGACACGAAAATCGTCCTGGAGTGTTTTTTGGACGCGCTCTCCAACTCATTAGAGCAGGGTAACGGCATTGAGATACGCGGGTTTGGCCGGTTCAAGATCAAGGAAAAGAAGGCGCGCACGGCGCGTAACCCCCGAACAAACGAGCCTGTGGAGGTAGAGGGCGGATACAAGCCAATTTTCGAGCCGTCCAGAGATTTAAAGAAACGCGTTAACGACTCGCTGGTCAAAAAGTGAAAAAGCGGTTCGGTTCAGGGTTCAGACAAAAAAAGGGCGGCCACGGAGGGCCGCCCATCTTTTTTTCAGTCCGGAATAAATAATCAATAATCATCCATGCCCATGCCGCCCGGCATACCGCCGCCCTGAGGGCCGCACTTCTTCTTGTCCTCCGGCTTGTCGGTGATTATGCACTCGGTAGTAAGGATAAGGCCGGCGATGGACGCGGCGTTTTCAAGTGCCGAGCGCGTAACCTTGGCAGGGTCTATTACGCCCGCCTTGATCAAGTCCTCGTACTTGTCGTTGTAGGCGTTGTAGCCGTAGGCGCCCTTGCCGTTTTTCACCTCGTTGCAGACGACCGACGACTCCTTGCCGGCGTTGGAGACGATCATGCGGAGCGGCTCCTCGCAGGCGCGTCGGATTATGTCGATGCCGATATGCTCGTCGCCCTCAAGCGTGAGCTTGTCGAGCGCCGCTGCCGCGCGGATAAGCGCCACGCCGCCGCCGGGAACCACGCCCTCTTCTACCGCCGCGCGGGTAGCGTGGAGCGCGTCCTCTACGCGGGCCTTCTTCTCCTTCATCTCGGTCTCGGTCGCCGCGCCGATCTTGAGCACCGCAACGCCGCCGGCCAGCTTCGCGAGGCGCTCCTGCAACTTCTCGCGGTCGTAGTCGGAGGTCGTGTCGTCCATCTGCTTGCGGATCTGCGCCACGCGCCCCTTGATGTCGGCGGCCTTGCCAGCGCCCTCTATGATAGTTGTGTTATCCTTGTCAATAACGACCCGCTTGGCCTTGCCCAATGCGTCTATTGTCGCGTTCTCAAGCTTGTAGCCCATCTCCTCGGAGATCAGCTCGCCGGCCGTCAGCACCGCGATGTCTTCAAGCATGGCCTTGCGCCTGTCGCCGAAGCCGGGGGCCTTTACAGCCGCGATTTTGAGCGTGCCGCGCAGCTTGTTTACGACCAAAGTGGCCAAAGCCTCGCCGTCAACATCCTCGGCTATGATAAGAAGCGCCGTGCCCTTCTGCGCAACCTTTTCGAGCAGCGGCAGCAGGTCTTTCATCGCGCTGATCTTCTTGTCGAAAATGAGGATGAGCGGCTCTTCAAGCACGCACTCAAGGCTGTCTTGGTTGGTCACGAAGTAGGCGGAGAGGTACCCGCGGTCGAACTGCATCCCCTCTACGACATCTAAGGATGTGTCCATGCTCTTGGCCTCTTCGACGGTGATGACGCCGTCTTTGCCCACCTTGTCCATCGCGTCGGCCAGCAGGTTGCCGATGTCGGCGTCGTTGTTGGCGCTTATGGCGCCTACCTGCGCGATCTCCTCTTTCTTGCCTGATACGGGCTTGGCGCTCTTTTTGAGCTCTTCGATAACAGCCTTGACCGCCTTGTCGATGCCGCGCTTGATCGCCATGGGGTCGGCGCCGGCGGTAACGTTCTTGATGCCGAGGTGCGCGATAACCTGCGCCAGAACCGTGGCGGTTGTAGTGCCGTCGCCGGCGGTGTCGCCGGTCTTGGAGGCGACCTCCTTGACCATCTTCGCGCCCATATTTTCGAACTTGTCCTCAAGCTCGATCTCCTTGGCCACCGTCACGCCGTCCTTGGTTACGGTGGGGGAGCCCCACGACTTCTCAAGCACCACATTGCGCCCGCGGGGGCCCAGAGTTACCTTGACCGCGTTGGCAAGAGCGTCCACGCCCTTTATTAGTTTCTCCCTCGCGGAAATATCAAACGCAAGCACTTTTGCACCCATACTTCAACACTCCTTAATCGGGTTAATAGTTATAACATTTATTGACTGATTGTTTGTTACGTATAGAGAGCGGACGAACCACCGGTTCGCCCCCTGCCCGCCTGCCCTGATCAATCCCTCTCAATCTCCTCAATATCCTTAGCCTTGCGGCTGTCGTCATCCGTATCAATATCGTCGCTATCCATCCTTATAATAGTTCTCAGCGCGATGCTGCAAATCGGCACCACAAGCAAAAAAATAGGCAGCAATAAAAATCTCATATCTCTCCAAACGTTAATTATTTATACGCGGCGTAATCACCACACAACAAAAACTTTTCGCTATTAGCTAAACGACAGCAAGAACGTCGCTCTCACGAACAATGAGATACTCCGCTCCGTCGATAGTAACTTCCGTCCCCGAATACTTCCCGTACAGCACCTTGTCGCCGACCTTAAGCGTCATGGCGTTGCGCTCGCCCTTCTCGTTCACCTTGCCCGGGCCCACGGCCACGATCTCGCCCTTCTGCGGCTTCTCCTTGGCGTTGTCGGGAATGAATATCCCACCTGCGGTTTTCTCCTGCGCTTCCATAGATTTGAGGATAACGCGGTCTTCCATCGGCTTGACTTTCATAAAACGGTCCTCCTGAAAAAATTATTTGGTTTTTAAAAGTTAACGGTTATTACCGGCTCAAGTCCACATTTAATGGCAACCGGACTACGCCCTTGGTTAATGCAAACGGTGTGCCAAGCGCCTGAAGTGTGTTTTTGGGAGGATTTTAGGGGATTTGAGATGGGGAGGGATGAGAATTGTTCTAATTTGAAACGTTTTTGCGTTTTAAATCGAATCGGCGCTGGGCGTTTATGGAGGGCAGCTATTGAGATGAGATAATTTGCGCCCCAACGGCCCCGTCGGCAAAGCGGATGTTGATGCTGTCCCCCTGATTAAGCCGGCCCGCGCTTTTGAGCGTTGNCCCGCCGGCGTCCTGCACTATGGCGTAGCCGCGCCCGAGTACGGCGAGCGGGCTCAGGGCGTTCAGGCGGCCCGCGAGGGATTTCAGGCGGATGCCGTTTGACTGCATCGAGGATTTGATGTCACGGTATATGCTGCCTCTTATGTCGTCTAATCCCTGCTCGTACTCCAATATGGCGCGGAAGGGGCGCGACATGGCGCGGGATGATTTTATGCGCCGCACCCTGCTGTTTATATCGTCAAAGTATCTGCTGGCGCCGTGTGAGAACCGAGCTTTTAGCTGGTCGAAGTACCGCCTGCTCTCCTGCGTATCGGCGACGGCCATCTCCGCGGCTGCCGATGGGGTGGGTGCGCGGACGTCTGCGGCGAAGTCGGCGATTGTGAAATCGATCTCGTGGCCTACGGCGGATATTATGGGTATGGATGATTCGCGGATCGCCCGCGCGACAACCTCTTCGTTGAATGCCCACAGGTCCTCAATCGCGCCGCCGCCGCGCCCCACTATCATCAGGTCGACCTTACCGTAGCCGTTCATCATGCGGATTGATTTGGCGATCTGCGCCGCAGCCTTGTCGCCCTGTACCAATGTATCTATCAGCACTATATCGGTCTGCGGCGCGCGCTTGGCTACCACGCGCACTATGTCCCACAGCGCCGCGCCTTTTCTGCTGGTGATTACGCCGAGCGCGGACACGGAGGGGGGGAGGGGCCGCTTGTGCTTATCGTCAAACAATCCCTCCTGTAATAATTTTTGCTTTAACTTTTCAAATTTGAGGTGCAGCGCGCCCTCGCCGGCCTGCATCATCTTGTGTACGTTGAGCTGGTAGTAGCCGCCTTTGGGGTACACGGTGATTGACGCGACGGCAAAGACCGCCATGTTATCGCGCGGCCTGAAATCCAATTTGTCAGCCGCCGGGCGCCACATCACGCCGGGTATCTGGCTGTTCTCGTCTTTCAGCTTGAAATAGCAGTGCCCGCTGGGGTAAGATTTCCNCCCGCTCAGCTCGCCCTCGATCCATACGAGCGTGTTGTGCTGCTCGAATATCTGCACGATGCCGTTGTTGACCTCGGTGATGGTGTAGGGCCGCTCGCACTCCTTAGGCATCAGAAACTCGAAGCAGGGGACCCCGTCTTCATCACCGTAATAGATATCGTCACTCATCAATATGCTGCCCGCGAAGCGTTACCTGCTCAAAAACCCTCGATATTGATACAGCCTTCCCGCTGCCGTCATCAACCTCGATAATGACCCCGTTGAGCATCGCCCCCTCATCGCTTGGCTCGAACCGCACGTATGTTTGCAGCATGTATTTCCTGATGACCCCCTCCGGCTTCATCCCTATTATGGAGGCCCCCGGCCCCGTCATCCCCGCGTCGGTGATGAACGCCGTGCCTTTGGGCAATATCCGTTCGTCGGCGGTTTGCACGTGCGTGTGTGTGCCTATGAGCGCGCTGATCTGCCCGTCCAAATGCCACGCGAGCGCAGCCTTTTCGCTTGATGCCTCGGCGTGGAGGTCGATGAGTATGACCGGCGTCTCCTTTTTCAGTTCGTCGACGGCGTCTTGCGTCATCCTGAAAGGGCAGTCCAGAGAATCGTGCATGAACGTGCGCCCCATGGCGTTGATTACGCCGATCTTCCGGCCGTCAGGGAGGGTAAAAATTGTTGATCCGTGCCCAAGATTGTTCGGCGGATAATTTAATGGGCGCAGGACAACCGGTTCCGCCATGAAAGAGTAGTCGTTATCGCCGACGGAGAATGAGTGGTTCCCCCCGGTGATGACGTTGAGCCCGTATTTGCGGAGCTTGCGGAACAGGTTTTTCGTCATCCCGCGCCCGCCCGACACATTCTCGCCGTTGCCGACGCACACGTCGATCCCGTTATCCTCAACGAGAGAGGAAAGCCTTTCGGCAAGGACCCTCCTCCCCACGTTTCCGAAGATATCGCCGATAAATAATATTTTCATATCACCACATTATTTCGCGTATTCCGTGAAACGGATTTCCCGGATGATCGTGACCTTGATCTGCCCAGGATACTCCATTTCGTCCTGTATCTTCTGCGAAATCTGCCCGGCCAGCTCCTGCGCCTGCGCGTCGTTTATGGACTCCGGCTCGACCATGACCCTGATCTCGCGCCCGGCTTGGATGACGTACGACTTCTGCACGCCGCGGAACGAATCGGCGATGTCTTCAAGGTTCGTCAGGCGGTTGACGTAGTTCGTCAGCGTCTCGCGCCGTACGCCCGGCCTTGTGCTTGATATCGTGTCCGCGGCCTGTATGAGGATCGGGTACATCGATATTGGCGGCACGTCTTCGTGGTGCGCGGCTATGGCGTTGCAGATTATCTCATTCTCGCCGTTTTTGGTGGCGATCTCGGCGCCGAGTTCCGAGTGCGTGCCCTCGGTCTCGCGGTCGATAGACTTTCCTATGTCGTGCAGCAGCCCGGCCCTTATGGCGGTTTTCGGGTCGAGGCCGAGTTCCGACGCCATAAGCCCCGCGATAATCGCCACCTCTTTGCTGTGCTGGAGCACGTTCTGCCCGTACGACGTGCGGTACTTGAGGCGCCCCAGCATTTCGACGACTTTCGGCTTGAGCCCGTGCACGTCAAGCTCGAATATGACTTCCTCGGCGGCCTCCTTCATGATCTTGTCGAGCTCCTTCTCGCTCTTCTTGATCAGCTCCTCGATGCGGCCGGGGTGTATGCGCCCGTCGGTAATCAGCTTTTCGAGCGCCAGCCTCGCGACCTCGCGGCGGATGGGGTCGAAGCCGGAGAGGATGACCGCTTCCGGCGTGTCGTCGACGATGACGTCGATGCCCGTGGCCTCCTCGAACGACCGGATATTCCTGCCCTCGCGGCCGATGATCCTGCCCTTCATCTCGTCGCTTGGCAGGTGCACCACCGAGACCGTCGATTCCACAGTCGTATCCGCGGCGCAGCGCTGGATAGACTGGATGATGATCTCCTTGGCCTCTTTCTCGGCGTCGGCCTTGGCCTGGTCCTTGATCTCCTTTATCATCTGCGCGGCCTCGTAGCGTACCTGCCCCTCCAAATTCTCCAAAAGCGTCTTCTTGGCCTCCGCCTGCGTCATGTTGGAGATCTTTTCGAGTTTGTCGTTTTGCAGCGTTATGAGGCGCGTCAGCTCGTTGTCCTTTGTGCGCAGCGTTTTCTCTTTGGAGTTGAGGAAGCTTTCGCGTGCGCTGAAATCCGACTCCCGCTTGCTGACCTGGTCAAGCAGCCTTTTTACGTCTATGTCGGCCTCCTTTACGCGCTGCTGCTCATGCCTTATCTGCTCGCGCGTTTTAGCCGCCTCTTTTTCGAAGTCTGTTTTGGCCTTGAACCACTCGTCTTTTGCTTCGAGTATGGCCGTTTTTTTCTGGATTTCGGCCTCGTTTTTAGCCTCCTTGAGGATGCGGTCCGACTCCCGCTTTACCTCCTCCTCCTGCCGCCGCCTGTAGCTGCGGTCGACCGAGACCCGCCAGAAAAACCCGCCCCCGAAGCCGACTGCGACGGCCCCGATGGCGATTAGGATGTATGGAAGAAAATCATGCATTTAAAACCCCCAATCTATATGGTTATATGTATATATATATAATCCGGCGCGTTGCCGTGCCGGCGTTTTTCCGTTTTTTATAATAACAGGGCAGGGGGTACACAGGGACGATATGCGCAAACCGCGCGGAAATAGGCGCGATACGCAAGTTTCACGAGAGTTTGTACGGCGCGGGGCCGTCACATTGCACCAAAGCGCCGGACGCAGGGATTGCGCGAAATGCCGCTATATCAAAGCGCCCAAAAATTCAACAATCAGTCATCAAAGCTCCGCCCAAAATGCCGGAAAGCAAGGTTTTTCGCGTCAAACCGCCTTCTTGACGCTGCCGATTTTATCGTTAATCGACTTGATTTTGCTCTCGTATTCCTGCACTTTTTGGACCTCCGCCTCGTATTTCGCCTTGGCCTCAAACAGCTCACCCGCAATATTCAGGGCGCAAAGGACCGCTATCTTCACGTTATCACCGGACGCGGTAAGCTCCTGGAGCTCCGTTATCTTGGTATTAACGTAATTCGCGACCAGCCTGGTCGTCTCCGGATCCGTGTCGCTCCTGAGATGAAAATCCAAATTAAAGATTTTTACCCGTACACTCTCAGAGCTCATAAGCTCTCTTCCTCCCACTGCCGCATAAATGGTCGCCAACGCCGCCCGCCAAAAACGGCCTGCCGGCGCTACCGCAACGATTCAACCTTAGCGAGCATCTCCCTGATGCGCGCCGACGCTTTGCTCATTTTAGCCCGCTGCCCGTCAGCGTCCGCCCTGAGCTCCTCAAGCTGCTTAGTCAAACCGTCTTTCTCACCCCTCAGGGCGTCAATCTGCCCGTTCAACCCGCCGATATTACCCCTAAGCGACTCAACCTCACCTTTCAGACCATCGTAATTCGCTGTGCCTGCCTTGAAATTGTCGTTTTCTGAGCGCAAAGCGGCGTTTTCGGCTTTTAACTCTTCAAGAATGACTGCAAAATTATTAATTTTATCTTCCAATTCCGTGAGGAATTCGATAGACATGAAAAACTCCCTTCAGCGATTTATATGATATATATGTTAAGCGCAGACAGCATAACCAACCGCGCGTCTTAACATAATATAATATGTGTGACGAGCTAATGCAAGAAAAATAAAAAAATTAGAGAAATATGTTTGATTATGCGCCCGGCAGGAAAATCGGGGTTTGTAGGGGCGCGATTGTTCGGTCGTTCGCTATTCCTATATATATATGCCCGCAAAAAAAAACGCCGTGCCTCTTGATTTTCCAAAAACCATCATACTACTATTAAGGCAGTAGGGCATTTGTCGGACAATTGTCCATCAAAGTGTCCTTTTAAGCGCTTTTTTATCATACTCGGCAAAAACTGCCAGTTAGTTCGGTAAAAAAGTACTAATGTATTAAAAATGAGAATCCGATAAACATTGTGTAGGCGGTAAGGATACTGCCGAAACAAA
>WQTH01000046.1 GCA_009786415.1 Chitinispirillia bacterium | reverse complement strand
TTGCCGCTTGTTGGCTCTATAACCACGCTGCCCGGCTGCAGCTTGCCGTCCCGCCTCGCCGCCTCAAGCATCGCCGCGCCTATACGGCATTTTACGCTGCCGGCGGGGTTAAAGGACTCAAGTTTCCCAAGCAGCGTCACGTTAAGCCCCGCGCTTATCCTCGACAGCCTGACAAGAGGCGTGGCCCCCACCGTGTCTGTGATGCTCTCATATACCCTTGAACGAAACGCCATCATAATAAATACGTGCTTTCATAGTTAATACGTTGTTAAATAAAGAGATACCGCTCCCCACCCCAATGCCGTCAGCCCTCACCTGCCGCGTCTCCGCCGGCGCGGCGCACCCTATCCAGCCATCTTCCCTCCGGGCTAAATCCGCATACTGTTCACGGTATTAAATAGCTCCTGTTATATAATATGGAATAGATAACTCACAATAAACATATCTGTGTACTATGTTTTTGGCGTAAAAACCGCCATTTTTGCCATTTTCCCTCTAATCCTCTCCTTTTTTGGAAAAAACATATTAAACATGTAGACTTACTATGTATTAAAATAATATATGGTTTGAGGCGTGTCAAGACCTGCGGCAAAAAAAAATTCTTTGCCCCCTATTACATTGGAAGATAAGTGAATATAGATGATTGATTTCGGAAATATTGCGCAAATTCGAACGTGTCGGGGGAGCGTGGCCTGTCGTCCTCAATATATTGACCTAATTTGAAGAACAGGCGATATCCATACTCCCCTGTCAGAGAATCATAATCGCCTGCCACCTTTATCTGTTTGCTGCGGTGTTGGCGCCTGTTCTAACTTTTTTGCGGCGGTTTCTTTTTTGCGGCGCCCGGCTTGCCGCTTTTCAGCCCCTTGGCGCCTATATCCCTGCGGAACGTTATGCCGTCGTACTTTATTTCCGCCACGCCCTCATAGGCCAGCAGTATCGCGTCGGCCAGCGTATTGGCGCGCGCGGTAACCGACAGGACGCGCCCGCCGTTTGTCAAATATTTTTCTTTCTTCTTGTCGGCCGAGACGCCGGCGAAGTAGACGTCAATGTGCTCTTTCTCGGTGGCGGCGTCTATACCCTTTATCTCTTTGCCCTTGCTGAACTTGCCGGGGTACCCCTTGCTGGCGAGGACTACCGACACGCAGCTGCCGGGGTCAATTCCCCACTTTACAGACGCGAGATTCCCTTTCGCGCTCGCGCACTCCCTGAACGCCTCGTACCAGTCGCAGCGTATAAGCGGCAGCACGGCCTGCGTTTCGGGGTCGCCGAAGCGGCAGTTGTACTCCACTACCTTTGGGCCCTCGTCCGTCATCATCAGCCCCACGTAAAGCAGGCCGCGGTAGCGCGACTTCTCCTTATCCATGGCCGCCAGCGTGGGTACTATGATCTCTTTCTCTATGCGCGACATCATAGCCGCGTCTATCAACCCGGATGCCGGCGCGTATGCGCCCATGCCGCCGGTGTTAAGGCCGGTGTCNCCGTCGCCTATGCGTTTGTGGTCTTGAGCCGTTGGCAGAATTTTGTACGCTTTGCCGTCGGTCAACACAAAAACCGACACCTCTTCCCCGCTCATCATCTCCTCAATAACCACGGTCTCCCCCGCCGCGCCAAAACTCTTCTTGTCGAAGATGTCTACAAGCGCGGCCTTTGCGGCGTTTTGCGTTTCGCAGATTATGGCGCCCTTGCCCGCCGCGAGCCCGCTGACCTTTATTACTATGGGCGTGCCCTTCTTCTCTGCGTACGCCAGCGCCTTGGCCTTGTCTGTAAACACTTCGAAGGCGGCGGTGGGTATGCCGTACTTCTTCATCAGGTTTTTGGAGAACTCCTTGCTGCCCTCAATCCGCGCTGCGGCGGCGCTTGGGCCGAATGCGAGGAGCCCCTGTTTCTTGAACGTGTCTACTATCCCATCCACAAGCGGGGCTTCCGGCCCTACAACGGTCAAATCAATCTCGTTCAGTTTCGCCCAGTCGGCCAGGTCTTCCCAGTTCGATATTTCCTGATCAACCAACATGCACCCGTCGCGCTCCATCCCCGGATTGCCGGGGTAGGCATACATACAGAGCGGGCGGTCGGACCTCAGCATCGCCTCAAGAAGGGCGTGTTCCCTGCCGCCTCCGCCTACAATCAACACAGAATCCATAAAATCCACTTCAGCAAACCTCCGTTTTATCTTTACAGTTTGGGGTGCGGAGTTTGGAGTTTTTTGACTTTGGTGTTACCTTCACGCTCCGAACTCCGCACTAATCTCACTCTTCGTCCTCGTCCTCTTCGTCGGCGTTAGGCTGCAGGCGCGCTGTTTCCTCTACGTACTCGGCCCTTATGTCGGCCTTGCCGCGCAGATAATCAACGACCTTTGCCGTCTGCTCCTCGTTCATAAGTATGCGGCTCTGGCGCGTGAGCCTCCCGCTGAAGCCCCACTCCTTGAGCGCCTGCGGCGTTACCTCAAACGCGTCGGCCACCGCCACGAAGCGGCTCTCCTCGGCGCGCAGCGCGTAGCAGACCTTTTCGTCCAAACACGAATACTCGGCGTATGTGCGGATGTGGTGGCGCTTAACGTCGGCGGTCTTGGTTATACGGTAGAACCCCGTTACAAAATAGCGGCCCTGGTAATCCTCAAGCGTACCGGCGTACTTGGTTATGAACATCAGGTACCTGATCTTCGACTTTACAAATGTCGAGCGAATCTTGGTGCGGGCGCAGCTGTAGCAGCCGAACGTCCCGGTTTCGTAGTTGGGCTCCGACTCAACCTCGCTCTGGCGCCCCGCCTCGGGCACCTCGCGGATGGGCAGCTCCGATATCGGGTCGCTGCCATAAAGAATAGCCATACCGGTATTGCTCGCTCGGTAATCCTGCCACGCAAAACCACCGGCGGACACCATTGTACTTTCTACAGCCATTTTTTTACTCCTATAGTTTATAACTACGCGCCGTTCATACCATTATGATACGGCGCGTAATAAAAAATTAATAAAAACAAAGCCCGCAGTTCGAATACGGGCTCGTTTTCGTTCCGATTTTTTATTTGTTTTTTGGTGTTAGCAATATCAAGGCAATGCCGTCTATTTATTACAATATAATTAAGGGATGTTCCGAAAAGCAAAAAATAAATAATTTTTATAAATCCCGCGATAGGGCGCTATATCTGCGCCATCTGAGGGCATCACGGCTGTCGCGCGGCCGTGGGGCGGCGCGGGTGCCGGGCTTTCAATAAAAACGGTAAGTAAGCGTCAGCATCACAGACGGCCCCCCGTAAAATCCGGACGCCAGATCGGCGCCTATGTCTATTTTGTGCCCATAATCGCTCAAATGCGCGTCCACAACCGCGTCAAATATGGAGTACAGGTAGGTGGCCAAAGATATCCACATATAGGTGTTGCGGCGGGAAAACGACCTGTCGTAGCGCGATTTCCAGTGATTAAGGTACTCGGCGCGGTAGGCGTACCGGCCCGACTCCGGGTCCCTCATCTCGTTGTACCTCTCGGAGGCGTAGCCCATCAGCCGCTGGTGGCCGTACGCCGTCATCATCAGGGATACCTGGGTCATCGCGATCATCCCGGCCTTGCCGGGGCGGCCGTTGTATAGCTGCCCAAGGCCCAAAAACGGCACTGCGGCAAGCAAACCGGCCTTTGCGGGGTCCCGGTACTGCCCGTGCGGCGTCAGGCCGCCGGCCTCCAAAGCGTCCAAAAAGCTGTAAATATGTATCCNCACCGCCCATGAAAGGGCGCAATACGCGGTATATTTGGCCCGCCGGGCATCAAATTCGGTATTTTCGGCGGTAACGCCGTAAAGCCCGGAGAGGTAGAGCATCGCGCTGTCCCCCCGTTCCTCCCCGCGCGCCCATATAACCGCCGCGCTGTCCCGCAGGCGCCCGGCCTCGCCCCGGCGCCAGTTCGCCTCGTCCCACCAGTACACGGTAAACCCCACCGCAGCCGCCTCCGCCGCCAAAAATCCCGCCCCCATCCAGTAACGGCCCTGATACAACAACTGCCCCGCGCCGGGGATAACCGCCGAAATGGAGGCGCCGGTGTAATCTATATTATATACAGGGCGCGCGTGGGATTCCGCCGCTTCGGGGAGCGCCGGCGGCGGTTCTTCGGTAACTGGGGGCGGCTGTAGGGGTACTGCCGCCGGTCCGCCGGCGGGGGGCGCGTAGCCTGCGGAATCGGGCGCACCGACGGATGGCGTGCCGCTATCCGCCCATGGCAACGCGAATACAGCCAGCGCTATTATAATGATATACGCTCTTATCCAGCAACAGACGCCGTTTGCCATCAAACCGTTCTTTCGGGAATAAACCTGCCGTAGTAAGATAAATTTGAGGCCGGCGGCTACAAAACCGCGTCCGCCCAAGACAGCGCCCCCGCAGGCAAAAGTGCCCGCATCCCGCGAAAACTGCCGCTCGCCACGAGCGCCAGTTCATCGTCGGTAAGCTCGCCCGTACCGCTGCGGTCCAAAAGCGACTCGACCTCCTCGCGCGTCATATTGTACCCGTCCGCCTTCGCCAATTCAATCATATCCTCAATCTCGCTCAGCGCCTCGTACTTCGCCGCAAAGTACTCGTCATCGCCGAACCTCTTCAAAATCTCGTAAAGGCCCATATCCCCAAACCTCCTCCAAATATTAATTTCCCAACCACAACCACACCGTACCGCAAAAAAAATAATATATGGCATAAGCAAAAATCAATATGGTCATCCGTCACCCTGCGCCAGCCTCTTCCTGACCGTAAAAATATTTTTATCCCCCTCGCGCCGGTAATGCGCGGCGTCCACCATGTTCTTAACCATGTATATCCCCAAGCCACCAACCTCGCGCTCCTCAGCGCCGGCGCGGATGTCCGGGTCCTTCTTTTCGAGCGGGTTGTAGGGCTTGCCGCTGTCCTCGAACGCGATGATGGCCTCCTCCCCCGCCACCGAGACGCGCAGCGCCGCCATGCCCTTCTCAGGGGCGTAGGCGTAGTTGGCTATGTTTACGAATATTTCCTCCACGACAATAGAAACGCGCTTCAGCTGCTTCGCCGGGAAGCCGGCGGCGTTCAGCCTCTCCTCTACGAATACAAGCGCCCTGCTCAGATTTTCCGGTACGGCCTCAATCAACAGTTCGTCCATATCACCTCCCCGGTAGCGCAGCGCGAGCATTGTGATGTCGTCAGCCTGCTCCGCGCCGTCCGTGAATTTTTCTATCTCGCCCTTTACCGACTCCGCAAACTCTCTCAAATCCAAAGCGGAATATTTGTTGACGGCCTCTATCATGCGCTTCTCGCCGAACATCGCCTTGCCGTTGTTCATTGCCTCGGTAACGCCGTCTGTGTACAGGAACAGTTCGCCGCCCTTTTGCAGGGTGATCTCGCCCTCAGCGTACTTGATACCCTCCATGCCGGCCAGCACGAACCCCGGCTTAACTTTCAAAAGTTCGTACCGCCCGCCAGAACGCAGCGCCGGCGGGTTGTGGCCCGCGTTGACATATGTGAATTTTCCGCTCGGTATATCGAGAAAGCCCATGAACGCGGTTACGAACATCCCCGCCTCGTTGTTTTCGCTGAGCATATTGTTTACGCTTTCAAAAATTTCGCCGGGCCTCTTCCCCGACTGCGCGTTGTTCTTAATAAGCGTTTTGGCGATAACCATGAAAAGCGCCGCAGGGACGCCCTTGCCGGACACGTCGGCCACGATCATCGCGAGCGTGTTGTTGTCAATAAAGAAGAAATCGTAAAAATCCCCGCCGACCTCCCTGGCCGGGCGCATAAGCGCGTAGATATCAAACTCCGTCCTGTGCGGGTAGGGCGGGAAGATGCAGGGCAGCATACTCGCCTGAATCTTCGTGGCCACGTTCAGTTCCGCGCCTATACGCTCTTTCTCGGAGGTAACGCGCTGCAGGTCGTCTATGTGCTCCTTGAGCGACGCCGCCATCCTGTTGACGCTGCCGCCTAACCGCTCGATCTCGTCGCCGGTCCTTATGTCTATCCGCGTGTCAAGCTCACCGCCGGCAATGCGCTCCAAAACGCTTTCCAGCGTAACTATCGGGTTGGTGATCTTGCCCGACAGCTTGCCGGACAGGTAGGCAATGCCCGACACCGCCAGCGCGAACATCAGCACAAAGAACGCGAGCATAAACCGGATAGTGGTGTTGACGCGCCCCACCGCCTCCATCGTCATGCGCTCTATCGCCGCGCTGTTCTCAACAACGAGAGCCATTATCTCCTCGACCGGCAGCACGGTAACCACGCTCCAGCCGGTCTCCTCTATGGGCGAATAGGCCATGAACCTCTCGCCCGACGCGGTAGCCACCCGCTCGAAACCGCCGCTGCCGTGCCTCACCTTATTCATTACGTCATCATACCAGGGATTATTCTCCAAAAAAGCGTTTTGGGCCTCGTCAAACCACTCCTGCGCCTCAAGCCACCTCGACGATATCAGCTTACCCGCGGAATCTACAACGAACGCATAGCCGCCCTCGCCCACGTCGGCGTTCACAATCTCGCTGTTAAGGCCGGCTATTGCCACGTCAATCCCCGCGACGCCGCGAATCTTGCCGTCGGGCCCGTAAAACGGGCAGGCAACGGATACGATAGACTTGCCGCTCGACGCATCAATGTAAGGCGCGGTCCAATACGCGCCGCCGCGCTCTTTCGCACCAATATACCACGGGCGCGCGCGCGGGTCAAAGGTCGCGTTGTCATCGTTTGAAAAAGCGTCGTACTTTACGGAAAAACCCGACTCCGTACCCAAATAGAGGCTTATGACTATCTCGCCCATATCGCTGCTGTTGCTTATGAACGCGGAGGTTATGTTCCCAAGCAGCTCCGCCTCACGCCTTATGCGCGGATGATCGGCCGGGCCGCCGACGCTCTTGAGCTGCATAGTGAGCGCCCCGCTGTTCACGGTCATGGAATAGGGTACGGGAACCGGAAACAGCTTGCCGGAGTTTTTGTATATCTCGGTGGTGAGGTCGGCGAAGTAAACCGCGTCCTTCGCGATAACGCTGAGCCGCTCGTTTATGAACTTCGCCCGCCCAAGCGCCTTGGTCATGAGCTTGTCTACCGCCTCGCGCTCCAAAAACGCGCTGCTGTTCTCGGAGGCAAACTCGCCGAGCCGGGCGCTCGACTGCTCCATCTGCGCGCGTATGCTGAACAGCCCCCAAAACGTAGCCGCGCAATACGCCGTAAGCGACACAACAGACATGCCCAATACCACAAGCAGTATCTTGTGCCTGATGCCAGCCCTGCCGCCGCGCCGCCTCTCCATCGTCAGACTATCTTCAAAATATCCGTAAAACCGGTCATCTCAAAGACCTCCCTGATCTCCTCGCGCACATTTATAAGAGACATGGCGGAGTCTTTCATCTTGGCGGTCTTCTCGCCCAAAAGCAGCACACGCAGCCCGGCGGAAGAGATGTACTCAAGGCCGGCGAAGTCCAGAACCACATACTTATCACCGTCAAAAACCGACAACAGCGCGGCCTGAAACTCCGGCGCGGTGTTGGTGTCAAGCCGCCCGGTAAGGGTGAACACAACCTTGCCGTCCTGCTGTGATTTCACTATTTCCATAAACAACGCCTCCAATACTATATAGGGTTGACACTTTGTACCCAAAAAGCATACCACGGCAGCCGCAAAGGCCCAGCCGCCGACTGTTTCAATATAATATATGCCGCCAGCGGGCGCAAAAATTAGATTTTATCCGTCAATTCAGTGGGAAATCCGGTTTTGGCGCCCCGGCGGGGACGCCTGTGGAGGCGGAGGGGCAGACGGCGGCTACAGGCGCAGGATGTCGTCGACTGTGAGGCCGGTCATTTCCTCAATCTCCTCAACGGGCTTGCCCTTGGCTTTCATTTTTCTCGCGACTTCCAACTTTTCTTCTGTTCGGCCCCTACACTCGGCGTTCGCCAGCGCCGACGCCTCATTGCGCCGCGTACGGTCGCGCTGACGCTCAATCTCCCTGAATTCGTCCGATGCAGACACACTCCGATACGCTTCTACTGCCTGTATCATAATATCGCCTCCTATAACCATAAGGTTCTTCAAATCTTCTTCGGTTTTTGCGTTAAAAAACGCCAGCCACAATTTCAATTCATCCCCGGCATCGGCGACTGCCGGCAACTTGGGCAATTCAAAATTTAACTCCAAAATACCCCCGGAAGGACAACTTAGGCGGGGGCGGGCATTCCGTTGCCGGGTTGAAATTTTCTATGGCGGGTATTATATTGTGGTATACGCGAATTAAGGCTTGGGAGATACGGATGGCATCAGACGATTATCAAAAAATATACGAAAGCATACGCGCGGCGTCTGCCGGGATTTGGGAAGTGGCCGAGCCCCAAGAGATGATTTTGACCGAGGCTGACACCAACGTCTACGACAACATACGCGCGGTTCTCGCTTCCACGCGGGAAAAGGCATTTCAGGCAATCAATTCGGCAATGATTGGCTCATACTGGGAGATCGGGCGGCAGATATCCGAGGCCGTGGGGGACCGTGCCGAGTACGGTAAACAGCTTCTGCGGTTTTTGTCGGAACGGCTGACCGAAGAGTTTGGAAAAGGCTTTGATATGCGTAATTTACGCTATATGAGGCAGTTTTACAGGACATTTCCAATTCGGAACACACTGTGTTCCGAATTAAGTTGGTCGCACTACAGGCTCTTGATGAAGATTGAAGAGCCCAAAAGGCGGGATTTTTACCTGAAAGAGTGTGTGGAGTGCGCGTGGACGGTACGGCAGTTGGAGCGGCAAATCTACTCAAACTCATTGTCGGAGAACTCGCGCAGCAACGGCTGTTTGGAATTCTCTTCTTCAGTCATCTCATCTCCCCTATCTTAAGCCCGCATTTTTTCATACGCTGCTTTTCGGCGTACATCCGCTCGTCGGCCAGCGCCAGAACATCGTCAATTTTATACCCCTTGTCCCCATACGCGCACCCAAACGCGATATTGCAGCGGATCCCGGCGGCGGCGCTGTTCAGTTCCTCCAGCTTCTTCTGCCATTTTGCGATTATGGCGTCTATATCGCTCTCGGTACACCCCATCGCTATCCCCACAAACTCGTCGCCGCCCGTCCTGAATATCTGCACCCTGCGGTCGGCAACAAAGTGGAAGCTCTCAGCGGCCATCTGCAGCAGATGGTCTCCGGCCTGATGCCCCTTGTTATCGTTGTAATACTTCAAATCGTTTACATCAAAGGCAATAACGCCAACAGTCGCCGCGTGTTTCTCTACGGTCGCCTTAAACGCTATATACTTGTTGCTGCCGGGGAGTCCGGTAAGCGCGTCGAGCTCAAGCTTTTGGAGCAGGTCCTGATAATACTTCACAAAACCGTTCACCTCTTTTACAAGCAGCCTCGTATCCCTCAGTTCCAAATCCAATTCGTCGCGCTCCGCGCGCGCTTTATCCAATTCACGCTGCAATTCTTCGAGTTCAGCCATTTACCCCCCATTTTTGTTGATGACAGCATATCAAATCATATATCCATAATATAATACGCGCCGTAGCGCAAAATCAATCCCGCCCGCCTGCGGAACTCTTTTCGGCATTGTTAAACTCGGCGTTGAGATAGTACACGCGGGCGGCGTACCAGTTTTTGAGCCTGACGACGGCGGCGCCGAAATCATTGGGCTGCGCGGGCCTCGTGTCGGTGAATGGGGCGAACGTCTTGTACCACCAGTGCGCGAAGTTCCGCTCCGCCGACTTATCAAGCCTCTCCGCCATCACGTCTATAAACGCGGGTATGGAGGCGATTGTGTCGTACTTCTCGTTCCAGCGCTCCCTGTATTTGGCGAGAAAAACCGGGTCTTCGTAGAGCCTCTTAAAGAAATCGTGCACCGGCGGGCGCCTGTCCGGGTGGTTGAAGTGGTCGTTGAACCCCGACGCCATCCAGTTCCGGTAGCTCCAGCCGTAGCCGCTGTCAAAGTCCCAAAGCGGCCCCATGCTTATCGCCCCGCCTTTATCCTTATATATAAATACAGAGCGCGGGTGCGAGAGGTCCGTGTTGGCGGTTAGCTCGTTTATCAGCAGGTAATCTATAAACGTGGCTATGTTTATCATCTCCCGGTAGCCGCTTTCGGGGAATTTGGGGCTGGCGAGCGCGTCGGCAAGGGCGTTCATGTCGCGCTTTACGGCGGCAAGGGCGGAATCCGCCTCCCCCGGCGCCGTTTTGCCCCCCTTAGGCGACTTTATCATTACGGGCAGATTGTAGCTCTTTGTCCTGAACCTTGGTTTCTTGTCGTAGTACTCGTCGAGCTCAACGAACCAGCCGCCGTTTTTCTCTATGTCCACCCGCCCAGGGCCAACCCGGTTAGACTCGGTGAGCAGGTAATTGCCCCTGTACTCCCCGTTAAGGTAGAGGTCGACGAAGTTGAAGGAATGGTTGAAGGGGAAAGCGAAGCGGTTGCCCAGTTCGAACGCCACTGCGTTGTAGAGCAGGGTCTCGTCGCGGTGCTGTGCGAGCAGCACCCAGTCTTTTGACGCCGCAAGCCCGAAAAGCGGTGTTTCGTTCCTGAATTTAACGCGGTAAGACTTTTTCTTGGCCCTGAAATCGCGCCAGCTGTTGTTCCCCCGCCCCCTTACGCGGTCGGGCATTTCCGGGTTGGCGGCGATATTGTTGCGCGGGTTGGCCGAATCGGTGAGCGAAAACGACATGAAAACGTACTCTTCCCTGCTGACAACAGCCGCGCCGCCCATAGTATTGATTGTAACCACCGGGATACCGCCGGCAATGGCCTTCCCTGCTAAAAACAGCGAAAATGCGGCCGCTAACGCGAAAATCGGCCTGATCATCCACCGCTCCCCCTGATGATCGCGGCATTGCCGCGGTTAATATTTAATATTTAATGCTTTGGGGGCAGCAGGCAATACCCCTCGCCATAAGCGCTCGCGATCCGCCCTACCGAATCCTCGGCGAATTCGATCTTGCGCCGCAGGCGCGAAACCAGCGTAGATACCACATTGGCCTCCGCGTTGCCTTGCCAGATTTTCTCAAGCAGCTCTTCTGTGGAAAATGGTTTTTCGGGGTGGGCGCGCAGAAGTTCAAAAAGCACAAATTCGCGTTCGGAGAGAACGGCGCCCTTCCCCAAGGCGTATATGATTCGTTTTTCAGTGTCTACGTGATAATTCGCGTGTGTCGACTCGGACCCCACTATACCGCTGCGCCGCATCAGGGCCTGCACGCGCGCGCCGAACTCTTTCAAACTGTAGGGCTTGCACATATAATCGTCGCCGCCGGCCATAAGCCCCCTGACCTTGTCGTCGGTCTCCTCCATACAGGAGAGGAAGAGTATGGGCGCGTCGGTTATGGTGCGCGCGGCCTTGCAGATAGAAAAACCGTCTATATCGGGCAGGAGTACGTCCAGCACCACGCAGTCATAACGTTTAGAGCGTAGGCGGTCCAACGCCTTGAGGCCGGTATCCGCACACTCCACCTCCATCCCCATTTCAACGAGATACTCGCTGTTGGCGGTAAGGATACCCTCCTGATCGTCAATAAGCAAAATCAACGGCATTCCCGGCTCCCTGAAAGTATCAAACAGCACAATACATCAGTCAACTGTAACAATACATCAACTATCTGTCACATTCCAAAATAATATCTGTTTGGTATGCGTGTCAATACTTTTTTTTATTTTTTTTTAGAAAATGCGGAACCGATTCCGGCCGTATGCAAAATTAAACTAAAAATGCCGGCAACCCTATAGGGAAATAGTGCTATTTGGGCCAAAAAACGCTATTTATGTGAGTCGTGGCAGTGTCCAGNCCCTCCCCATGAACATATCCCGCCTCTCCGCCACGGATACATCCCCGGCGTCCTTTCCCTCATACTTCTGTCCCGACACCGCCGGATTCTCCTGCCGCGCCGTGTCCTTATCGGACAAATCGTAGAAATTTTTCACATTTTCCATCGGTCCCGCTCCTTTCGCAAAAAAGTTTATGCCACAAAATCCCTGCCGCACACCAACACCACACTGAACCCGTGTAGCAGCTATTATTTCAGAATACTATGACATTTATTATAATTGCTACAATATGTTATAGCAATCGGTTAATCACCACAAAAAGCTGTAAGAATTACTCAAAATACAAGAAGCGAGCAGCCGCAATTCAGTGTGGAGCCTGCCCGCTTCTCAAAAGCGCGATAATACGCGAAAATGTCAAAAACAGCGTTATTAATATAGTTTATGGCCTTTTTATACCCAAACCTTTTTTGCTTTTTCTCAAAACGGCCAAAATCTGACATACATATCATAACTCTATATAATATAATCAATTTTGAACAAAAAATCAACAAAAAAAATGCAAAAAAAAACATTTTTTTCATACGAAATCTCGCGAAATGTATTATATTTATATATCAGCACTAAAAATGGGTGTAAAAACCTTATTTATGGGTACAGCTATGGATATATACGAGAAAGTAGAACAATTAAGAACGGCACTCGGCGCAGTACGGCCCTTCAAGGAACCAAAACTCAAACGGTTGCGGAACCACTACAGGGTTGGCCTCATCTGGTCGTCCAACGCATTTGAGGGGAACTCGCTTACCGAGGCGGAAACTAAGGTGGTGCTCAAGAAGGGGCTGACCACCGTGATAAAGTCGTTGCGGGAGATACACGAGGTTGTCGGGCACGGCAAGGCCTACGACTACGTATTCTCCATTTTTAAGAACAAAGAGATAACCGTAGAGAACATTAAGGCGATACACAAGCTGTTTTATCAGGTGATCGACAAGGATGAGGCGGGCGTTTGGCGCAAGGATAATGTCATCGTCAGCGGGACAGGCTTCGTCTTTCCGCCCGCCGGCGAGATCGACAGCCTCATGGAGGGCCTCATTACCTGGATAAACACCACCCGCGGCACCCTCCACCCACTGAAGTTCGCCGCGCTGCTCCACCTCAAATTCGTGACAATCCACCCGTTCATAGGCGGAAACGGCCAGGTCGCGCAACTCCTGACCTGCCTCGCGCTGATACAGGACGGCTACGTACCTGCCCTGATCCCGCCTACCATACGGCCCGCCTACCTGAAGCTGCTGCGCTCATACCAGCAAAAAGGGGCCGACACCCCCTTCTGCGAATTCGTAGCCGAGCGTGTCTACGAGTCGCACAAAGATATCGCCCAGCTGTTCAACATCGATACCCCGTAAAAAGCGCTGCTGTACGCGGTATCCATATATTATATAGAATCACGTACCGAATCGTTATTCCCCCAACGCCCGATTTTTCGGCGAAACCGGCGCCGGCGCATATTATATTCAATATGATCGTCCGGGCCGGAAACCGGGCGGCGCCACCATTTCCCCAGGGCACGCCCATAGTGGATATATACGAAAAAACGGATAAATACAAGGCGGCGCTTGACGCGGTGCGGCCCTTTGAGGAGCCAGCGCTCAGGCAGCTGCGGGACTATTACCGGGTCGGGCTCACGTGGTCATCCAACGCGCTTGAGGGGAACACGCTTACCGAGATGGAGACCAAGGTGGTACTCGAAGACGGGTTGACCATTGGGGGGAAGCCGCTGCGGGATATACACGAGGCAATCGGGCACGGCAAGGCGTACGACTACGTATTCTCGGTTTTTAAGAGCGGTACGATAACGATTGACAACATTAAGGCGGTACACAGGCATTTCTACCTCGCGATAGACGAGGAAAACGCCGGGCGCTGGCGCAGGGAGAGCGTCATCGTCAGCGGAACGGACTTTGCCTTTCCCACGCAGGATGAGCTTGACGGGCTGATGGACGGGCTTATAGCATGGATAAACACCGCCCGCAGCACCCTCCACCCGCTGAAGTTCGCCGCCCTGCTCCACCTCAAATTTGTAACGATCCACCCGTTTATAGACGGAAACGGGCGCGTTGCCCGCCTCCTGATGTGCCTCGCGCTGATACAGGACTGCTACGTACCGGCTGTCATACCGCCCATACTGCGGCACGACTACCTGAATCTGATCCGCTCATACCAGCATAAAGGGATTGACACCCCCTTCTGCGAGTTCATAGCCGAGCGGGTGTACGAGTCGCACAAGGAAATCGCTCGGCTGCTGCACGTCAACGCCGGGCTATGAATCCCGCAAACAGGCGAATTATCCCCATTTGATGCCGCAAGGGCGGGTTTTAAATCGGCCCGCCACACAAATAAATACAAGGCTGGCACACAGGCCCGCCCCCGCATTACGCCTTACCGTACGCCGACCTTAAAAGCAACGCGCTCCCTGCCGCCGTCACGGGTGGTGATTACGCCTCGGATCAGATACGTGCCCTCGGCAACAGGGCGGCCCTTGCGGTCCGTAAGGCCCCAGCTGCCCACAACGCGGCGGTCAATACCCTTGCCGTCGTCGGAAACAGTAACCTTCGCGACCAGATTGCCCTGCGCGTCAAACACCGACAAGACGCTCTTATTGACCGCCCTGCCCTGCCAGAAGAATGTTACGCTGCCAACGCTCTTTGACACAGGATTCGGGCCTGCGGTAAACACAGCGCTCAACGTCTTTACAGGAGCGATAAGCCCGGTTTCATCCGCATCGTCTATGATGACACGGTCAGACCCCGTAATAGACACCGTCGTAGAAATCTCATAGCTGCCCAAAGACAATTCGGAAACCGCCTTATAGTTAGTCCCCGCGACGACATCCACCGATACCGCGTAAACACCTGTCGCAGAAGGGGCCTCGGCCGACCCGTTGTACCTGATAACAGCCACCTCNCCCATCCCCGCAGGCTTGCTCAACGAAAGCGGACGGGGCTCGCCGGTGTAAAGCGCCTGACGCGTGTAAGAGAAATCAGACGCCGACGGCTCTTTCTTCTCTATAACGTAACTGCCAAGCACAGCTGCGCCGGGAGCGAATGTCGAACCGCCGGAAACAGACGCGCTGACTGTATAAACACCGGCGTTTACAGGCGGATTCACACTGCCATTGTACATCACCGTGATCGTGCCCGTACCCACAAACACAGATGTGACGGAAACAGGCTGCTGATAGCCGCTGTAAGTTTTCGGCGAAAGGTCAAAAGTTAAGTGCTCAGGCCCGATAGCAGCCAAAATATCAATGATAGTGACGCCGCCACTACCGCCAACGACTACATAACCACCACCACTACCGCCACTACTACCGCCGCCAACATAGCCGGGACAGCCGGGGATAGAGGAATTGCAAGGGGGCGGAGGGGGCGCGGGCAGCACCGCCATCACAATCGGGATCGCAGGGTTGACCTGCACTATGAAAGCCACGAGCAGCGGAGGTTTGTTGTGAGCCGGAGGTACCACCGTAAACTTTCCGTTATTGCCCATTACAACAGAACCATAGCCGGCGCCGGGAAGATAATCGGGGTTGAGCGCCGCAACATCAACGCTCCAATGAAAGTCGGCATTGTCGGGAAGACCGGCGACATCATCCGACACCACGGGCAATTCGAACGTGAATTGGGCGCCGCTGGCAGAAGAGAGTATCCCGGATATCGGAGACGACGGGGGAACCAACGGCGTAAACGCACTGTTTGATAAAAATTCCGTAATAAGGTCCTTACGGTCACCGCTGCTAAGAATATTTGCGATAGCGCTGTTGCCGAGAATAGACGCCTCCTCTAAAACCAGCGAGCCGCTGCCTACATTATTAAAAAATTCACCAAGAAGAGACTCTTCATGTTCATCAACGGCATCGTGAATCATCTTGCCGATGTCGTACAGCGGTATCACCACCAAATTCGCCGTTACCGAGCCGCTGAACTCAGGGTGATTAACAATCTTAGCCGTCACCGTATATACGCCGGGTGCGGTGGGCCAGGTATCCGTGACGTTGCCATCCTCATCCTCATACGTATACAGGATATTATCTTGCGTAAGGGACGGATTCCCGCTGATCAGCACCTCTCCGACGCTCCGAGGCGAATCGCTTGAAGCCACCGTTAAGTCTTCAAGCGTCATGGAACCGGAAATATTTGTCTTGGCGCTTGCCGCGAACGGGATGACGATGTCGAAATCACCGTAGTTCCCGCTAACAACCGTTACCGTAACAGCAGCCTGATCACCGTCATTATCGTCGGCAGTAAGGCCGTTGCCAACAACTACAGCCAGCTCGCTGCCGGAGACTGCCGCGCCGGCAAGTATAGAGTTTTGATTCACAGTAATTACTGCCGAATAGCTCACATCGCCGTAAACAAGCGAGCCGTCAAGCGCCGGGAGCAGATCGTCCAGATTGATGTTAAAACCCTCTGTATAGTCTATGATAATGTTATGCGCGGAAACAACAGGCGGTTCCACCGCAGCCTTGCCAACCACGACCTTGCCTTTGGGTTCGGCATAGCTGATGTCGTAATTGCCGGATGAAAGCCCGCTCAACGTAATATCGTAGCTGCCGGCGTTATCGCCGGCAGCGTAACCGCACTCATAGTGAGGGTCGCCCAAAACATCCAGCTCTTCACCGGGGGCGAGAGGAGCGCCCTCCGCTATGTAGTAAGTATAAGATGTATAGGGCGGAGCAGCATCGCCGTAGGTGATGTTTATGTCATTGGCTCTTACGGTAATCGGCTTTTGCGTTATCTCAAAATTCGCCGGTGTAAATCCCGTAATAGTATAATTGCCGCCCGCGCTGAGCGTACCCTGACTTATCTCGTAACTCCCTAAATGCTCGCCCGGCTCCCGCGAGAGCGCCCCCGTGAATACGTCGCCGGTTACCCAATTCCCCGAAGTTACCGTAACGGTAAGAGCGGGGTCGCTTGTGCCATAGAATTTGGAATTCGCGTCCGCCGCTATGGTAATGAACCTCTTCGTTACCTCAAAGCTCACATTAAACGACGGCGCTGTTGCCTCGCCGCCAGATACCGTTACCGTGGCCGTGTGCGTTCCCACGGGTAAATTCGCGTTCGGGCGCACGGTGAAATTGGCGGAAGCGTCTTTAGATAAAGTTGCCGACGGTGCGGTAAGCGAGAAACTGGCAGCGTTCGCTCCCGATAAGGCGGCGGTCATGGTAAACGCCTCGTTTCCCGTGTTTTTCATGGTTACGGTGTGCGCCGCGGGCTGATTGCCGTATTCGCTTGTCGTAAAAGTATGTGGCTCGCTTTGATTCAGCGTTATTTCGTGACGTATCAACCACCGAGCGGTAAGCGATAAATTCTCATTGGCAGTATATTGATGATTCCGAATATAAAGAATATTGCCGCCGCCGAGCCAGTTGTTAAAATTGTAGAACTGTCTCGTCGGCGTATGGTGAGTAATATACTCGGTTATGCCTTGATATTTCGGCTGCGTTGCAGGCACGGAACCCAAAGCGCCGCCGTTAGCGTTGTATGTTATGGTGTGTGAAGGGTAAATTATATCCGTAATAGCCGCAACTATTGCCGTTTGGGATTTTTGCTTTGCGCCGTGACTCACGAAACTACCGCTAATAACACTACCGCTACCGCCGCTACCGCCTCTGTCGCTGTTACGGTTATCAGCATTACTACCATTGTTACCAGACGGAGAGCCGGTGCCGCCGCCGCCGCCGCCACCACCATGATTTGTACCGGCAGTCGGAGCACCACCACCTCCTCCTCCGCCGCCCCCGGTTCCGCCATTTCCGCCTGCGCCGATAGCCGAGCCGGAGTATCCGCCTCCTCCGCCTCCGCCGCCCCCGCCCCCGCCGCGGGTGCCGTTGCCGCCTCCGCCGCCTCCACCTGTTCCGTTAGCACCGCCGTTACCGCCTGTTGCGTTTACCGTTAATAAATCCAAGACAAACAATATTCCCGTCCCTGAAGATCCGAAACTGGGATTACCGTTGCCGCCGTTGCCGCCGTTGCAATTATTCGTACCACTACCGTTGCAACTACTGCCTCTACTACCACCAGCACCGCCATTGGCGCCATTGGCGCCTATACCCGCTCCTCCGCCCGCAGCGCCGCCGCCGCCCGCTCCCCCCGGCCCCGTATTGGTACTGCCTGCACTATGCCCGGCGCAACCGTTCCCGGCATTGCCGCCGTTACCGCCGATAGCGTTTAAAGTTCCGCCGCCGCGAAGGATAAGGGTATTACCATCATCAAGCCGTATTGCTGCATTGCCACCTGTCGCGCCCGCGCCGCCGCTGGCATCGTTACTGGTTGGCGTTCCTCCCGCCGCTCCCGCGCTTCCCGTAACATTAAGCGTAACCCCCGCCGGAATGTATATCGTAACAGTCCCCGAAATCACAAGCCCGTTCTGATTTGCCGCAGCATTGATAGTTCTGTTTTGCGAGACCTTATAGTTTCCGCCCGTTATGGTGGAGCCTGCCGCCGTCGGCAATTCCGTCCAAGACTCCCAATACGCCTGCGCCCAAACCGTGGCTGTAGAGACAAGTACGAACACCGCCGCCGCAGCTGCCCGCGCCAATCTGTTCCCCATCCACCCCAATTCCCCCCGCGTTTCCGCGACGACGTTACCGCTCCGTCCTTCTACCTCCACAGTTTTCAACTGCGCCTCCTTTTTTATAGTAACAGATATTTATTTTTTACAAACGTCATCCAGAGCAATTGTCACAATTCTCTATGACAATCTCTTAATACCGCGTTACCTTTGTGACATTTTTGTGACATTCCCAAATTGTCACAATTTTTTGTGACAAGTCCTTAAAACACAAGAAGCGGGCAGGCTCAACCGGAGTTAGAGCCTGCCCGCTTCTTAATTTGGGCGTTACTTCTATGTCAAGTGCGGGGTTTACCCCCATGTTTCCTGCCGGCCTTGTGTGCCGCTTACATATAAGATACCACAAAAATTCTTGAAAGTCAAGGGAAAAGTGATTTTTTTTGCGCCGGTGCCTCATTGCGCCGCGTACGGTCGCGCATACGCTCAAGTTCTCTTAACTCGTCCGACGCAGACACACTCCTATACGCTTCTACTGCCTGCGATACCGCTTAACCGGCCTCCGTTGCGGGCCGGTATGTGCAGGGGAATGTCAGGATTATGGATGTGCCTTTTCCCAGTGTGCTTTCGGCTCTTACCTTGCCTCCGCACCCATCCATTATGCTTTTTACTATATACAGGCCGAGGCCTCCGTCGCCGTCTTTTGCCCCTCTGCCTCGCGATACTTTGTAGAAGCGTTCGAAGATGCGGGGCAGGCACTCTTCGGCTATGCCGCAGCCGGTATCGGTTATTGTGACTGTGGCGGAGCCTGCGTCTGTTGTCGCGGTAATTGAGATGGCGCCGCCGGGGCCGGTATAGCGGGCGGCGTTGTAGATTATGTTGTCGAAGACGCTCCATATTTTCATTGGGTCTATCGAGATGCCGGCGTCGTTTCCGGCCACTATGTCTAAGGTTATGCCGTTATCGTCCAAGTACGCGTTGTATTTGCTTTCTACCTGCGCCAGCAGGCGGTGCAGCGACTCCTGTTTTGGCGCGTAGAAGTTTCTTCCTGTTTCTATGCGGCTGGNCTCAAACAGGTTTTGCGTGAGGCGCTGGAGATCCATTGTTTTTTGGTACGCTATGCGCACGCCGCGCTGGTATTCTGGCGACCCGCGCGTTTCGGTGTGTTTGGAAAGCGTTTGCAGGCTGGCGCTCAAAACGGTAAGCGGCGTTTTGAGGTCGTGCGAGATGTTGGCTACCATATCCTTGAACCATATCTGGGAGCGGATGGTTTCTTCGTTCTCAAGCAGGTCGTGCT
>WQTH01000045.1 GCA_009786415.1 Chitinispirillia bacterium | reverse complement strand
CGGCCGCCGGTCACCGAGACGTTACCCGCCGTGGTGATGGTGTTGCCCGCGCTGCGCTGGCCGAGGATGCGTACGTGCGTGCCGGGGACGCTGACGAACACATCGCCCGCGCCGATTTCGATGGCACGGCCGCCCGTACCGGCCTCGACTATGCCGTAGCTTTCGCCCTCGTTGTCGCCGTTGCCTACCGCTACGCGGCCAAGCGATGTGGCGGAAGCGGTAACTATGCCCGCGCCGGCGCCGTAGGCCGTAACGCGGCCGCCATTAATCACGAGTACCGAGTCGGTAACACCGTTACCCGTCATGCGGATGGCGTTCGCTACGCTCGTCGCCTCGCCGGCGTTTACAAACGCGGCGCTGCGGTTACCGGCTATTACAAAACCCCTCGTGGCCGGCGTTTCGTTGTTTTCGGCGTTGCCGCTAACCAAAACGCGCTTCGCAACTATGGCGTTGTTCGCGGGAATGAGGGCCGGGCCGCCGCTCGCTACTACTATGCCGTACACGTTAACTGAGTCGGAGGCGAATACAGTCGTCTCGGTTGTGCCGGAGACATACGCGTTTCTGTAGATGCCCACGCCGCCGCGATCGGTACGGACTGCTGTGCCGGAGCCAACCTCAATCACTACCTCGCTCATGTCTGGTTCGGCGTTATTAAAAGCCATATTCGCCTTGTCCCACTTAGACCCGGCATTGTGATTGTTACCGATCCAAACAACGCTGTTGTCGCCAACAGCCCTGACGCCGGAACCGGCAGCGGCGGCTTTGATCACCGTGCGCGCAACAGCTGTACCGGCAGAAGTAACTACGTAGATATCACCGCCGCCAATGGTAAGAATACCGTAGGCGTTACCGGTAGGGCCGCCGGTAGAACCGCCGGTCTGCGTACCGCGGACATCAATTGACGCATCCATGAGCAGAACATCGCCGCCCTCTGTCGCGATACCCGCAGCAGCGGTGGAGTACATTGCAGCGTCGTTACTGCCGATGTTGCCGCCGTTGCCGCCAACTACTATGCTCGCTCCGTTGTTGCCGGCGCTCGCCATACCTATAACCTTTACGTCACCGGTCTTCGCAAGAATGCCCTTGGCGGAGATGCCAAACACAGATATCTCGACGCGGCACTGATCGCCGTTAGCAAGAATCGTAACGGGCACCTCGTTGCCAACGCTTATAGCGGAAGCGGTACCCGGGCCGTCTACGCGAATAGAGGTTGTAACAAGCGAGTGGTTAGCCGCAGTTACAAACACGCCGCTGGTCTCCTCTATATTCTTGAAGGGGAGATTTATGGCCGGCTGCGCGCCGGCGGAAACTATCTCACCGCCGAAAATATCTATGCGCGCGGCAGACGCATCTACAGCGGAACCGCCGACAGACCTTACCNCCCCGCCAAGAATCTGAACGTGAGCGGTCGCCTCACCGGCGCCAGTCTGGAAAGTCTTGATGCCGGATGCGAAACTTGAGCTGCGTATTGCCGCGCCGGCATTCACACGGACATTACCGTTAGTGGTTATTACACCGAAGTTGTTGGTAAACGTCACGTTAATCGCACCGGTGGTCAAAAGCTGAGGCGTGTTGACAGCCATGAAAATAAGGCCCTCGCGCGGACAGTTAACATTACGGGTGACCTCGTCCTCGGAGCTACATGCAGCCGCAATGAAACCTGTGCCCGCCACCTCATTGCCAGTGCCGTCACGGCCTTCGCTTATCACGATACCGTGGGTGCCGGAATTCCACACTGCGGCGCCCAACGCCGACATCACTACGACGCGGCCCTTTATAGTATGAAAAGTCTTGTTAATCGCAGCCTCAACCAGAGGGGGAGCGGCCGTCAGGCGGATAGCAGATGCCTCAGCGTTGTTGCTCACGCCGGTATTCTTAATCGTATCGGCATCAAAAATGCTCAGCTGCCTGCCAACTACGACCGTGTTGCCGGTGCTGCCATACGCCCGGAAGTCGGCATTGAAGATACCCACATTGCCAACAGCGTCTATAGCCTTCGTACCGGCCATATTATTCTCGTTAGCCATAATACGGACACGTACGCCGCCGCCGGCGAAGGAATTGTTGCATCCGGCAACATCCCCGTAGCAATCATTGGAAGAAGAGAACAGGTGGCTGCCGTCAGCCTCCAGGCGATCATTTGGCTTCAAGCCATCCAGCGTGTTGAAAAAGTTCGCCGAGGCCGATATCGCCGTGCCCTGTGCCGTTACGCTTATGCTGCAAGCGCCCATAAGCATAATATCGTGCGCGCCAACCGCAGCCATATCTTTCCCCATGGGGTGAACGGCGGTGAGGATGTCGTTGTTTGAAGCAAAGCCGGTGCCGCGCGTACGGAGAGCGGCATCGCTTACACCCGCCTTCGCAGCGGCAGGAATAGTTACGGTCGTCCAGCGGCTCATGTGCGGCAATACCGCGATGTAACCGTTAAGCGACTCCACAACAGCGTTGTTGCCATCGGTCTGCGAAGCAATTGAGCTTGTTATGGTGGCACCCGTAAGCGTCACATTACCGTCTGCAATAATCGCCGAGGCGTTGCCGGAGGTCACCGAGGCCGAACGGCCCGCCTGCATCGCAACTACAGGGTCAAGAGTTACGAACACGTTGCCTTTACCGCGTATAGCGACAGCGTTCACGGGTACAGACACCGTTGAGTTCAACACCACTACGTTCGAATCCGAGTAGAGGAAGTGCTGAGGTACGCGGTAGTCGCTGCCGGCAAGAAGGTTTACACCCGCATTTTGAATTAAAATACCGGCAGACCTCTTCGTTTGGTCACGGCTCTCGACCTTAACAACATCGCCGAGCACGCCGGCGGTCGTCGCGCTGGAAACGCCGAGGTTGATGCTCGTACCGTTCCAGGGATTCTGTCCCTCGTTAGCAATGAACCTTACAGGATATATGGGACATGGGTCAGACCCGCCGCTGAGAGCGCCCGTTTCGTTATCGCAACTATTCGGGTTCGCTTTCTTCGCCAATATCGCATGGGCGGCGCCGCGGATATTGAGCACGCCGGCGCCGGAGAGGCGGGCATTCACAACTACGCTGTCAGCCAAAATCGCCACCGCGTTACCACCCGCGTTCGCATTTGAGGCGAAGATGTTGGACGTGTTGTTGACCAAAGGAGCAAATACGTGGACAGCTTTGGCATTCACCGCGGCGCCCACACCAGTTATGCTAACCGCAGCCGCTCCGCCCACAGCGCCAATCTGGACAATACCGTTTGCGGTGTACGTAGCAGGGTTTTTTGACTCCGGTACATGATTAACAGCAATGCTGTTATTAGCTGTTATAGTACCCGCCTCCACCTGTACGCCAACAACACTAATGCCGCCCGCATTTACCGGAACTGCAGTGTGCAGAATAGCGCTGCTGTCGCCGTTTGCCACAACCGTACCACCCATTATACGGACGCCCACAGGCTTCGTCGAGGCGCTCTGGATTACAGAGGCGCTGCTGAAACGGACATTGTTGCGGATACCGGAAGTATCACGTACAATACTGCCTGCCGCCATATTGAAGACGGTATTCGCGCCCAGCTTAATAACAGGACCCTTACTAACGCCGCCGCGCACCAAACCGCCGAGGAGCTTGACCGAATCAGCGGAGACGGCGTCAATGGCGTTGCCCGTACCACGCGCCGGGATATCGGGCTGGACGCCCGTTCCGGAAGCAGGGGGAACCCTTACGCCGTGGGCGAGAATCGTGCCGCCGTTCATAACAAGCTTCGCGCCGGCGCCTACTTCGATAACAGGCGCGTCGAGGTTGTCGTACAGATCGGCATCGTGCACACAGCTAACGATACCCTGATTGATCGTAAGAGTATTGTTCCCCGAAATCCTGATAGCAGGGCACGGCACAGCCAACTCCGGGCCGCCGGCATTATCGGTAAGCCTGAACGCATGAGTGGTCCCGTTTGCCATATTTATTGTCAGGTTATTATTAGACGCAGTAATAACCCTTGGCAGGGCCTGTACCGTGCTAATAACGCCACCTGTGAGAATAGCTTCATTAGGCTGCGCCCACNCCCCCGCCAACGCTCCCAAACACAAGAGCGCCATCAAAACTTTCTTAAAAACAGAACCCCCTGTACTTCTACTAAGTCCTATATGTTTCCCGCAACCGGTCATATTGGACTCCTTTCTTTGGATGGTAGTATGTAATTAGGTTATAGTTAAAAAATTTTCTGTTACAGCGATACTGCGACATCAACTTTACCGCATCAAAGCTGCTTATTGGCCTTATGTTTGTTACCTCGTTGGTACAGTTAATGTTTTGCGGATGGAGCAATTAAGGCGAGTATTGCGCAACCGCGTTTATTTTACTCCACGGTTTCGCATTATGTGCAGATTATGCGCAACCGTGTTTTGCACTGCTACTGCCACATCCGCCCGGTCATGGTAGTTACCGGGGGATGCGTTTAAATATTTGTATTTCCGGCGGCATCGGCGGTATGGTAGTCTCCGCGTCTGCCGCTTTTGTTTCCTGCGCCTTCGCGGCCATGGTAGTTGCCGCGCCGGCGCCTGTTGCAGCTATTGGCCCTTTATCCGTCCAGTTTGGGCGGATTTCGGGTTTGTCTATAATAATACATCATTGTGTTGATGTGATGCAAGTTTTTTTTAAAAAAAATTTTGGGAGCGGTTTTCATACTATAAGTATCAGGGGTGTTTGGGGGGATATTCTGGAGTGCGGTAACGGCAGGCGCGACGGGGGGGCGGGGNGGATGTTTTTTTGTCCCCCCTGCCTGGTTCGCAGTTAAATTCCCGAGTGTATTATGTGCGGCGTAACGAATATCACGAGATCCCTCTTTGTGGTCTTTTTTTCCGACCTTTTGAAGAGGTTGCCGAGGATCGGGATATTTTTGAGGACGGGAATTCCGCTCTCCGCGTCCTGTTTTTCGTTTGATGTGAGGCCGGCTATCACCACCGTTTCGCCGTTGTTGACAAGTACGTTTGTGGTGGCGCTCTGTTCGTTTATTATGGGTGTGTTGTCTGATGTCAGTTCGTACGACTCTTTGCTGGTGTTCAGCAGGAGCCTGACTTTGCCGTTGCCGGCCACGTATGGGGTTACGGTGAGCTGTGTGCCGGCGTTTACCATTTGCGTTACCGTGTTTGCCGCATCGTCGCGGGTGTTTATGGGTATCTGCTGGCCCATGAAAATTTTGGCTTCTTTGTTGTTGAGGGTCGTTATTTGCGGTTGCGCGACTATTTCGGACTTATTGTCTTGCAGCAGGTATTCAAGTGTCACGCCAAAGCGTTCCGGGGTGAGCAGGCCGTAACTTACTGAGTGGCGCAGGTCGGCAGGGAACGGGGTGGCGGTTTCGGGGTTCCAGAACTGCCCGGCGGTAAAATTGCCCGCCTGGTCGGTGAATCCCCAATTTACGCCTATGTTTTGTATGGTTCCGGAACTTACCTCTATTATTTTGCAGGATATTGATACCTGCGGCGTCTGTATGTCTATTTGTGCGATAAGGCTTTTGAGCTGTTTCAGGCTCTCGTCGGTATCAACTATTACGAGGGCGTTTGTATGGCCAATGGCCGAGAGTTTGCCGCGCGCGGAGAGAAACGGCGTCAGCGCGGATGACATCTCTTCGGCGGTGGTGTACCGCATGGGTATGACCTCGCGGATGAGCGGCGCCATGGCCTCTGCGGCGGCCATTGAAAGCGGGACGGTTCCCGTAGATGCACCAACACCGCGCGCGGCTCCCTCCTGGCCGGTCATAACGTATATAAATCCCTGCTCCTCAAGGTAGGCGAGGTTGTGCACCATGCAGAGGATGTTGAGTATCTCGCGCCACGACTTGTTGGAGACGTTTAGGGAGACCGTAGCCTTGGCCGCGTCGCTGGGAACGATGTCGGTCCCGCTGTAGGCGCTAAGCTGGCGTAACACTGAGCGCAGTTCCGCGCCGTGCACGTCAAAAAGGTCGATGATCCGCTCGCCGGAAGCATTGTACCGGTCGCCGGCGGTAATGGTCCGGCCCGGCTGGCGCTGCGCCTGCTGCTGCGCAAGCGCGAGGGACGGGGTCAGGGCGACCGCTAACATCAGTGCTAATACCAGTTTCTTTGTCATTAAAAGCCCCTTATATAGATAAAATCAAAGTCAACATAAATATTCATATATAATAAACAACGGCACATATATCCCCAAAAACCTGCACAAACCACTGCCGTTACTGCGTCAACATCAAGACGTACGACCGCGAAACGTCAAAATCCTTTATCAAAAACACCACCCGGTCGCGCTGCACGCGCAAAACCCTGCCGTGCTCAACCGGATCGTTGACTCTAAGCGCGAACGACCTGTTGGCGTTTTTGAAGTCCTCTACCAGCGCGATGCTCTCACGGTAGTCTTCGAGCACGCCTACGAGCCTCAGATTTTCCACCCTCGGCAGTTCCGTCGACGCGGTATCTTTTACCAGCGGCACGAACGGGTCTCTTCCAAACACCTTGTATCTAACCAGCTCGCCCTTGGGGGTTTCGCTGATTGTTTCGCTTGCCTGCTGCGAGTTGTCTTCTATGATTTGGACCTGCGGCGTCTCGGTTCTGGGCGCTACCCTTGGAGCCTGCTGGACTTGTTGCGGCGGCGAGTGTGTCCGCTGCGCGTCCTGCACAGTGAACATTTCTCCGCCGGATGCCTTTACATCCCTCGCGGCGCGCTCTTCCGCCTTTTTCATATCTACCGGCTCGGGCCTTATTTCGCTGCCGGACTGCGGCGGCGCGGTAGACAGGGCCGGTTCCTTTTGGGACCACGTCATTTGGGGCTGCGGCTCCCTTGTGAGCAGTATGCGGACCTGATTGTTGCTGCTGCGTACATCTACGGGGCCGGTAACATTGCTGCGCATTTTTATGGAGAGCATCACTCCGGCGGCGCTTTCGGTGAGTGAAATTTCGCGTACCGGGAGCTGATCGGGGCCGGCAAACGCCGCCTGACCGAGACCTGAGCGGGCGTTGGCAATGTTAACGCGCAGTTCGGGATAGCTGGCCGTATTACTCTCCAGCTCGCCGGGCTTGGCGCCCAGCACTATGGGGCCGGTACCGGTAATGGTAAGAATCAGGCCGCGCGGGCCGGCGTTCAGTTCCATGGCGGTAATGGACGGACGCTCGCCCTGCGCGGCGGCGGGAGCCGCCAGGCTGAACGTAAGCGTAAGCGCGAAAATATATGTTATTTTTTTCATATCAGTTTCACCAAAGCCCCGTACCCGCATGGGTAAAAAATTTTACAATCACTTTTTCGACGAGAACGTCGTCATTTCGAATGTCGCGTTTACCGACGGCTGCCGCTCCACCGACACCGCTCCTCCCCCACCGCCTCTCGTCAAATCGTTCCCAAAGTTCGGGTTTGCGTTTATGTTGACGTTCGCGAGGTTTATTATCAGCTGGAAGTTCGCCATATAGCTGAACAACGCGCCGATATTGTGGTAGTCGCCGGTTATTGAGACATCGTATTTGTTCTCTATGTAATACTCTTTCACAACGTCGGGTTTGGGCATGAACCTTGTGGTTACCACGCCGCTCCTGCGATTCACCGACGTAAGCTCGCGTATGAGGCGCGGGAGTTCCTTGCCATCGGGAAACATATTTTTGAGCGAGTCGAGCTCGGCTTCGAGCGCGGCTGACTCCTGACGCAAACGCTGTATTTGCGGCTTGAGCGCATTTATCTTCAAAAGCTCTGCCTCAACCCTCTCCTTCTCCCCTTCAAGCCTTGTTATCTCCTCGGCGAGCGGGCTGTAGACGCTATCGAACCAAAAAAATACGCAAACGCCTATTACGAACACCGATGCGAGCACGTTCCTTACGCCCGGGTCCTTAAGGTCTATCTTGAGCTTTGATTTTGACTTGGCCATATCGCTATCTCCTCCCCCGCCTGCCGCGCCTGTTCGCGTCGGCCGCGTCCTCTTCTACGGGCGGCGGTTCGGCCAAATTATTGGCTAATACGCAGTTCAGGGTGTACCTGTACACTTTACGGTCCGGGCCGTCTATCTGCTCTATGCCGGTGAGCGTCACGCTCTCCACGAGTTCGTGCGACTCAAGGCGGCTCATGTAGTGGGCCACCTCGGGAAACGAATATGTACGCGCCTCAAGCGCGAGCCACTGCGGCGGGCCGGCCTCCTCCCTGACCGAGATGAGCCACGAGTACGACGGCAGGCCGCCGCTTATCATCTCAAGCAGACGGACCCACTTCTCCCGGTCTACGCTAATCTGCTTTAGCGCAGCGATCTTGCTTTCGGTTATCCGCTTGTTCTCGCGCAGTTCGTTGAGTTCCTTCTGCAGCCCCTTGTTGGCCTCTATCTCTTTATTTATGGCCGCTATTTCCTCGTTTAAGCGCGATTCCTTGTCTTTCATATAGAGCGTATAGAGCGCAGCGCATATAAGCAGCGCCACGAGCGCCACCGCAGGGTAAACTATGGAACGCGGGATGTTTATGGTGCGCTTGCGCATCCTGTACTCTGCCGGGAGCAGATTGATTTCTATTCTTTCTATCATCACTCCCCCGTCTTTCTAAGCGCAAGCCCCAGCGCGACGGTGAGAAGCGCGGATATGCTCTCCACATCGGTCTCGCCGAAGAGGTCGCGGTTGTACTGAACATGGGCCAGCGGGTTCGATATCTGCACCTTGGTCTGGTGGCGGTCTTCGAGGAACTGAATCAGGCTGGGGATGTACGCACCGCCGCCTGAGAGTACAATCTTATCTATGGAATCTGTATTCTCGGAGGTTTTATAATAGGAAAAGGCCAAATCTATGCCAGACGACAGTTCCTCGGCCGCGTAGCTTACGCTCTGCTTGAGTTGAGACATATCTATGGCGCCGGTGGTCTTGCCCTTAATCGCCAAAAGCGCGTCTTCGCTTGAAAGCCCCATGTTGCGCTGGAGTATGCGGTTGAAGAACTCGCCTGCGGTGGAGATATCGCGCGTGGAGTGGTATATGCCGTCTTTAATGAACGTTATGTTTGTCATGCTGTGGCCGATATTGAGCAGCGCCACCGTACCCATATCGGGCAGGCCGGCGCATTCGAGCGCATAGCTGTTGGTTATCGCGAAAGCGTTTACGTCTACGATAACCGGCACCAGCGCGGCGTCGTATATAAGGTCCAAGTAGCTCTGCATGATCTGGTTTTTCGCGGCTACCAGCAGAACCTCGGTCTCGCTCGTGTCGGGGAAACGGCGCAATATTTTGTAATCGAGCGTTATGTCGTCTACATCGAAAGGGCTGCGCTGGCTGGCCTCCCAGAGTATGAGTTCCTCGGCGTTGTCATCATCCTCTATTTTGAAGGTAATTTTGTCGGAGATAATGCCGTGACCGCTCATGGAGAAGACAATTTCGCGGATTGAAGGGTCGCACTGGTTTACGAGGTGGGTTATCGCGTCTATGAGGGCATCCCGTTTTTTTATCTCGCCACCTTCTATCGTCCCTTTCGGCAACTCCTTTATACCGGTAGCTTCGAGGAAGTACCCGTCTTTCTGGTGCCGTAACTTGACGATTTTGAGCGAATGGTTACCTATGTCGAGGCCGACAGTCGTGTTCCCGCCGCGCATTTTGCCTAATAGTCCCATTACCGTTATTTCCCCGTACCCATGTTAAATTCACGGCGGCCAAAATCAGCCCCGCACACACCCCATTTACCTTAAAATCTCTTTCTCCCAAGCGGAGTCGCCCTCCTCCGACACCGTTAGCCGCATACGCACCGTACGCACCTCGGTCTTGGTGATGGAACCGCTGGTCCCTGTGGAGACTATCTTAATATCTATCTCATCGCCGCGGTCATCGCGGGTAACTATCACACCGAAGCTCCCACCCCCGTCGTCCATAGGCTCGTTATTGAACCCGTCGGACCACTCGTCTGAGACGGCGAGTTCGCTGAACGCCTGCTGCAGGCCGTACTCGGCGAGCGTTACCGCCCGCCGGTGGTCGTCCTCTTTGCCTGACTGGAACGTTCCGAGCAGGACCACTATGGCCCCGGCTAAAAAGAGCAGAGATACTACACAGATAACGACGCGCAGGGCAACCCCGCCGGAATTGGAATCTTTAATTGTCTTCATAATATATATTATCATTTATTGCAAATGCAAAATCAAGTATAAAAAAATATTTTTGTAAAGTGGGGAGAGGGCCGGCAAAGCTCCGCGCTCCAAACTCTACGCTCCGAACTTGTCAAAGTCACCTCATCTGCAGCGTCTCTCTCTGCTTTTCGAATATGAACTTGACTATCCGCTCGCGCTGCTGGGGCTCAATAACCGTAAACTGCGACAGATGCTTGTACTGCTTCGCGGCTTTCCCCTCTATAGCAATCACCTTTATTATCCTCGCCCGTATACCGCCCATCGAGTACCCGGGTATCTGCAGCGAGATCAATATTTCGTCGCCCATGTGCAGCGGCGCCTCGGCTATGAAGCACATGCCGCCGCCGCTTATGTCTACAGTGCGCGCTTTAAGCGCGTCGGGGGGCGGCGGGCCGTTGGTGGGGTCTGAGAACGCCGCGACGCGGTATGATATGGGCATGCTGACTTCCAGGCGCATGTGTTTGCGGTTCTGGCTGCGTGCGAACTTTATTACGTGCAGCGCGTTGAACGTCCCGTCCCCCGCGCTGCTTATGGTTGTGGGCACGCTGTACGCCGCGTCGCCCTGACGCAGAAACGAGATGGTCACCTGCGAACCTGCCGCGCCGGTGCTGCCGGCCATATCGTCGGTGAACCTCACGGTAAACGAGTACTCGCCCACCCGCGTAATCCGGCCGCCGCGCGGGTGAAGGCTCTGCCCCGGGGCGGATATGGAAACCATCTGCCCAACGCCTATGTTGCGCGTTGACAGCAGCGGCATATCGGAGGCGAGGGTGCTGTACCCCAGCTTGCGCCGCAGGGTGCGCAGCACGTCGTCAAGCGTCTCGCCGCGCCCGGCGCGCAGCTGCTGCGACACGAACCCTTCAAGCGCCCGCTCAAACATCACGGGGGTATCGAAGATGCGGTGCGACTCGGTAGCGCTCTGCGGCACAAACGCGCACAGCGCACGCAGCGTGTCGGCCTCGCCCCTGCTCAATTCGCACCTCGCGCACTCCTCGTTGAACAGTTTTGCCGAGGCCTCCTGCGCGGTCAGCCTGTGTTTGCGGCGGGAGTTGAGGTATACGGATACAAGTATGCCAAAGAGCGCGCAGAAGATCGCGGCAAGCCCGGCGATAACGGCGGGCGAGGCGGTTACCAACCTGAAACGGTCGGCGATCTCGTGCCCGCGCGGCACCGCGACCTGCGCGAAGGCAGGGGCCAGCGGCACAAGGCATAGGAGAGCGGCGGTCAGTTTCCGGTTGCGCATATTCATATAATATATATCATTTCTTCGTGTTGTTCATAGATTCTTTAAATATTTTGATTTAGTGGTGATATTTATTGTACGGTTTTTGATTTTGCCGGCGGATTGCCTTACTTTTCTTTGATGTTTTTTGCGCTCGCGCCTTTGCAAATACCACAGGTTTTTGTCAGAATTTCACACCGCGCCTCTGCAGCAATGTGCCGTCCCGCGTGTACAGAGATATCAGGGCGCTCGTGTAGGAAGTCTTTGCCTGCGCCTCGTCCAACTGGGCGGATACAACGTCCCTCTGTACCTGTAAAACCGCGTAGCCGGTTGATTTCCCGGCGTTCATCTTCTCCTGCTCCGCCTCTAATTTTTGCAGCTGCAGGGCACTTACGGTGGCTGCGGTTTCTATCTGGCGGCGCGCGCGCAGAACCTCCATATGGGCCGAGCGGATCTCATATTCCATCAACCGGACGTAATTATCTATTGACAAGCGCTGCTGCTCCACCGAGAACTGCGTACGGCGGTGGCGCCCCTCCGCGCCGCGGTTCCTGAAGGGGTATTGCAGGGTAACGCCGCCCGCGATTACGCCTGTGATCCCGTCGCCGGGGATGAGCGCCTTTGGGAACGACTCGGCGGGGGNCTGGCCCTGCACCGAGAGATAGACGTCCAGGCGCGGCATCAGGCCGTTTTTCGTCTGCACGAGGTCGAGTTCGCCCTTCTGCGCCTGCTTGAAGGCGACTAAGTAGTCGGTGCGGTACATCTTCGCGGCGTCTATGTGTTCGGCGACATTGTCGGCGGTGTTGAGCGACGCCTCAGTGTCGGTAAGCACAAGTTCCGACTCCCAGAGCTCCGCGGCGTTCATCAGGTACATCAGGTTGAGCGCCTTCTGGTCGTAGGAGACCTGCGCGTCAAAGAACTGGCGTTCGCGCGAAGCAACCTCGGCGCGGATGGCTACGAGGTCGATGGGGGCTATGCCGCCTATTTTGAGGCGCTCATCGGATTCGTAGAGCAGCCGCTGCGCGAGTTCTAAGGAGTACTTGTAGATGTTCATCTGCTCGCCGCTGAAGCGCAGGTCCCAGTAGGCGCGCTCAACCTCGGCGAGGATGCGCAGGGCGTAGGCGGCGAGCTCCTCCTGACGTATGTCGAGGTCAATTTTTGCTTTTTGCAGCTGGACGAGGTTCGACGATTTGCCCGCGCCCTGCAGAAGCGCTTGCGTAACCGTAACGCCCACGCGGTTGCGGAACGTCAGAAGCGTGTCTTTTGCCGACGAGTACGGGGAGACGCCTATGCCGGCCTCTACCGTCGTTCCCGTAGGGAAAGGGGCGGTTACGGCGGCGGAGAGGTCGTGCGATTCGAGGAAAGGGGTAGCCCTGCTTTCGCTTGCCGAGTAGGAGGCGCGCAGGTACGGGTCGTAGGAGGCGCCGCTCTCCTCTATTATGGATTTGGCTATATCGGTATTTATGCGCTCTATGCGGAAAAGCGGGTTGTCGCGGACCGACCTTTGCAGCGCGTCTTCAAGCGAGAGGCTGTGACGCGGCTTTTTTGAGGGCGGGGGCGTGTTGATATCGGCGTTGATGGACGGCGGCACGGGGGCGGCCGGCGCGGCGGATACGTTATTATCGGCGGATACATTGCCATTGGGCGGCGCGTCCTGCCCGAACGCGGCAAACGCCGCGGCCATGGCGATTGCCGGCACCATCAACAACCTGTTTTTCATGCTAAATTCTCCCTTTCCAATCTCTTTTTCTCCGCCCTCTGCTCTACGAGCGAATAGATCACCGGTATCAGCACCAGCGTGATTAGCGTAGACGTCATCAACCCGCCTATAACGACGCGGGCCATGGGCACCTGCGCCTCGCTGCCTTCGCCAAGGCCTATAGCCATAGGCAGCAGCCCCAGTATTGTCGAGAACGACGTCATCAATATCGGCCTCAGGCGGCGCTCGCCGGCAATCTCCAGCGCGCGGAACAGTTCGATCTTCTCCTCGCGGCGCATCCTGTTTACAAGGTCTACAAGAACGATGGCGTTGTTGATGGATATGCCGACCAATATTATCAGCCCTATGAACGCCTGTATGGTAAACGGCGTTTTCGTAAGCAGCATTACGGCCACGACGCCTATCATCGACACGGGGATAGCGAAGATAACGATGAACGGGCCTCTGAACGATTCGAACTGCCCGGCCATAACCAAGAATATGAGGATGATGGCCATAGCCACGGCGAGCATCATTTCGCGCTGCGCTTTCTGCTGTTCTTCCCAGTCGCCGCGGATCAACACGGCAAACTCCTGCGGCACGGATATCTCCCTGAGCGCGGTTCTCAGGTCTTCGACCACGCTGCCCATATCGCGCCCCACGTAATTGATGCTTACGGTAACGATGCGTTCGCGGTCGCGTCGCTCGACGCGCACGGGACCCTCGCCGGACTGCAGCCACGCGGCGCTTTGCAGGGCTACGGGGCGGTTTGCGTTGTTGAGGACGGTAAGGTTGTTTATATTGTCGAGCCCGCGGCGGTCGGCCTCGGCGAGCCTCACTATCACGTCGAACTCCTTGCCCTCCACGCGCACCTTGGTAGCCGCGGTACCGCCCATAGCCGTTTGGACCGTTGAGCCGATCTGCGTTGCCGACAAACCGAGCTCGGCGGCTTTGCTCCTGTCAATCTTAACGCGGAACTCCGGCTGCCCCGCCTCGCGGCTGATGTTCACGTCGGTCACGCCGGGGACATCGCTTACGGCCTCGCTTATCTGCTTCGCGAGGTTCTGCCCTGTCTGCAGGTCGTACCCCCGTATCTCTATGCCTATCGCCTGGTCGGTGTTGCCCATCCTCATAATGAACAGGCCCTGGCCCTCGCGCACGCGAATCGTCGCCCCCGGCAAATCCCTCAGCTTTTCGCGCAGGTGGTTCGCCACTTCCGCCGACGACCGGTCGCGTTTGGCAACGGGGACAAGCCACGTGCGGACGCGCGCCGTGTTGGAGCCTACGGCCTGGAACCCCGGGCTTGACGCTACGTTAGAGAGCATGTTGACGGNCTCCGGGACTTCGGCGCGCACTATCTCCTCAACCTTGAGCACGGTTTCGTCGAGGCGGTCGAGCTTTGTGCCGACCTCCATCTCTATGTTGATGATGACATCGCTCTCGTCGGCCGCGGGCATCAGGTCTACGCCAACCATCGGCAGCATAAACATGGAGAGCGAGAAGAGCAGTACGACGAACGCTATAACCGTGACCCTGTTTCTGAGAGACCAGTGGATGATCCGCCTGTACAGGCGCTCTATCCCAACGTAAAATTTTTCCGACGCGCGGAAGACCCTGTCTACCGGCCCCTTCCCCTCGTGCTTAAAGGTTTTGGGGTTGAGGTATTTGGATGACAGCATGGGCACCAGCGTAAGCGCGACGAACAGCGAGCAGGTCAGCGAGAACGCCACCACGTAGGCGAGGGACTGGTACATTATGCCCGACATGCCACGCATGAATATCACGGGGATGAACACGACGAGCGTGGTGATGGTGCTGGCGGTAACGGCGGACCACACCTCGCTTGTGCCCTTGACGGCCGCGTCGTACGGGTTTACGCCGTTTTCGCGTTTGTGGTAGATGCTGTCGAGCACGACAATGGAGTTGTCCAAAAGCATCCCGATCCCCAGCGCCAGCCCGCCGAACGTCATCATGTTGAGCGTGAACCCACAGAAGTATACAAGCGCGAACGTGGCGATGATGGATATGGGGATGGCCACGCTTATGATAACCGTAGTAGAGATGTTCCGCAAAAACAGCAGGATGACGATGATCGCTATCACGCCGCCGAGCACCAGCGCCTGCGCTACCGACATCATCGCCCGCTCGACGTACTTCGCGTTGTCTATGAGGGTGATGATTTCCAGCCCGTCTATATCCTGATTGACGCGCCGCACCTCGCGCTGCACGCCCTGCGCCACGGCCACCGTGTTGCTGCCGGTCTGCTTGGCGATTGAGAGGCGAATGCCCGGCTGGCCGTTGATGCGCTCCAAAGACGTCTGTTCCTCAAGCCCGTCAAACACCTCGGCTACGTCGGATATGCGTATGGGCACGCCGTCATTCACCGTTACGACGGTAGCGCTCACATCCCTTACATCGTTGTACTCGGCGAGGGTGCGGACCATAACGTCGCGGTTGCCGGCCACTACCGACCCGGCGGGGATGTTCTGGTTCTCGCGGCGCAGCGCGGCCACGACCATGTCGGTCGACATGCCGTACGCCTCCATGCTCGCCGCGCGCAACGCGACCTGTATCTGGCGCCTGCGCCCGCCGCGTATGTCGACGGTGGCCACGCCCGGCACGCGCTCGAAGCGGTACTGCACCTGGTCTTCGAGCGTCTGCTGCAGCGTCGCCAGGTCTTTATCGCCGCCCATGACGCCGAGGGTGAGTATGGGCATGGCGGAAACGTCGAACTTGCGGATCATCGGGCGGTCCACGCCGTCGGGCAGGCGCCCCAGAATACGGTCGAGGCGGTCGCGCATATCGTTTATCGCCGCCTCCTGGTTGGTCCCCCACGGGAACGTGACGCGCACGGTGCTGCGGCCTTCGGTAGATGTGGACGTGATCTCCTCGATGCCCTGCAGGGCGGACAGCGCGGACTCTATCGGGCGGGTGATGAGTTCTTCGACCTCAAGGGGGCCAGCGTTTTCGTATGTGGTGACGACGGTGACGGTCGGCATCGTGATTTCGGGCATAAGGTCTATGGGCAGGCGCGTAAGCGAGAACAGGCCGATGATCACCACGATCAAAAATACGACCGTGGTCATAATAGGCCGCTGCACCGGGAACGCCACCAACCCCGAATGCCCGCTTGACGAATCTCCGCCGGGTATCTGACCGCTCATTCCGTATCTCCGTTATTGCACATACATGCATACATTTACATTGACCAGATTTCAGGGGCGGCCATCCCCCTTATTGCCCGGATTTTTACGGCAATACCGGCAATGGCCGCCCCCGCATTAATTTTTGGCCGGCGGCAGCGGCGCAGGTTTCCGTTCCGCGGTGATATTCACCACGGCCCCCGGCCTCAACAAATGCTGCCCCAGCGTCACAATCTGCCCGTCCAAATCGGCAGGCGACAGTATCTGCGCGTAATTCCCGTCGTTTATGCCCACCTTAACGGGGATATTCCTGACCTTTAGCGAATCCCCCACCACGAACACCGAGTAATTCCCCTCTTTTTCGACCAACGCTGCGGCGGGCACGACCCTTGCGGCGTTGTCGTTGCTCAGGGNGATGTTTATGCGCGCGAACATGCCCGGCTTTAGCGCCATGTCGCGGTTGCGCAGGGCTATCTCGACTGCAGCGGTGCGCGAGGCCGACTGGAAAAACGGCGCCTTGCGGTAGACCACGCCCTCAAAGGTCTTGCCGGGTATGGCATCGGTAGTCACGATCGCGGCCTTGCCCGGCTGCAGGCTCTGGTAGTCCCTCTCGGTAACGGCGAGCTCCACGAAAACGGTGTCGAGCCCCACAACCGTAATTATCGCCCCGCCTACCGACATAAGCGTGCCGCCGTCTACGTGGCGCTGGGCGACGAACCCGGCCTGCGACGCGCGCAGCTGCGTGTACTCGAAGCTGGTGTTGGCCCTGTCGAGAAGAACCTGACGCTGCTCAAGCTGCGCCTTGGCGAGTTCGTGGCGCGACCGCTGCGTTTCGACCTGCGTCTGCAGCGCGTCGAGCTCCGACTGGGAAGATATGCCCTTGGACACAAGCCCCCGCGCCCTCTCAAGCTCCCGCTCCGCCTGCGAAAGCTGCGCCTGCGCCTCCTGCAGCGACGCCCGGCTTACGCGCACCTGCGTCTGCGCCTCGTCGAGAGCGTTTTTGTACTCGGTGTCGTCTATGCGCCCAACAAGCTCGTTGGCCCTCACCTCGTCGCCTATGCGCTTGTTTATGTTCATGAGCCGCCCGCCCACCTTCGCCGATATCACGTAGGTGTACGAGGCCTTAACGGTCCCGGCGAACTCACGGATGTCGATCATGGGCCGCACCGACACCGCGCCTACCTCGACGGCCACCGGCCCGCGGCCCCCCGTACCCGGCGCTGCCGCCGCACTGGCCTTGGCCCGCGCGGCAAACATCTGCATCACCACGATAATGCCAACGCCTATCGCGGCAAAGACCGCCAGCACTATACCATGTTTCTTCTTCATCGAGGTATCTCCGGGTAACCCGTCTGTCCGTTATGGTTAGATATCCGCCAAACTATATCTGTTTCATAGAATCTTCAAATATAATAAATGTAACGGGGGGTACGCAAATATATTATATATATTGATATTTTAATATCCATGCAATGATGTGCGAATATTGTATAAACGGGGATTACATGGATTTTGCGTATCAGGGAGATTTTTATCCCAGTCCGGGCGGTTATCCCTCCCATTATGTATTTTAAGAGGCATGGACNCCCCGATGTTTTCAATAATCACGCCGATGTACAACGGGGCCGATCTGGTCGGCGCCACTATTGAATCCGTGCTCCGGCAGACGGCTGGGGGGTGGGAGATGATCGTTGTGGACGACTGCTCGCCGGACGGGGGGGCGGGGGCGGGGGTTGTGCGCGGGTACGCCGAAAATGATCCGAGGATAAAACTCGTCGCCTCGCCCAAAAACCGCGGGTCGTCCGGGGCCAGAAATCTGGGGATGGAGCACGCGCGCGGGCGGTACATCGCCTTTTTGGATTCGGATGATATTTGGGATGACGATTACCTTGAGCGGATGGCGGGGCACATAAGCGCCAGCCGTGATGATAATGCCGCAATATATTTTTGCGGATATAGACGTAAGGACAGCCGTTGTCAACGCGAGATATTGCCGCCTTACAGAAATCCGGGCAAAAAGGATTTCGGGAAGATGCTGTACCACTGCCCGATATTTCCGTCGGCATCCATATTTGATACGCATAAATTACGGGAAAAGGTCCGGTTTAACGAGGATTTACGGAATTTGAGGGATGACTATGTCTTCTGGCTTAATATAATGAAGCAGGGTCTGACCGCTGTGGGGTATGGGGACATTCTGGTGGATTACCGGATGCGGGGCGACTCGCTGACGGCATCCAAGAGGGGGATGGTCCTGCCGCAGTGGAACATCTACCGGAAGGNATTGGGTATGGGTGTAATCCGCAGCGCGTTCTATTTATTGACCTGGGCGGTGAACGGCGTCATCAAATACCGGCGCATAAAATAACGGGGGTCAAATAACGCCCGCGGTCGTAATCAGCACGTCCGTCCCGCTGTCCCCGTATATCCTCACGCCGTCCAATTCCGACGGTATAAGCACGGTCTGCCCCAGCCCAAGCGTTACGCAGCTGTCCCCCGCGCAAATCTCCGCCCTGCCCGCAGTCGCCGACATGACGCGGAAGCCGTCTATGGTGTCGAGGTCGGCCTTGCCGGCCCTGGCGAACGTGTACCTGCTCATGACGAATTTTTTGCTGCAGCAGAGCGATTCGTACACGAACGAGTCGTTGTCGTCTATCGTAACCGGCGCCGGCTTGAGCGGGCGCTTTTCGTCGAACTTGATGATGTCCAGCGCGTCGTCTATATGGAGCTCGCGCAGATTGCCCGCCGGGCAGAGGCGGTTCCAGTCATAGAGGCGCAGCGTGGTGTTGGACTCCTCCTGCACCTCGTATATCAATATTCCTCCGAGGATGGCGTGCACGGTCCCGGCGGGGATGAAGAAGGTATCGCCCCGCCTGGCCGGCACGAAGTTCATGAGCGACTCGAAGTTCCCCTCCCGCAGGGCCTCGGCGGCCTCCTCACGCGATACGTCGCCGCGGTTGAACCCAAGCGCGATCTGCGCGCCCTCGTCGGCGTCTACCACGTGCCACGCCTCAGTCTTCCCGCGATCGCCCCACCCGCGCGCGCGCGCCTGCTCGCTGTTTGGGTGCACCTGTATGGAGAGGTTCTGGCGGGCGTCTATGAACTTGAACAGCAGCGGAAAGCTGCTTTTGTCCGCGGCGGTCGACCCCACAAGCCCGTCCGGCGAGAGCTTGAACAGTTCGCCGAGCGTCAGCCCCTCGTACGCCCCAAGCGACACGACCGTCTGGCTGTCCCCCCATCCGCTGACCTCCCAGGACTCCCCCACGTTGCGCCCCTCCGGCGCGGCCTTGCCCAAAACGTCGCGCAACGCAGTACCGCCCCAGATCTTCTCCTTGAAGATGGGTTCAAACCGTATCGGGGATGGGAATATGCCTGACATAATAATAAAATTAACATAATGGATGGACGGATGTCAAACGTATTGTATATTTATAAAGATATGAAAAATATACTGACACCCCTGATCATTATCGGATTCTACATCGGCGCGGCGGCCCAGTGGCGGACNCTTGAGCCGGGGCTGGAGTTTGCGCAATTCCGCTCCCCGTCGTACAAAAACGACACCACGGCGCAAATCAATGTGCTGCGCATCGACACCAAGCGCTACAAACTGGTGCTGATGAACGCGAGCCACCCTAACCAGGGGGAGCTGATGACGGCGCGGGAGTGGGCCAAAAAAGAGGGCCTGACGGCGGCCGTCAACGCGGCTATGTACCAGGCCGACTACCGCCGCAGCGTCTCGCACATGAAAACGTCGGAGCACACCAACAATTCGCGGGTATCCAAAGACAAAACGGTCCTGTTCTTTGAGCCGTTAGAAAAAAATATCGCGCCGGCGAGGATCATCGACATGGACTGCGACGATTTCGAGAAGATACGTATGCAGTACGGGTCGGCGGTGCAGTCGATACGGATGATCTCCTGCGCCGGCAAGAACGTCTGGCAGGAGAGCGAGCGGCGCTGGAGCATATTGTCGGTGGGCACAGACAAGTCCGGGCGCGTACTCTTCATCCAGTCCACCGCCGCGCACTCCGTACACGAGTTCATAAATATTTTGCAGGGTCTGCCGATATCAATAGACCGCGCGATGTACATGGAGGGCGGCTCCCCGTCGCAGATGTACATAGGCACCGCCAAAGAAACCCACGAATTTATAGGTGATTTTTCGGCGGGAGGCAAAGCCGCCGCCGCGTCAACACTACCCAACGTCCTCGGCATCCGCCCTGTCAAATAAAAAAGTGTCTCGGGTGCGAATGGGGNGGATGCTTACTCTCCCGCGCAGTACCACCGGCGCAGCGCTAAATTTACAACTACCACTTCCCAAGTTCAACTTCCGGCTTAACCACCGATATAAACTTCTTATCCTCGTACATTTCCACGACATACATCCCAAGACCCAGCGCCATCTTACGGGCATCTTCGTCAATATGCAGCCCCGCTACCGCAGAATACAAGGTTTTGCCAGCTAAATCAGTTTCAGATTCATTCTTGCGTAATTTTTCCAATCGCCTTACATGATCCTGTACCGATGTAGTTGATAATTCTGTTTTAACCTCAACTGCCATTGCCTCATCCCCGTTTCCAAGCAAAAGATCAACTTCCACCAAAGGTGTTCCATTTTTACGAAAATATTGCTGCCTCGCAGAAAGCCTGTTGAAATTATGCCCCAATTCATTCATTTTCTGCCTTATGCCCGGAACAAGGATTATTTCAATTAAATAACCCATATTGTTACCAAAGCGGCCAACCCACAGTCTTACTTCATCGGCAAGACTCGATATTTTGTCTGTAAGGGCCACCTGCGAAATCCCAATCTTGCCTACAATATCTTGCAAGTCTGCTATGTCTGTTGCCATAATTAATGATCCTTTCCAATATATAAATATAATAAATTTTCGCCCTTAGCGCAGCGTCATTATCAAAAAAAAAGGTTCTCCAACATGAGTTAGAGAACCTTGATGTAAGGGGGAGCCTGTCTATATGGCAGGCGCCCCGGATAAAAACCCCGGCGG
>WQTH01000044.1 GCA_009786415.1 Chitinispirillia bacterium | reverse complement strand
ATAGCGCATCTATTTAATATGTACGGATCCTCTACCCTAACAAGAGGTCTGGCCATAATGTCTTTTTGGCGCTTTGGGCCGCCATCGGCTATCATTTGATAGTAATGCATTTTACTCATGTTTTACGCTCCTTAGAAATATGATGCACAATACGTTTTTAATCATTGTCTGCTCTTTTGCCTGTTTAAATCTCCCAATATTTGCCATTTTCTATCCAAAGACCGTATTCGCCGGTCATCAGTCGTCAATGGTTATCTCAAAGATTATATCGTCGAAATTGTCGTCTGGGTAGCCGTCGTTGCAGCGGTAGCGCCGGGTGTTGCCGTTTACCTCAAGGATCATGGCAGCACCGCATATCCAGGAATCTGTAGACGATGCACCAAGCTGCTCCCAAGCGTTATAAACCAGTAATTGCAAGTCTTTTGCAACCCCTTCAAAATGAAGTGTGTTATTGTGATCTCTAAGATCATCTGCCCATGTTATAAAAAATTTTGCTTCTTGGGAGTTGATAATTAATTTGCCTTTTTTCACTTTTAAATGTATTGCTTGCCTCCAATCTGAATTTTTTGAAATAAGTTTTAAAGTCCCAGAAAATTTCTTTTGTACAGGTATTCGGTCTAACCTAATAAGCTCCATACCATTATACTTAATTGGTCCTCCATTAGACTTAACAAAATCTTCGGTAAAACTTGGCATTATTAGCCTCCTCCAATATGGTTTCAACACTCATACATTAAATATACAATACGCATTTCAATCAATCAAGCTTTTTTTATATTTTCCGGCCACGGCATAGATGGGTAGCGGCCGAATCCCCCGGATGCTATTTTAGGACAGATTTGAACTCGCCCCTAAAATCCGTCCTGTGAGGGGCTAAGTCTATGCATAACAGGGTGTTATGCGTATGCCTCGCAGTCTCCCCCCGTCTCCGACTTCAATCCGGAGGGCGGCGTTAGGCTGCTACGGGCGGGATGTTGTCAAGCGGGCAATCACAGAGGAGATGCTTAGGTACTATCGGGCATAAATCAACCTCATCTGTTTTTATGGAAGCCATGATTAAATATTATACATATCCAGCCCATCGCGCTAATATATTTTTTATATGTACCGATATACTATATGGGGCAGTGCGCCGCCCCGGACATTATCAATGCAACGGCAGAAACGGGCATTTTGATGATTAACGCAGCATCCGACATGACCGTCTCCGTCGCCTCAAGCCGGGATAAGCCCGGCGGCGGGCTCGTCAACGCCACGGTTGCGCGCGGGCCGGATCAGGCGGGGGCGCTTACGCTGCGGCTCGACGGCGGGCGCGAGGTGGGCGTGCAGATTGTCGGGGACGGGCCCAAGCTCACTGCCGGGCAGAACGTACTGTTCAATCAGGCGGAGGGGAAGATCTATTTGCCCGACGCAGCGCAAACGCAGCAGGCACAGCAGCAGCCGTCATCATCACAGGCGCAGACGCCCGCGTTGACAGGGGAATCCGCACAGACCCCGCAATCAGCGCAAACGCAGCAATCCGCGCAATCGCAGTTGTCATCACAGGCGCAATTGGCCGCGCAAACACAGCCATCCGGGCAAACAGCCCCCGGCGGCGCCGCAGCTGTTTCAGGCGGGCAGGTGGGGCAACTTAAAGACAAACTTGAAAGCCCGCTTTTGCGGTCTATCCCAGCCTCCGTATGGGAGCAGATTATTGGCGAGCGCGGCGGCAAGATAGACGCCGAGGCGCTCAAGGCGCTCGACAGCGCGCTGCGCAACCGCAGCATCCCCATAGACCCGTCGTCTCCCATTCAGATGGAGCGTATCGGGCAGTGGCTGCGGACCGTGCTCGACAACCCGCATTTGGCAGAAGAGCTCGCCGAGCGCGTACCGGTATCGGGCGGGAAAGATATCGCCGGGCTGATGGAGCTTATAGGGAAGGCAAACGCGGGGCTGCTGCCGAAAGACGCGGCGGCGGGGATATCGCCGGAACGGTTTTTCATTACTATGGACAAGATGCTCGGCGCGGGATTATCCGCAGACAAGCTTTTGGCTTTGGGGATAGACAGGAGCCTGATTGCCGCGCTCACCGGCGGCGTTAACGCCAACAGCGGCGGCGCGATGCTGGAGATTCTCCTGAAGTCAACCTTCTCCTCCGCACCGAACGCGCTGCTTGACATGATGAAACAGATAAACGTGTCAGCCGCTGCCGCCGGCAGCGCGCCGTTGCCGTCGGCGGAGGCGCAGCGCATTGTGAACAATATCATAAATAATTTACCGGCGCAGGCGATAATGAAGCCGGAGGTTCTGCACGACGCGCGGCAGATCTCGCCGCAAAATCTGACTACGGAAGTGCAGGCGCCGCAGCGGGCGCCGGTACAGGGTTCCGTTATCCCGCAGATACGCTCGGAATATTCAGCGTTGACGGAGTCGGCTATTCAGCTGCTTTTGGGGGGGGATAATAAGAAGGCGGGGGCGGAGATCAGCGAGAGGATCGGGGCGCTGGGGCGGCTTGTTGAGAGGATTCCGGTTGCGGATGGGCGGGTTGACGGTGGGCAAAATGTCTCTTCTGTTGGGGGGAGGGGTTCTGTTGTTGACAGACCATTCGTTGCTGATAAGCCATCTGTTGCGGCGGACAGGACGTTTGTGGCGGATAAACCGGTGGGCGCGGAGACTGCCGGCGACCGGGGGCGAACGCCACTGCAAGGCGTTGAGCGCGGCATCACGGTTGACAGACCGGCAGGTGTTGAGCGAGGGATAACGATTGACCGGCAGGCAGGCGTTGACAGAGCGGTAATTGTTGATAAACCGCCAATATTGACAAACGATAACAAGACGGCGGCTGATATCAGGTCATCGGTATTAACAAATGATATCAGGACGGCAGTTGATGGAAAGCCACAGGTATCTGCAAGTGAAATCAAAACGGCTGCCGACGGCAAATTTCCGGCATCGACAAACGAGGTCAGAACAGCGGCTGATGTTAAATCGCCGGTATCGACAAATGAGATCAGGGCTGCTGTCCCCACTGATAACAGGATGCATACAGCCCCAATAGACAGACCCGCTGTTATCAATACACCGGCTGCGGCCAAATCATCCGTTATCGACAGGCCACAAACATCAATACCCCCGGTAAGAGCAGACAACATCGCCAAACCCGTTGATATTCAAACGATCAAAAACGACAGCATGAGGATAATCGACAACCTGAAATCGGCTGCCGAGCCTGTCCTGCGCAGCATAGAGCGAAACAGCGGCATTGACACGGGAGAAAAGACGCGGCTGCTCGGTGCCGTCAGAGACGCCATCTCCACGCTCGACAACACCCTGCGCCCTCTGGCCCGCGAGGGCCGCCCGGTTCCGCCGGAGTTCTACGAGCGCGTTACATCATCGCCAAAGCACCAGATCACCGCGGAAACAAAAAATGAGGTATTCGTGCGGATCAATACGGCGCAAGACCTGATACGCAACACCATAGACACAGTTCAATCCAAATCCATACCCGTTGACAGAGGCGTATCTAATATCACTAATATATTAACATCGCAATTATCAACGGATAAAAGCATCCAAAATGCCGCCAATCCGTCAACACAGCCGCAGCAGCAATTATCCGGTGATAAACCCGTATCAACGCCAAATGCAATCAACACATCAACACAATCACAACAACAACAATTATCCGGTGATAAATCCGTATCAACGCCAAACGCCGTCAATCCATCAACACAACAGCAACAACAATTATCCGGCGATAAACCCGTATCAACACCAAACGCAATCAACACATCAACACAACAGCCACAACAATTATCCGGCGATAAATCCGCACCAACGCCAAACACCGTCAACACATCAGCACAATCTCAACCACAGCAACTGCCACCTGACAAGCCCACACCCAACACCTTCCTGCAAATGGCCGAACGTATGTGGGCCGACACCGAAAAGATACGCGCCGGCTTCCGCGAAGCCTTCTCCTCCCTCGACCTGCCGAACCGCGCCTCGCCGCTGGAGCCAGCCGCGTCTGACAAATCCACACCCCATGTTATAAGGCAGAGCATAGACGCGCTGCGCACCGAGATACTTTTAGACGTATCGCGCGCGCTGCGGGAGGTATTTTCATCCGTCGAGGATTTACGGAACATCGTCACGCAGCTTTCGGACAAGCTGAAGATGCTGCCGGAGGCGGAGGCCGCGCTGCTTCGCGCGGTGCGGGATCTTGAGCATCAGGCGCACCGCAGCGGCGCGGAGGTCAACGACCGCTTGAAAGACATCCTCAGGGAGCTAAACCGCCTGCAGTCCGACGCTACGAAAGCGCGCGAACCGGGCGCGGACAGTATGCCCCGCCCCTCCCCCGCCGACGCCGTCCGCTCGGCGATAATGGGCGCCGCGCGGGGGCTCGAAAACCTGCAGCTTCTGGCCAGCCAGACACGCGGCACGGAGCTCCAGCAGCAGGTGCTCGCCCTGCCCGTTAAAATAGGCGAGGAGTGGAACGAGGTGCACATCAAGTTCGTAAAAGACAGGAAGGACGGGGGCGAGAAGAAAAAGTCCGGCGGGCACGTCTCCATCTACATAAATGTCGCCCCGTCGAAGCTCGGCTCCGTAACGGCGCACCTCGATTTCTACCCGCCATCAAGCCTCAAGCTGTCGCTTGGATTCGAGAAGCCGGAGGTTACGAATTGGTTCCGCGAGCGGTACGGCGAGCTGCGCGGGGCGCTTGCGGAGGCGGGGCTGCCGGGCACGGCGCTGGAATTCCACACCAGCCGGGCGGCCGCCGCCCCGGCGGTAAAAAAGGACGTATCCGCCGCAAAACCGGCGGAAACCGAGACGAAAACCGGCGTTATAGGGCTCGACGGCAAGGTGGACTTTAAGGTATGACGGAACAAAATATGAAAAAAGTTAGAGACGCCGCCGTGGCGTTAAAGTATAATGAGAATGAGGAGGCCGCTCCGCGGGTGACCGCCAGGGGGTTCGGCCTTATGGCCGACAAGATCCGGGAGATGGCGGAGCTAAGCGGCGTCCCGATACGAAAAGACAGCGACCTCGTCGAACTGCTGGCGCAGATCGACATAGACAGGGAGATACCGCCGCAGCTATACGCGGCCGTGGCGGAGGTGCTGGCGATGGTCTACAAAGCTAACAACGCAATAGGCGGGGAGAAAAACGGTAATGGGTAAGGGCAGGATAAGTACAACAGCAGTATCGCTGATGTTGGCGCTAATATGCGCGGGGTTCGTTGACGCGCGCAACATCCTCTTTCTGGGGCTGACGGACAGCAGGGGCGAACCGGCGCAGCCGCACCTCGAACAGGCGCTGCGCAACAAGTTCGCGACAAACACGACGTTCGGGATGCTCGGCGACCTTGAGACTCAGCGCGTTATCAGGGAGATCGAGCGGCAGGGGCGCAAGCGCACGGAGACGTTTTTGCCGGCGCGCGCGGGGCTTACCGATTCTACGATTGTTATACGGGGGATTGTAGAGGAGAATACGATGGCAATCAAGCGGCGGTGGGGCGCATGGAGCAGGATTGACGCCACCCTGACGGTCGAGATGATATTTAAGGAGGTCGTGGGGGCGGAGGCTTACGAGGGGCGGTTCAGCGCTTCGGCATCTAAAAACAAAAACTTCGTTTTGTTTGGTAATCCGCAGAAGCTGGTGCATATTTCGGCGGTGGACAGGGCGGAGCTTACGGGGGTGCTGCACGGGAAGATTGTTAACGATGTGGCGGAGTTTGCTACGCACTGGTTTAAGTCTATGGCCAGCGGGCCTGTGCATAAAAAAGCTGCGGAGGAGGAAAGTGCGGCGGTTGATTCCGCTGCGGCGCCGCAGGGGGGAGATGGGGCTTTTCCGGAGGCGGATGAGTTGATGACGGAGGAGTAGGGGGCGGGGGCTGTGCCCCCCTCTTCTCGCAAATGCAACGTCAAAATCAACATCAGCTTAAAAACATCGTATCAATGCGGAAATATCAATTCATCCCAAATATGCGGGGCTATTTGGGATAATGAAGCCAGAATATCTTTTGCGTCAGCCGCACTCTCTATTGTTAATTTTATTTCAAGGCGTTTTTTTTCAAATCCCGGCGATGGGATGAATTGGATTTTGGATGGGGAGGGGTTGGCGGCGGCGGCTGTTTTTTTCCAGCGGTCCTGTAACTTTGAATACTCCGGAAAACGCATTTTGTACAGCTCGTTTCTGATTTTTTGGGATTTTTGCGGGGCGTTCAGCTTTTCGTTTTCTATTATCGTCCGGATTTTATCGCCGTTGAGGATATCATCAATAGATATATTCTCCCTGTAGGCTATCTCCGGCAGCCACTCGGCCAGTTCGCGGCGCGTTTGGTGCGTGAAGCGGTGCGATTCCAGGAATTTTGTTAACGCGGGGGCGGGGTTCATTCGCAGGCCTCCACTTGTATGTTTTCGACCTCCCACCTTGCCTTGGCCTGAATAGTGTCCGGCACGGTGAAGAAGCGTTCGGGCGCTCTCCACGGGATCAGTTTGCCGGTTGTCAGGCGGTTATCATTATTGTCATCAATAAACCACATCAGCGTACCTTTAGACGCGGGAATAGAGTCAAATGTGAATGTTCCAGCCTTGTCAGCTACCGTAAACGTCTCCACGTCTCCCCTGCCTGTCGGGCGGTATACCCACTTGCGCTTGTCATCCGGCTCCAAACAGTCTGCGCCGCCTTGCAGACGGTAGCAGACGCTGTCGGCGGGGATCGTTTTTATGGTAACTACCGCGCTGTCAGCCGCGGTAACACCGTTTACAGCTTTAACAGCCTGAACGGGAACCCTCAGTTTGTATGTCGTACCCGGCAGCAGCCGCCTCGACGGCGCGAGGCGCGTTGTGTCGGAGTGACCGTCTGCAGCCGCGAAAAAAAATACCACGGAGTCAGGGGGCGCGGCGGCGGCCTTTTGTAATGTATCTACCACCGCCGTATCAATGCCAACTGTATCAATCACACCCCTGACATCCCTGACCTCCTCCGCCGTAACCATGCTCAGGCTAACGCGCACCGGCATCGTCCACACCAGCCGCAGTTCAGGGCTGTGGCTGGTCGGGCTGTCGGGCAGGGATTTCAGGAACTTGGGCGGCAAGGTATCTTGCAGTACGCGCGGGACCGTAGCCGTATCGCTGTCGGACGGGTAGAGGCGCACAAACCGCTCGGCCTTAGTCACGGCGATAACCTGCTCGTGCGATGTAAAAACCGGATCCCCCACGCGCAGACGGCCTATGCGGAACTGGTCGGTGAAGGCAACGGCGCGGTACCGGCCCTCCCGCAGGTTCGAGAAGCTGAACGCCCCGGCACTGTCCACCGGCAAGGCGTAATCGGGCACGGCGAAGTACCGCCCGTCTTCCCAGCCGTCCCCCTCAAAATAAAGGGCCACCCTCGGAACCGTAACCAGCGCGCCAAAGGGTACCACGGCGCCGGCGAGCCTGCCGCTGTCAAGCTCCGCGCCGGTCGAAAAAACGATGTTTACTGGAGCGGCAAGCCCGTTGCCGCGCAGGTCCTGCAGCGCGGTGCCTATCACAAGATGGTACGTCGTATTCTCCCCAAAAGACTCCTTGGGAACGACCGCCAGCCTGTTTTTGGACGCCCTGACATCAAATCCCCCCGCAAGCGGCGGATATACGGAGACCGCGCCCTTGGCGGAAGCGGTGTTGATCCACTCCGAGAACGCTACTGTTACCGGGGCGCGCGGGTTGACGTTCACCTGCCCGGCCGCCGGCGACGATACGGCCACCGACGGCGGCTCCTTGTCCACCGGCCCCCCGCCCGGCGCGCCCTGATTGGCGCAGAAAAACAGAGCCGCAGCCAGAAATAGCACCGCCAATCCGCCCCGCGCACCCCCGCCGGGACGAAACGCGCCCGCCCGCCGCGCCGAATTCGCCGCAGCCGCCTTTTTAAGGATAATATTTGTTTTCATTGCTTACGCGCTGCCCTGATTTATATTATAGTTCTGTATCAATACTTAAAATATATCATGCCAACAAAAAATAGCAGGAGTCGTTGTAATGGAGAAACAATACAACCCGTCGGACGTCGAGGAGCGCCTCTACGCCCACTGGATGAAACAGGGGTACTTCCGCGCCGGCGAGTCGTCCGCCAAGCCCAAATACAGCATCGTGATCCCGCCGCCCAACGTTACCGGCGTGCTGCATATGGGCCACGCGCTCAACAACACGATACAGGACATCCTCATACGCCACAAGCGCATGAAAGGGTTCGAGGTAATGTGGATGCCCGGCACCGACCACGCGGGCATCGCCACGCAGAACGTGGTGGAGCGCAGGCTCGCCAAAGAGAAAAAGAACCGCCACATTCTGGGGCGCGAAGCCTTCATAAAAGAGGTGTGGAAGTGGAAAGAGGAGTACCACGCCACCATCACCAACCAGCTCAAAAAATTAGGCTCCTCCTGCGACTGGAGCCGCGAACGCTTCACCATGGACGACGGGCTGTCGCTGGCGGTAAGGCGGGTCTTCGTCAAACTCTATAACGACGGCCTGATTTACAGGGGGAAATACATCATCAACTGGTGCCCACGCTGCGAAACCGCGCTGTCGGATGAGGAAGCAGAGCACAAAGAGCTCAACGGCAAGCTTTATCATCTTCGCTACCCATACGAAGACGGAAGCGGATACGTAGTCGTGGCGACAACACGCCCGGAAACGATGCTTGGCGATGTCGCGGTAGCCGTCAACCCGACCGACGAGCGCTATACCTGCATCAAGGCGAAGAAAATCAACCTGCCGCTCACCGGGCGCGTCATCCCGTTTATCGAAGACGGCTTCGTAGACAAGGAGTTTGGCACCGGCGCGGTCAAGGTCACGCCGGCGCACGACCCGAACGACTTCGGCATGGGGCAGCGCCACAACCTCGTGCCCATTATGGTGATGGACGGCAGCGGGAAGATGGCCGGGGATATCCCCGAAAAGTATAAGGGAATGGGCCGCTTCGACTGCCGCAAGGCAATCATCGAAGACCTTGAGGCCGCGGGGCTCGTAGAAAAGATCGAAGAGCACAAACACGCCGTAGGCCACTGCTACCGCTGCGATACGGTCGTAGAGCCTTACTACTCCGACCAGTGGTTCGTAAAGATGAAGCCGCTCGCCGAACCGGCCCTCGCCGCCGCCGTCAACGATGAGATACGGTTCTACCCCGCCCGCTATAAAAAAACATACATCGACTGGATGGAAAACATCCGCGACTGGTGCATCTCGCGCCAGATCTGGTGGGGGCACCGCATACCCGTATGGTACTGCAGCTGCGGGCAGGTCATAGCAGACGAAGAGGCGCCCGGCAAATGCACGCACTGCGGCTCAACAAACCTGCGGCAGGACGAAGACGTGCTCGACACGTGGTTCTCGTCGTGGCTGTGGCCGTTCTCTACCATGGGGTGGCCGGAAGATAATAACTTCATAAAAAAATTCTTCCCCACCGACACGCTCGCAACCGCGCCGGAGATACTCTTCTTCTGGGTCGCGCGGATGATCATGGCCAGCTGCCACTTCACCGGCAAGCTCCCGTTCACCGATGTCATACTGCACGGTACGGTGCGCGACAAAACGGGGCGCAAGATGAGCAAATCGCTCGGCAACACCATCGACCCGTTAGAAATCATCCGCGACTACGGTACCGACGCGCTGCGCTTCTCGATGATAATGATCACCGCGCAGGGCTCCGACGTGTTCCTGGGCAAAGATACGTTCGACATTGGCCGCAACTTCGCGAACAAGCTGTGGAACGCGTCGCGCTTTCTCCTTGGCAATATCAATGACGGGGCAGTAAAAGGCGCGCTGCCGCCTGCTGATAGATTGAAGGCAGAGGATAAGTGGATACTGTCGAAGCTGCAGCGCGTCATCAAAAACATGGACAGCGCCGTAAGCACATTCCGCTTTAACGAGGCCTGCCACACGATGTACGACTTCGCGTGGGGCGAATTCTGCGACTGGTACATTGAGGCGAAAAAGGCCGACTTCTATCAGGAAGACGACCCGCAGCTCAAAGCCGACGCGCTGTCGCTGTGCGGATACCTCCTCGCGTCGCTCCTGAAATTACTGCACCCGATAATGCCGTTCATAACCGAAGAGATATGGAGCCATTTGAGGGCTAAAATGACATTCGACGGAGTCATAGACGCGGAATCAATCATGCTCGCGAAATACCCCGAACCCGATACGTCACTAATCAACGAAGCGGTGGAAAATAATTTTGACATACTGAAAAGCTGCATCATCGCGCTCCGCACCATCCGCTCGGAAAACAATATCCCGCCCGACAAGACGGGAACCGCGGTCATCATCCCCGCCGACAAGGCGGTATCCGACTGGCTCGCTTCACAGACGGCAGTAATCAACACCTTCGCGCGGCTGTCGGAAACTACTGTCGATGTAAACGCGAAAAAGCCGGGGTTCGCAGGATCGTCGGTCGTCCGCGGCAACCAGATATTTTTGAGCCTTGAGGGGCTGATCGACAAAAAGGTAGAGATCGACCGCCTGACAAAAGAGGCCGCGCGGCTGAAATCGATGGCGGCAAATACAAAGGCGAAACTGGAAAGCGAAAACTTCGCCTCCCGCGCACCCGCCGAGGTCGTCGAGAAAGAGCGGGAGAAGTATCAGGGCATACTCGTAAACCTTGAGAAGACCGAAAAGGCGCTGAAAGATTTGCAGTAGGGGGCGCCCTGCAATATTTATTATAAACGGCCTGCCAATAACTTGCGTTGATCCCGGCAGGCCGCATTTAATCCATCCTCCATTAATGCTCAACCGGAACCATCAATACCCCGGTGTGCCGTATTGGTTTGTCTGCCCGGCAATCAACTCCGCGGCCGCGGCCCAGTTCTTCCCAAAATTGTTCTCAATCACGTCATAACGCTCGCGCGACAGCTCTATAGAGCGGTTGTTCGACGACGACAGCGCCGGCCAGCCAAGTGCGCTGTTGTTGCCGGCGCAGATCACCCTGTCTATAACCGGGCCGGTCCGGCCACGGCGCAGCGTTATCCAGTTGCCGGTAGTGGTAATCGGCAGACCGCCGGTGGTCACGGTGTGGATGTTGACATACGGCAGCGCCTGGCGGCCTATCACTAAATAAGCGCCGCCGCCAACCGTCACATTATCAAAATCGCGCACCGTGCCGTCAATGTCCGTCGTCAGCACCTCAAAAAAACGCGCTTCGTCGCCGGGGTTGTACACCTCAATGTAGTTGTCGTTACCAACGTTCCACATTATCTCGGTGATAATAAGCTCCCCGGTCTCCACTGCCGCCGACTCTCCGCTGTTAAAGTTGTACGAGCCCACGGTAACGCCCGGCGCGTACATGGCGACGTCCACCGCTATCATCCCGCTGTTCTCCATGAAATGCAGGTCGATGGTGTTGTCGCCGCGTGCGTTGAACGTAAACTCCCGCGTGGCCACGTGCGTGGTATCGCCGCCAACCGCGATAATCGCTATACGCAGCACCCCGGTAGTCTTGTCGGGGATGTTGTCGAGGGTCATGAATGTCCGCGCGGCCCTGCTTACGCTGTTCTCCGCCACCACCGTCCCGTCATGCGCTGTGAAAACGGCGTACACGGAGTTAACGGTCGTAGACAACCCGGCAAACTGCAAATAGACAGACCCCGCCGCCGGAATCAGCGTCGTCACAACCGGCGTTACCACAGCGGCCTCAATGTTCACCGTGTGGTACTCAAGCGAGTCGATGTGCGTGACGCCGCCGCCCCTGTCAACCGCCCAAATACTGACATTACGGTTCTTGCCCACGGGAACCCGCGTGACCGTCTCACTGACCGACGGCCTCGAAAAATCAAGACGGGTGCTCTCGAACCGCGTCGGGGCCAGGTCTTCGCCGCTCACCTCAATAATGAGCCTGTCGGCGACGGTAGCCTGCACAGACGCCCCGCCGGCCCCCTTTAGAAGAGGCGGCGGGGTAACAACACGGACGCGGACCTCAAGCGACCCAAACTCCTCCGGCCCGGACGGACCGGAGCCCTTAACACACGCGAGGGACAAAAGCAGCCCCCCCGACAACAGGAAAATCACAGTACTGCAAACACAGCGGGCACAACGGTTTAGACGCGGCACAAAAATGCGCATATGGCGTCCTCCTTCTTAGTTAAGGTTTTGTAAAAACGTTAAATATAAGGTAAACCATGTGAGCGGCTGTGAGCGCAGCGCGTGTTACCGGACAGGGCCGCAGGTCTGCCCGGGATACAACGCTGCATAATTAATATAATTGATGCCCATCCGCAATACAAGATTTTTTATTTTACAAAATTCTGCCTGAACCTGAGGTGTCCGTCAAATGGAAATTTGTTGTATACCCGGCCTGGGCACAGGGTGCCGCGGTGCGACTGCACGACAGCCGTGATGTCGCCGGACGGCACCCTGCACCCATGCCTATAGCGTGTACACCAAATGTTTATTTGTTGAACACGGGGGTTGCGGGCGCGATGAATCGCGCCCGTGGGGTATGCGGCAAATGCAATTTTGTTGCGATAATGGCATTGTAGGGGCGTTGCGTGCAACGCCCCTACGGTTGGATGTGCGATAATTGTAAATTTTTCGCAATAGGTATGGGTGCGGAGTGGGGCGGAGGCGACATCCCGCTCCAAGGATCCTCCACGAATACTTACCTGATTTATATCAACACGCCCCCTTGACCTCCGTTTTGCAGGCCGGGCAGCGCGTCATAATCCCTTTCCGCTTGTACTCCTTTTGGGTCAGGTACGGGTTCCCGCAGTTTTCGCACTTCTTCGCTATGGGCTTGTCCCAGGTGGCGAAGTTGCATTTGGGGTACTTGTCGCAGCCGTAGAAAACCTTGCCGCGGCGGGTTTTGCGCTCCACTATGTTCCCCCCGCACCCGTCGTTCGGGCAGGTCATGCCTATGGACAGCGAGCGGGTGTTTTTGCAGTCGGGGAAGCGCGAGCAGCCTAAGAATTTGCTGTTGTTCATCGTGAGGATGACCATCTGCGCGCCGCACTTGTCGCACTTTTCGTCTACCGGCACGGCCGCGGTCTTCTCCAACGGCTCGGTATGCTTGCAGGCGGGGAACCCCTGACAGGCGAGGAACTTGCCGTTTTTGCTCCATTTTACGACCAGGAAATTCTCTTTGCACTCCGGGCACTGCCTGTCGGTAACCTCCTGATTCTGGGCCCGCAGGTTTTTGATGCTCTTTTTGACGATTTCGAGGCGGTCTGAAAACGGCGCGTAAAACTCCTTGAGTACCTTGATCCAGTCGGCGCCGCCGGACTCTATCTCGTCGAGCGTATTCTCCATACCGGCGGTGAAGCCCACGTCGAACACGTCGGGGAACTGCTCGACAAGCGTGTTCTTGACCATATAGCCGACCTCCGTAGGCGAGAACCTGCGCGCCTCGACCGTGGTGTACTTGCGGCGCTTTAGCGTGTCTATGATCTGCGCGTACGTACTTGGCCGCCCGATCCCCTTATCCTCAAGCTCCCGCACGAGCGACGCCTCGGTGTAGCGCGGCGGCGGCTGGGTGAAGTGCTGCTTGTCTATAAGCTCCTGCTTGTTTACCTTGTCGTCGGTCTGCATGTCCGGCAGCTTCTCGTTCTGCCCCTCGCCGGTGTCTACCGCGTCTTCCACGCTCTCGTCGTAAAGCGCCAGAAACCCGTCGAACTTCATGATTGACCCGCTCGCCCTGAATATGCACCCGCCGCCGTCTATGTCTACGCGTGTCGAGTCGAAGAGCGCGTTCTCCATCTGCGAGGCGAGGAAGCGCTTCCACACCAATTCATATAACCTGTACTGATCCTTGGACAGAAACGCCTTGACCTTGTTAGGCGCGAAGTTCAGGTTTACCTGCGACGGGCGGATGGCCTCGTGGGCGTCCTGCGCGTTCTTGCTCTTGCCGTAGAAGCGCGGCGACGACGGCATGTGATTCTCGTCGAACAGGCTCTTTATGACGGTGCGCGCGTCGGTGAGCGCCTCCGCCGCGATGCGCGTCGAATCCGTCCTCATGTAGGTGATAAGACCCATGGAGCCGAGCTCGCCGAGTTCCAGGCCCTCGTATAGCTGCTGCGCTACCATCATCGTTTTCGCCGCGCTGAAGCTGAGCTTGCGGGCGGCCTCCTGCTGCAGGGTGGAGGTGATGAACGGCGGGTACGGCTTGCGGCTCTTCTGCGTCCGCTGGACATCCGTTACGGAGAATTTCTCGTTTTCCAAACGCGCCAGCGCCGCCTTGGCCGCGGCCTCATCGGGCAGCAGCGGATCATCGTCGGCGCCGCCGGATTTACGGCCGTCTACCGACATCAGCTTGGCGGAAAACTTCGTCCCCCTGTGGTCGAATATCCCGTGGATCGACCAGTACTCGCGCTGCACGAACGCCTTGATTTCATCCTCGCGCTCACATATAAGCCGCAGCGCCACCGACTGCACGCGGCCGGCGCTCAACCCCTTAAAAACCGTACGCCACAGTATGGGCGACAGCTGGTACCCGACTATGCGGTCGAGTATGCGCCGTGTCTGCTGGGCGTTTACCTTGTTCATGTCTATGTCCTGCGGGGTGTCGAACGCCGCGAGCACCGCGCGCTTCGTGATCTCGTTGAACATCACGCGCTTGACGGCGCCGTTCTCGCTTGCGATGCTGCGCGCGACGTGCCACGCAATGGCTTCGCCCTCCCGGTCGGGGTCGGGCGCGAGGTAGATGTTCTCGGCCTTGGCCGCCTCGTCCTTGAGCTCGCGCAGCACGCGCGTCTTGCCCTTGGAGACGGTGTACTTTGGCGTGAAGTCGTTATTGATGTCGACCCCGAACTCCTTCTCCGGAAGGTCGATTATGTGCCCCATCGTCGCCCTTACCGCGTAGTCTTTCCCCAGATACTTGGAAATGACCTTGCACTTGGCCGGAGACTCTACCACCACTAAATGTTTAGCCATGATAATTCCTATTCTTGCCCTGTCGTTTCGATAACGGCGGCGAACGGCTGCATTGCCGCCCCGCAATCATCCCGTCATATGTTGATAGATATTTACGGGCGAACACAGTCCGCCCCAACGAACCACATCCCGTCAATACATCAACCTTATCAATGCCTGAAATGCCTCATTCCGGTAAACACCATCGCAATCCCATATTTATCGCACGCCTCAACCACCTCGCTGTCCCGCTTCGAACCGCCCGGCTGGACGATATAGCGGATGCCAGCGGCGTTCGCCTCGTCTATCGTGTCGGCAAACGGGAAAAAGGCGTCGGACGCCATAACTAATTCCGCAAACTCCGGCGGCGTACCCTGCGGCACGGGTTCCGAGCGCTTCCCGTAATCCATACGGATGTTCTCGGCCGCTTTGGTCACCGCGAGCTTCCTCAACGAGTCTACCCGGTTAGGCTGGCCCGCGCCCATCCCGATAATACGGTTGAGGCCGGGTAAATATTCTTGCGCGAGGATAATCGCGTTCGACTTGACGTGCTTGCACGCCTTGTTCGCGAATACCGCCAGCGCCCCCTTGTTCTCCGGGAACTGCGCCTTAGTGACAGCCTCCCATTTCTCAAACACGGCGGCGTCCCGGCCCTGCCGCAGCATCCCGCCGGTTACGTGTTTGAGGACGTATTTGTCATCCACACGCGGGCTGCCGGATCCACCCGCAAGCTCGCCAGTCCTTAATATACGTAATGACGCGCTCTTCTGCTTCAAATATTCCAAAGCGTCGTCACTGAAATCCGGCGCGATCAGCAGTTCCACAAACCGGCCCGCCAAAACCTTAGCCGCCTCAATATCCACGGCCCGCGTCACCGCGATGACGCTGCCGAAAGCCGAAACCGTATCCCCCGACCACGCCGCCTCAAGCGCCTGCGCGACCGTTTTTCCGGTCGCGTACCCGCAGGGGTTCATATGCTTGACGACCGACGCCGCCGGCGCATCCGCCAGTTCCTTTACCGCCTCAAGGGCCGCGTCGCCGTCTACTATATTATTATAGGACAGCTCCTTGCCGCCCAAAAGCTCGGCGGCAGCCATGGACGCCTCCGTCACCCGCTTATCTTTATAAAAAACGGCCGACTGGTGCGGGTTCTCGCCGTACCTGAGCACGTCCCCGTCTCCATAATATAATTGCAGCACTTCCTCATTCAAATAAATTTTTGAGAGATAGGCATTTATCGCCGCGTCGTAGGCCGACGTATGCCGGAAAGCCTTGACCGCCAGCCGCTTGCGCGTATCCTGCGTAACCGCCCCGCCGTGAGCCGCCAATTCCGCCCCAACCGCCCCGTAATCCGCCGGATCGACCACCACCGCCACAAACGCGTGGTTCTTCGCCGAGCTGCGCACCATGGCCGGGCCGCCTATGTCTATGTTCTCAATCGCCTCTTCCACCCCCGCCCCGCCGGCCACCGTCCGCTCGAACGGGTAGAGGTTCACCACTACCATATCTATGGGGCCGATGCCGCACTGCTCCATCTCCTTAACGTGCCGCGGGTTGTCCCGCACGGCCAATATCCCGCCGTGGATCTTGGGGTGCAGCGTCTTCACCCGGCCGTCCATCACCTCCGGATGGCCGGTATACGCGTCTACCGCCACAACCGGCACTCCGTTGTCCGACAATAACTTACACGTCCCGCCGGTTGACAATATCTCCACCCCGCGTGATGAAAGCATCCGCGCGAAATCCACCACCCCGGCCTTATCAGACACGCTTATCAGCGCCCGCTTGACGGCTATTGCTCCCTTATCCATAATATTAACGCTCCTGACGGACTGTTTTGGGTCGATACGGTACAGTTTTACAAAATAATATATACCGCGCGGCGAAATGGCAAAAGATTGCTGCCGGCGCAAAAAGGGGCGGACGGGGAGGATTATTCCCACAAATATGTTGCGTGGGCGGCGGCGATATGTATATTCATTAATATATGAAAAAGATGCCACCGCTGCCATATAATGCCGTCGTGCCGTTATTTATCCTCTGCGCGCTGCTCTCAGGGGGGCTGGTGTATGCCGTTACGGACATCGACACGTCCAAAAAGTTCAATCCGAACCTGACAATATTAGACCCTGCCCCCGCCGGATTGGCCCCGGCGGACACGATCAGCGACAGCGCCGGGGCCGGCGGCACAGACTTCGTCAGGATGATCACCGCCGACAGCGCGCGCGTCGTATCCCCCAAACCGCGCACGGTCATCACCGCCAACACCGTTGCCTACGAAATCGAGCCCATGCTCCCGGTCGACTCCGTAAAGCTCTTCGTCCACCACTCGCAGAACCGCCGCGATACTTTGGGCGTAATCTCGTCCCCCCCCTACAAAGCTATTTGGGATTGCGCGTCGGCGCCGGACCAGGACCCCGCGCACCTGCAGTTCGGGTACATACTCTACGCTCCGGGCCTTGTTATCGTCTCCCCGCCCAAGCCGCACCTATGGGCGCTCAGGCGCGGCTCGCAGGCGCCGTCGCATACCCGCCATTACAGCATACGCCAGCAGGGCCGCGCCAGCGACTTCCCGCTCGACGGCAGCCGCGACAAGTGGAGCCGCGCCCAGAGCGGACGCTTTGAGGGCGAGAGCGGAATCGGGGAGTTTCGGATGCTGTGGTCGAGCGCGAAGCTCTACTTCACCGCGTGGATCAACGACACCTCCATAACGCCGGGCGACTTTGTCGAGCTGCATCTGGATATGTACCGCGACCGCACCGACTTCCCCGGCATAACCCACAGGAGCCTGCGCTTCGGCCCGTTCACCCGCAGCATCACCTTCACCGGCGAGTACATAGAGGGCAAAGGGTACGTCCGCTGCGACAGCCTCGGCCAGCTGTTCCGCGACGAGATGGACTGGCGGGCGGTTACCGAACTGGACAGGGGGTACACCATAGAGGCGGCGATCCCGTTCTCCCTGCTATCCGGCTTCGAGCTGCCGCCGTCGCAAATAGGCATGGACATTACGGTGATGAATGTAGACAGGGTTACGCGCGGCGGGAACGCGGGCGACCTGTTCGACGACCTGTTCGGCGACGACGAGGACGATGTAAGCGCCGCACTCGATACGGATGCCGATAACGCCAATGACGACACCGGCAAACTCCAAACTTCACACTCCNCCCTCCAAACGCCCATAAAACGCACAGTCAACCCCATAGGGGCGACAATCGGCCGGATCGAGCACGACACATCATACTACTCGTGGGCCGGCGGCGGGCGGTTTACCCGCTACAGCCCAAACACCTGGGGCACGGCGCGGTTCAGCCACGCCGCCATCTGGTTCAAAATGCTATTCTACGCGCTGGTCGCCATAATACTCATATTCGCGGTGCTTACCATCATGCAGACCGTCCTCGCGCGGCGCAACGAGATCAAAGAGGACCGGATGATGGAGGACAACTACTCNCCCGTAACGGAAGCGGTCATCGAGTGCATCGAAAACCGGCTGACCGAAACGGGGTTTGGGATAAAGGACGTCCTTAAATCAATTGACAAAAACGAAAATGAAGTTGCGGCGGCGCTGCAAAAGGATTTGGACATTACCTTTGACAGGCTGCTGACGATAAGGCGGATAAAGCGGTCGCAGGGGCTTATGAAAGACCCGGACCTGACTATCGACAAAATCGCGGCGATGTGCGGGTTCGCGGATGTCAACGCATACAGGGCGCAGTACACCGCGCTTATGAACGTAGACCCGGAGATCAGCCGGCAGGCGGTGCAGGACAGGATCAGGGAAGACCGGGAGGCGGAGGAAGATGATGATGATTGACGATATACTCACGGCAGCCCGCGTCCGTCAGCCTGACCCAATGATCCCCCTGCGGCACGGGCATGATCTCCTCCTGTAAACGCATCCTGCGGACTAATTCATCGGCGTCGATACCGCCCCTCTTGGCCTTAATGCGTTCGAGGCGCACATCAAACGGCGTGTCTATCCATATATAACGGTCAAGCCGGATATCTTTCCCGCGGACCCCCGCCCAAAGCGGTATCAGCGCGGCGTCGAGGATACACAGGGGTTTCGTACACCCGGCTACAAGGCGCTCCAAATGCTCCAGTACCGGCGGATGGACTATGCTGTTGAAGGCGGACAGCGATTCAATCGACTGAAATACGATACGCCCCAGAACGTCAAACCGCAGCGCCCCGTCGTCCCACACTACCCCGCCCCCAAACACGCTGCGCAAATTATCCACCACCCGGCGGTCGCCCAGCATCACCCGCTTGGCCTCGTCGTCGGCGTTTATGATTAGTGTATCGCCGGATTCAAACAAACGGGCGCAGGTACTCTTACCCGCGCCCATATAACCGGCAATGCCGATTCTCGTAACGTCTGCCATAGTATCACCCGTTATCCCGCGGTAAGCAGTAACAGCGCCGGCGTTTACGCAAAGACCTTCGAGATCCGCGCGAACACCTCGTCAATCGTCCCGATACCGTCGATGTCCCGCAAAACCCCCTTAGGGCGGTAGTAGGCCAGGCACGGCTCGCTCTGCGCCTTGTAGGTGTCGAGGCGGCATTTGACGGTCTCCGGCTTGGCATCGTCGGCGCGGCCCTCTATTGTGGCCCGCTTGGCCAGCCTCGCCATAACCTCATCGTCGGCGATTGAGATGTTGACCACATGGTCGAGCGGCAGCCCGATATCGGCGAGCATTTTGTCGAGCGACTCGGCCTGCGCCACATTGCGCGGGAAGCCGTCAAGCAGAAAACCGCCCTTTACGTCGGCGCGGGAAAGGCGATCCCTGACCATGGCGATGGTGACCTCGTCGGGAACCAGCCCGCCCTTGCTCATATACTCCTGCGCCTTGCGGCCCAGCTCGGTGCCGTTTTTAAGGTTCTCGCGGAACATATCGCCCGTGGAGATGTGGGGAACATTCAAAAGCTCGCGAAGCTTCGCGGCCTGAGTACCCTTGCCCGCGCCCGGGGGGCCAAAAAGGCCTACGTTTTTACCTGCCATGATAATGCCTCCTTTAGTTATGTAGTTATGTGGGAATCTGAAAGTATAATATAATTAATGGCAGGGCCTTATGAAAAATATTTTTTAAAGGATTTTAGTTCTGCACAAGCAGCCAGAACCCGGTCTTCCGGCTTTTCTACATCGAGGCGGAAGAAGTGGAAACATTCACTTTCGCGGAAGGGCCCAAGAGCTACACCATATAGCTACAGCAGGTATGGCTAAAATCTTAACACACGGGCGGTCGTGCAAAGCGGCCGCCCGCCATACCTCATCAATAAACCGGCATAGACGTATCCCGCACGGCAGGGGCGGGGGGAGAGGACAAACGGTAAACAATCATGTTGTATGCGGTAAGCGCCCCGTATGCCCCGCTATCTTGTAGGAATAAAAAGCACCAGCCAACTTAACGGATGGTATTCCTGTTCAAGACAAGCCAACCTATATGGCGCGTCTTCGGTAATTATCGGACCTTTATCAAATTTATATATTTGACGGATTGTAATAATTACATTTTCACCTGCGTTCATGTTTTTAAAATATTTGGGAAAATTTCTGTATTTTATAACAGGTAACTCTTTATACCGATAGCCCTCATTCTTTATGGTTCTATTTTTAAAAAGATATATTTTTTCATTATCTTTAACATAACTTATCTCGATGATATTTAAATATTCAAATTTAATTTCCGGATTTATTAAAAGTCTCATATAAGAATTTCTGCTTCCATACAGCCCGCCATTTTCAATAAAAAAAATATTTTGATCATACTCGTAACGCTCTTTATTATGTTCATCATATTGTAAGCCGAGATAATTTCGTCCCCATTCATAATTTAACATCCATATTGGATATTTCTGATTCTTTATGCTATAAAGTTTTATTATGCTGGTTGTACAACCGCAAAATAATAATGCAATAATACACAAAAATGTTATTTTTAATATTCTCATAAATATCATATAGTTCCAGTTTAAAAGCCATTATCAGGTTCCGTCTTAATAATATAATACCATCTGTACAAAAAAACATTTTTATTTAAAAAATTTATGGAGCCGGAGTGGTCAAGCCGCCAATCCTCACCCCCCAAGCTCAATCATCCTGTCGATGCAAACCCTCGCCGCGGAGATTGTATCGCCGGATAAAACGATCTCCTCCCCGCCCTCGCCCTTAACGCAGTTCAGCACGTCCACGAGGGNGGTGATCTTCATGTTGGGGCAGAGCATCATCATGCTCAGCGGGTAAAAACGCTTCGCGGGGCACCTGTATTGCAAATTCTCGACAATGCTGATCTCCGTGCCTATGATGAACTCCCCGTGGCCCGACCCCTCGGCGTACTCCATGATGGCCGA